>SFFV01000042.1 GCA_004557735.1 Clostridiales bacterium
CCTCGATGCTCCAGTACTGTGCAACATCGCCGTCGTAGGCTTCGAACATTTCGTTATAAAGATCCTCCGCCGTCGGGAATTCCGCGGTGAGATCCCAGGTCCTGCCGCTTGTCGATGCAAAGCCGCCGTCGTCGGTAAACTTGCCGAAGCCGCGGTCAAGCATCGTATAAGCCACCTGCAAGCCGGTATTGGCGAGCACCTCCTCGCGCGTGTACGGCGTGCGCAGCGCGATCGTGCCGCTGTAGTTCTCCATCGTATAATCCACGAGTGCCTGCGCATCGTTGCGCCAGGCGTTGTCGATCGCGTCGCGGATCTCATCGGCACGGACGGTGTCGTATTCGTCGAGCGCCTGCTGCGCTTTGACAACGTCGGCGTCCTGATCCGCATTCTCCTCGCTTACGCCCTTTTCCACGGCCGCGCGTCTGGCATCCTCGACGGCCTTTTCAAGATCGGCCTCGTATTTGCCGCCGTTGTAGATCTCGTCATAGATCATCATGTACTTGCCATACATATCCGAATCCATGCCGTTCCAGTAAAGAGCGATCCCGTCAATGGGGAGACGATTGATCGTATACGGACCCTCATAGCTCTCGTCCATAAGGACATAATACGTAAAGAGAAGATCGTCCGCCGTAAGCTCCGCGCCGTCGGCACAGCGGAGGCCCTTCTGCAGGCGGATCGTAACGGACGCCGTTCCGTCCGAGCCGGTCGTGCGGGTGATCTCGGCCGGGGCACGGTTCCCCTCCACGGCACGCAGGGAGAGTTGCGTCATTTCGGAAACGGCCTTGTCGCCGTCCGTCTCCGCAAAGAACGGGCTGAACACGCCGTCCATTTTTTCATAGGTGATCTGTCTCGGCTCCGGCGTCGCCTCCGGTTGATCGGAAAAAACGAGATCCGAACCGGGAACGGGCGTTTCGGTCGGCGCGATCACGCTCATAACGCTGTCCACCGTGAGCGAACAGCCGGTGAGCGCGAGCAGGATCGGTATCAGCAGAGCCGCAGCCGCGGCCCGAATGGATTTCTTCATACCAATGCTCCTTTCGTCTTATTAAAATATCATAATCCGCTTTTTCTGTCAATTTGTGTTATGTAAACTATTTTATATTATGTCAACTTTCGTCCGCATCCGCACACCGACGCTCCTATACTGGAAGCAGACGGACACGAGAGGGGCGGCACGTTTGAACGGAGAACTTACGGAGAGCGAAATGCTGCGGCTGCTCCGATCGCGCACGCTCAGCGTTTGGGAGGACGTGCCTCTTCTCCGGGAGTATATACGGCTTTGCGGCATAACGCAGTCGGAATGTGCGGCGCGGCTCGGAAGATCGCAGTCATCGGTGGCAAACCGCCTGCGGCTGCTGCGCCTTACGGACGGGGAACGGCGCGCCATGGAGGAAGCCGGGCTTTCGGAGCGCCACGCCAGAGCTTTACTCCGTCTGACAGACGCGGAGCAGCGTAAGGCGGCGCTGCGCGTCATTTTGCAGAGGCATTTGAGCGTTGCGGAGACGGAGGGCTATGTGGAGACGCTTCTCCGCCCGCCGGAGCGCCGCGAGCTCGGCGCTCTGCTTGCAGAGGTGCGCCGTCTGCTGGATGCGGGCGTTTGCACGGACGCGGAAGAAGCCGTATTCCCCGGCGGACTTTCCGTTACGCTCTTTTTTCCGCGAACCGACACTTTTCCATGATTTTATGCTTTACAAGGGGCGGGAAATGTGGTAGGATAATCGAGCGTACGTCCGCCGCGCTCAGTTTCCGGCCGCCTTTCAGCCGATACTTAGCCGCACGGGAAGCGAGAATCAAGAAAGGATCGAAATTGCTATGATCACGAAAGACCAGAAGACCGTCGTTATCGACGCCAACAAAACCCACGAGGGTGACACCGGTTCTCCGGAAGTTCAGATCGCCATCCTCACCGAGCGCATCCGTCAGCTGACGGAGCATCTCAAGAAGCACCCCAACGACGACCACAGCCGTCTGGGTATGTACAAGATGGTCGGCAAGCGCCGCCGTCTGCTGGAGTACCTGTCCCGCAAGGACATCGAGCGTTACCGCGCCATTATCGCGAAACTGGGTATCCGCAAGTAATTCGCGGAAACCTCTGCCGAAGGTTATGAAGGTTTTTTTACGGAGGGACAAGTGAATACTGTCCCTCCGTATTTTTTATTATTTGTTTTGTTTGCAAGTGTGAATAAAAAAGGAGTAACAAAAGAATGATCATCTCTCACAAGGAATTTCCGAATTACAAGCGTTACGAAATGGACTACTGCGGCCGTCCGTTCTTCATGGAGGTCGGCAAGATGGCCGAGCTTTGCAACGCTTCCGTTCTCGTCGGCTACGGCGACACCCGCGTTCTCGTGACCGCTACCGCTTCTGCGCGCCCGAAGGACGGTATCGACTACTTCCCTCTCGCCGTGGACTTCAACGAAAAGCTCTACGCCGTCGGCCGTATCCCCGGCAGCTTCAACCGCCGCGAAGGCCGTCCGTCTCTGAACGCCGTGCTCGCGAGCCGTCTCATTGACCGCCCGATGCGCCCGCTCTTCCCGTCCGATCTGCGCAACGATGTTGTCATCGCCTGCGAGGTGCTCGCCGTTGACCGCGACTGCTCCCCGGAGATCGCCGCGATGATCGGCGCTTCCACCGCCGTTTCGATTTCCGATATCCCGTTCAACGGCCCCATCGCCGGCATCGTCCTCGGCTGGGACGGTGAAAAATTCCTCTTCAACCCCACCGCCGCCGAGAAGGAAACCAACCGCATGACGACGACCATCGCCGCCACGCACAAGAAGATCGTCATGATCGAGTCCGAGGCCGACCAGGTGCCCGACGACGTCATGTACGAGGGTATCGTGCAGGCGCACGAGATGGTGCAGCCGATGCTCGATCTCATCGACCGTATGGTCGCCGAGATCGGCAAGCCCAAGTTCTCCTATGAGCACGCCGCGTTCGACGACGAGCTTTTTGAAAAGCTCGTCGAGAACGAGTTTGCCGGTATGGAATACTGCATGGACACCGACGACAAGAACGTCCGCGAGGCCCGCGTGAACGAGTGGGTCACCGCGATGCAGGAAAAGTATGAGGCCGACCATCCCGAGATCATGCAGTACATGGACGAGATCCTCTACAAGCTGCAGAAAAAGGTCGTCAAAAAGTGGCTGCTCGCCGGCAAGCGTGTGGACGGCCGCGCCATGAACGAGATCCGCCCGCTCGGCGCGGAAGTCGGCGTGCTGCCTGTTGTCCACGGCTCCGCCCTCTTTACCCGCGGCCAGACACAGGTGCTCTCCATCGCCACGCTGAACACACTCTCCGCCGCCCAGAAGCTCGACACCATCTGGGACGAGACCGAGAAGCGCTTCCTGCACCACTACAACATGCCCTCCTACTCGACCGGCGAGGCGCGTGCCGCCCGCAGTACCGGCCGCCGCGAATACGGCCACGGCGCTCTTGTGGAGAAGGCGCTCCAGTCTGTCATTCCGTCCGTGGAGGATTTCCCCTACGCCATCCGCGTGGTGAGCGAGGTGCTCTCCTCCAACGGCTCCACCTCGCAAGGTTCCATCTGCGGCACGACGCTTGCGCTCATGGACGCCGGTGTGCCTCTGAAGGCCCCTGTTGCCGGCATCAGCTGCGGTCTCATTCAGGACGGAGATAGCTTTACCACGTTTATCGATATTCAGGGCGTGGAGGACTTCCACGGCGAGATGGACTTCAAGGTCGCCGGTACGAAGGACGGAATCACCGCCATCCAGATGGATCTGAAAAACGACGGTCTCAAGCACGAGATCATCAAGGAAGCCTTCGCCATCACGAAGGAAGCCCGCTTCCAGATCCTCGACGAGGTCATGCTCAAGGCCATACCCGAGCCGCGCCGCGAGCTTGCCAAGACCGCTCCCAAGATGATCCAGATGAAGATCAACCCCGACAAGATCCGCGATGTCATCGGCTCCGGCGGAAAGGTCATCCAGAAGATCACTGCCGACACCAACACGAAAATCGACATCACCGACGACGGCAACATCTACATTGCCTCCGAGGATATCGAGGCCTGCCGCGCCGCACGCAAGACCATCGAGAACATCGTCTTTGAGCCGGAGGTCGGCGCGCTCTACTACGGCCGCGTCTCCAACATCCGTTCCGACTTTGGCGCGTGGGTCGAGCTGGCTCCGGGCAAGGACGGCCTTGTGAAGATCAAGGATCTTGAGTTCAAGCGCACCGAGAAGGTCGAGGACGTGCTCAACATCGGCGATATGACCTGGGTAAAGGTCATGAACGTCGGTCCCAAGGGCATCGATCTCAGCCGCAAGGACGCGCTCAAGGAGCGCGGCGAAGCCTGATTCTGCGAGACTCTGTTGACAATATGTACGGCGGGGGCTTTGCTCCCGCCGTTTTCCTCCGGAGGTTCCCATGTACGAAATCATTACCTTACCGAACGGCGTGCGTATCGCTTACGAGAAAATGTCCGGCGTGCGCTCCGCCGCCGTCGGCATCTGGGTCGGCGTCGGCTCGCGCTATGAAAAACACGGCGAGGAGGGCAGCGCCCACTTCATTGAACACATGCTCTTCAAGGGCACAGAGAAAAGCACTGCCGCCGAGCTCGCCGGGCGCATGGACGCCATCGGCGGGCAGATCAACGCCTTCACCTCCCGCGATTCCACCTGCTTCTATGCGCGCGTTCTGGACAGCCATCTCGATGAGGCGTCCGATATCCTGTGCGAAATGTTTTTTGATTCCCTTTTCTCGGAATCGGACGTCGTCAACGAGCGCGGCGTCGTTCTCGAGGAGATCGACATGTACCGCGATACGCCGGAGGATATCGTCGTGGAACAGCTTATGGGCAAAGCGTTCCCCGGCGCGCTCGGAAAGCCGGTGCTGGGCCGTCCCGCCTCGCTCAACGGTATGACCGGCGCATCGCTCCGCGCGTTCAAGGAGCGCGAATACAGCCCCGGGCGAATCGTTGTTTCCGTATGCGGCAGCTTCACGGAGGAAAATCTCGCGCGGCTGTGCGGCCGCTTTTCCGCGCTGGCGCCGTCGCGTCCCGCGGCTTGCCG
>SFFV01000009.1 GCA_004557735.1 Clostridiales bacterium
GCATCAATCGTCAAACGGAAGATGCCATATTCATCTGTCCACTCATAGCCATACATGGCTATATACACCTCCCATTATACTTTTACGGTAACTTGACTACCGGATGCGTCCCAAGCAAAGCGTCCATCACGCTTTAATGCCTTTGGCATATTCCAAATCAGCTCATTACCATGAAGTATGCCACTGTCAACCAATAATAAGCGCAATTCTTCGGCTTCAAACTTCCTGCGCTCGATGTTCTGCTCCAGCATATAAGAGATAATCACATCTCCGAAGTTTTGGATTGGACTAGTGTTTGCCACAAGCATCGTGTGTACCGTTTCTAACGACTGTCCATCTAACGCCTGAATAGTACGAGCGCCAAGCTCTTCGCTGAAGAATCGCAGTACACTCTGTAGTAAAAGCGGAGTCCACGGACGATTACCAGAAATGGCGGGAAGCCGATCAAACCAAATTGCTGGTATATTTCGCAGTATCATATGGTCTCCAGCATCGTCAAAGAGAACCTGTAAGGATTTTGCAATGGTTTTCTTCCATGCATCGTCAATGTGCAATGCCTCGGCATATATCACCAAATCCTGATCATAGTAGAAGAATATTGGCTCCGTTTGCATCCGCATCTGAGCGCGCAAATTACCAGCGCCAACACCAATGCTTTCGAGGTATTCTACCAATCCATTGAAATTGAACACGCCTCCTTGATCGGATGCATATTTTTTGTATATGTCCATGTTGGAGCCGATTCTTGCATCAATACGTGAAATGTGCATTTTACCTCGGAAAGCAAAAGTCTTCCCGTGATAATGCGCTTTTTCAAAAAGGTGCTGTGCCATATCATATACCGCACGTTCCTCGAACATATCGTTGTCATTGAGGAACAAGTTCATCTCAATTCGAGCATATTCGAAAAGCTGCGTACTGGAGACATACCCATTGTTCTTCTGCATCAGCTTCTCGATAATAGATTCTAATGCATCAGCACCGTCTTCCCAGTCGATGAATGCTTCTTCGTGGATGAGTACACCTTTGATATCTACAATTTTAGCAGACTGTGCAACCAATTGTTTCGTCAGAACCATGGTGATCTGCAGCGTTTCTTTCAAATCGTCATAGGACATGCCGTCAATATCTGCTCGAAGAACAATCTGCTCCATCTTGTCCACAAGGGGATTGTCTTTCTTTTTGGGCTGACATGCGGTCACCGCAGCAGTAGTTTCCTGCACGATAGGCGCAACAGGGAGAACAGGAGCAGGCGTCACCGCTTCTTGACCTTCTTTAGCGGCGGTTTTGCTGGTATCTTTGCCATCGGATATTGATGGTGGTACTTGAATGACCGGTTCACTCTGCTCAACGCTCATCGTTACATTCGGCATCATTACTGCGCACATATCACACACCCAACGTGTATAATCCTCCGCATGATATGTCTGCATGCTGCCGTCAACGTATGCATTGACAGTGGCCATTTTTATCCTGTTACCATTGCCATCGTTTGTGCTTTTAAGCGGAACATCTGCACTGCCACGAATGCGCATACCAACCAAAGATCTGATCTTTAGAGGATATGTGACAGCCATTTCCTCACAAAAATGTGCAAAAGCCACGGCGGGGCTTTTGGCGCGATATATCTTATCGCCAACATGCAACAAATAAATTTGTTTGCCGGTGTTTTCGGCACCAGGTGTTTGTTTAGGTTCTGCCTTTTCTGCTTCGCGTGGCGCCGATGCCTTTTCCTTTAAATAAGTTGCGTAAAATGTAACCAATTGAACAGCCGTGTTTTTGTTTTTGCTGCTTGCAAAGCAAGGGGCAATTTTGTTGATAATACCGCTCACTTCATCAGCGCTTTCGATTGAGAACAACGGCTTTTTGATTACCTTCTTTTGCATAAGTATCATAGAAACAACGCTTTTCGCCTTTTGCATCTCCTGACACTTCGCAATTGTAGCTTTTGTTTTCAGCCAAGCAAAAAACTTGCTCTCATTAGATTCCATCATTGCCATCACCGTAGCTCCCAGCACATGGACATATTTTTCTGTCCGTCTTTCTTTTGCCCAACTGGCACCATCCAATATCTCACTGATTATTTTTCTCTGGTGCTTCTTTTTCAAATCCCGAAATAATACTGTAACAGTAACGCCATCGGGATCTGTATAGCACCTTTGTTCCAGCGCTTTATAGACTGCAACAAATTCTTTCGGATATATTTCCTTTAGTTTCCGATCTCTTTTGGTCTTGACATATTTCGTCTTTTTTACCGGTGAGGCATCCTTGGCCTGCTGCTTTGCCTTTTCGATTTTAGCCGCATCTTCCGGTAATATGATTTTGCCGATGATTGAATTCGCATATTGTAGTAGCCGCTTATATTCACTGCGGTTTTCGTAATGCAAGTTGACTGCATCGACAAATACTTGCGGGATATCTGCATCAGACAGATTGGCATTTCCAAATGCTGCTTCCATCTTTTTCAGACGACCTAATATTCCTTTATCACTTCTAAATGCTTCGTTGATGACACATCCACGGTTGATGGCAAGAGTACGCAGTTTTGCAGAAACCAGTCTTGCAGTGTGCGCTTTAGTCTCTCCCGGTGCACCAATCCCCCAATATGCATCTAACAGGACAACGGCCTCAATCAGATCAAACCCTACCATGTCTGCCAGTAGCTTTACGCGATACTCATCAAGCTCCAGAACTTTTTTCATAAAAGTTCTCCTGTGTTTGGCGTATAAATCAGCGCTTGAGCGAAAGAGTTCTGACGTCTTTGACAATCCCTTATTGTCTGGATGTAGTATTTTATCTATCTCTGATAATCGCATGCTGATTCCGGCATAGTTACGAAATGTCTCGTCAATCGAAACATTTCGATCAACCGCCATGCGGCGCAAGTTAATTGAAAGGGCTGTGGTCAACGCGGATTTCTTGTCAGGATTCTTTTGGATTTTCTCATACGCATCGAAGAGGAGCAGCGTTTCCTGCTCGTTTCACGGAATCCGTATTGCCATATTCACCCCATCCTTTAACAAAGAATTACTTACTGCTATCGATATCGACTAGCTGGTTGACCTGACTCCTATATTCCTCTACCACCTCGGCTGGGGAAATAACGATCATTTGCCTGCCAAACTGGAACAGCCACCCCCAGAATACGGGACTGATCTGTACCTTGACGGTGGCAATGCATTTATCTCCGGCTCGGATCATCTTGGTGTCCTCTCCAAATTTGTCATAAACCACGCCAATCAGCTTATCGTCAAATTCCAGCACCACATCCACCAGCTGGCCTCCATACATTTTGAATGCCTGCTCGGTGTAGCTGTCAATACCTTCTCGCAATGTCAATGCCTTCTCAGAAATTGCTTCGTCCACGATCTCCACATGATCTATTCTATCCACGCGGTAGTTGGCTGTTCCATCGTGTTTTGCACTGTATACCATGAGGTAGTAATTATCATCATTGAACACCAATGCGATGGGCTCCACAACATAGTGGTGATGCTCACGGCGGTAAACCTTCTCGCCGTTCTCATTCAAATCGTAGTAGTAGAAGATGACCTTTTTCTGCTGCTGGATGGCATCCTCTAAAAATCCGACATTATAGTATATAGATTCGTTGCTGTGCTTTCGGGTATTGAAGCACACCATGTTGCTTTTCAGAATGTCCGCTTTATGGCTGCCGCCGAGAGCTGCGATCTTGTCGATCAGCTCTGCGGTCTTCTTCTCTGTAACGAAGCTGGCTGCCTGTATAGCGTCAATCAGTATCTTCAATTCGGGAACGCTGAAGCTGCGATCCTCGATATAGTACCCTTTTTCTTTGCCGACCCAGTTCCACATGACCTCGTAACCAAGCTCATTGAGAACAGCGATATCTTTCGTCAGTGTCCTGCGCTCACACGAAATGCCCATCTCTCCAAGCTTGTTGCAAATCTGACTTGTGGAGAGGGGATGCTGCTCATCCGTCTCTTGACGCAGAAGCTCAAGGAGCTTCAGCAGCTTATATTTCTGCCAGTTTTCCTGTGCCATGTGCCACCTCCAAGGGTATTCCTTCAAAAAGGTATAAACTATCACCAAACATTATAGCACAAATTCCGTCGATTTACAAGGTTTTGCTGTCACTTTTCCGCGACATCTCTGTGCTTTTCCGTATTCAAATCCCGTCGGTTGCAGTTTTGCCAACTTCTTTGCTGAGTAAAGAAACGCAAAAAGTAACACGCCAATTTCACTGCCGAAAAGCAAAAAAACAGGGGCTGGCGCGGCCTCAATGACCGTTCCAACCCCTGTTTCAGCGGAATTTTCCTGTATGGAGGGCTATTTTGCCCCGAAAAGCATGAAAAAACCTCTCTTGTCTTGGTAGACAAAAGAGGTTTCTTTCGTGGTGCGGGAGAAGAGACTTGAACTCTCACGTCTATGGTTGGACACAGGCACCTCAAGCCTGCCTGTCTACCTATTCCAGCACTCCCGCGTTTCAACGGCAAGTGCTATTATATCATGCCTTTGAAAAAAGTCAACAGTTTATTTTAAGAATATTGGAAATTATCGGTAGGATGTTCCGTCGGCGCGGTAAAGCGCCATGCGGCAGAATCGCCCGCCGTCCGGCGCGCAGTCCGGAAGGTGCGTCCGCACCGCCGCGGTGAGCAGCTCGGGATTCACCACAGGCTCGGCACAGGATACGATCCCTCCAACCGTCACGACGCCATCGCCGGGGGTGAACGTCAGATCGCGTACATGGTCGGTCACGGTAAACAGCCCCTCGCCGCGCTTCGTTTTGCGCATGACCTCGACCGAACCGGAGAAAAGCTCCCGGCACCGTGCGGCAACGGCTTCCGTGTCGGCGGTATCATACTCCCACGCGCCCTCCACGCGCATCCATTTGAGCTCTGCGGGCTTCATCGCGTTCTCGTAACAGTCCGTCACACGGATACCCTCCGGCATCACGGCAGTCAGCTGCGCGGGCAGCGCCGCGATATCCACATCTTCGCGCACGCGGATGTCCGCGATCTGGCAGAGGCTGGCTGTGCCGACGGAAAGCGGCAGCAAAATCGAAATGAGCTCGTGGGGGTTGAAGCCCTCGCTGTACCGTATGGGGATCCCGGCGCGCTTGACGGCGCGCTGAAGCGTGCGCATCGTATCGAGATGCGACATCCATATCGCGCGGCAGGTCTGCTCGTATACGAGCCGGAGCTTATCCATCGCAGCGGCCTCCTTTCAAAAAAGCGGCGGCGCCGCAGCCGGAGCACTGCGCCCGGCAGTCGGGGGAGAGAAGCCCCTTGTGCGCCTGCTCGTATTCATGGACGTAATGGCGCTTGTTTACACCCATATAGAGATGATCCCACGGCAGCACTTCGTCGAGCGTACGTTCGCGGTTGGCGTAGAACGCAAAGGAGACGCCTTCTTCCTTTGCGGCCTTTTCCCAGCGCTTGAGATCAAAACCCTCCGACCACGATTCAAGGAAGCCGCCCTGCCGCCAGATGTTTTCGATCATTGCGCCGAGCCGGCGGTCGCCGCGTGAGAGCACCGCCTCGGTAAGCGAGGTATCGGCGTCGTGCCAGTTGTAGGTTACGGCGCGCGCCTTCATGTTGTCACGCAGCAGCGAAACGCGGCGCATATACTCTTCTCGCGTGACCTGCGGTTCCCACTGGAATGGGGTGTGCGGCTTCGGCACAAAGCAGGATGTGCTCACCGTCACACGCAGCCCGTGGCTGCGGTTGGGCGAATTTTCGCGCCAGCAATGCACAACGCGGTCGGCAAGCTCGGCAATGCCGAGCACATCCTCGTCCGTCTCCGTCGGCAGACCGAGCATGAAATAGAGCTTCACGCTGTTCCAGCCGCCCTGAAACGCCACGGCGCACGAACGGAGAAGGTCCTCCTCGGTGACATTTTTGTTGATAACGTCGCGCAGACGCTGCGTACCGGCCTCGGGCGCAAAGGTGAGACCGGATTTGCGTACCTTCTGCACGCGCTGCATGATATCCATGGAGAAGTTGTCCGCGCGCAGGGAAGGGAGAGAGAGGCCGATGCCGCGGCTTTCGCAGTAGTCCATCAGCCCGTCGCAGAGATCGTTCAGACCGCGGTAGTCGCTCGTGCTGAGCGAGAGGAGCGTGATCTCGTGATAGCCGGAGAAGGCGAGCGCTTCCTTGCCGTATTCCATGCATTTTTCCGCGCTGCGGCTGCGCACCGGCCGGTAGATATGTCCGGCCTGGCAGAACCGGCAGCCGCGGATGCAGCCGCGGAACAGCTCCAGTCCGACGCGGTCGTGCACGATCTCCGTGGAGGGAACGATCGCTTTCACGGGAAAGCAGCTCGTTTCAAAATCCTCCACGATGCGCTTTGTGACGCGCTCCGGCGCGCCGGGGGCGGCGTGCATGGCTTTGAGCGTGCCGTCGGGATTGTACTCCGGGGTGTAGAGCGAGGGGACGTACACGCCGCCGATCTGCGCGGCGCGGCGGAGAAACTCCGCCTTGCTCCAGCCGGCAGCCTTTGCCTCGCGCAGAAGCTGCAATACCTCGCCGTCTACGCTCTCGCCCTCGCCGACGATCATAAGATCGAAAAAGTCCGCCATCGGCTCGCCGTTGCAGCATACGCTCCCGCCGGCAAACACGAGCGGCGTCAGCTCTGTGCGGTTGGCGCTGCGAAGCGGAATGCCGGCAAGATCGAGCATTTCCAGCACGGTCGTATATGCCATCTCATAGCCGAGTGAAAAGCCGATCGCGTCAAACGCGGTGAGAGGATCGCCGCTCTCGAGCGCATAGAGGGGGAGCCGTTTCTCGCGCATCTGCCGGTCCATATCGAACCACGGGGCGAATACGCGCTCGCACCACACGCCGGGGATGTCGTTGAGCACCTGATAGAGAATGCGCATGCCGGTGTTTGACATGCCGATCTCGTAAGTGTCCGGGAAACAGAGCGCCATACGGAGATCAACTTCGCTTTTATTTTTTTGAATTTCGCCGTACTCGCCGCCGGTATACCGGGCGGGCTTTTGTACGAGCGGAAGGATCCGTTCGAGTTTCTTGTCCATACATCAAAGCTCCTGTACGTTGTTCCATCATTTTATAACAGCTTGAAGGCATTTACAAGAATAAAGAAAAGAGTTTTCGAAAAATACTTGACAATTTCGCCCAAAGACAATATAATTCTATCTTGCTGATATCAGTACCGGGGTGTAGCGCAGTTGGTAGCGTGCTTGGTTCGGGACCAAGAGGCCGCGAGTTCAAGTCTCGCCACTCCGACCAGGTCGTCGCAAGCTTTGTATCGCTTGCGACGACTTTTTTTATGCGCTGCGTCAATTGGTAAACCGTGACCGGATGGCCCAGACCTGTGATCGCGCTCCACCATGCAGAGCGGCCTTACAGAATCCGAGGATCCTGTAAGGCCGCTCCTTTTTGCGACTCCGTTTACACCGCAGGCTGTTCCAGCTCAGCAGACCCGGCAAACCCAGCCGAAGGGATCGGGCTTTGTACCCCGCTGGATGCCGGTCAGCTCGTCATAGAGCTTTTGCGAGAGCGGGCCGATCCGGTTATCGTTGATCGTATATTTCCGCTTTCCCCACGCAAGCTCGCCGATCGGGGAGACGACCGCCGCGGTGCCGACACACCATGCTTCTTCCAGCGCGCCGGTTTTCGCAGCCTCAAAAAGCTCGTCTACGCTGATGAGCCGCTCTTCCACCGAAACGCCCCAGCTGCGCAGCAGCTCGATGCAGGATTTGCGCGTGATGCCGGGGAGAATGGAGCCGGTGAGCATGGGCGTCACAACGGTGCCGTTGATCCTGAACATCACGTTCATACCGCCGCCCTCTTCCACATATTTTCGCTCGACGCCGTCCAGCCACAAAACCTGCGCGAAACCTTTTTCGGCGGCTTTGTCCCCGGCACGGTTGGCGGCGGCATAGTTTCCGCCGCATTTCGCCTCGCCGGTACCGCCGCGGACGGCGCGCACGTCCTCTGTCTCCACCATGATGGAGACAGGCTCCAAACCGTTTTTGAAATAATTTCCGGAGGGGGAGAGAATGACGGCGAAGGTCGCCGCGAATACACCATGCAGAGAAAGCGTCGGGTTTGTAGAATACAGGAACGGGCGTATGTACAGCGACGTTCCCGGCTCGGAAGGAACCCAGCGCTCATCCGCGCGCACCAGTTCCAGAATTGCCTGCAGCCCGTCCTCCTTGTTGATACGCGGCAGACCGATACGGTCACACGAGCGGTTCAGGCGCGCCATGTTTTCCCAGGGACGGAAAAGCTGCACGCCGCCGTCCGGGCGGCGGTAGGCTTTCAGACCTTCAAACACCTCGGCGCCGTAGTGCAATACGCCTGCGGCGGGGGACAGACTGACCGGGCCGAAGGGGACGATGCGCGCATCGTGCCAGCCGTCGGTATCGGAATAGTCCATAAGAAACATGTGATCGGTAAAGTATTTTCCAAAGCCCAGCGCGTCGGATTCCGGCAGCTTTCCGGGCGTCGGGTTTTTTGTAAACGAAATCGTCATGATCAGCGCCTCCGTTCTGTTATCGGGAATTTTGAATGTCGTTCCAATGCTCCATATTGGCGCGGATGCCGCTGCAGCAGGCGTGGAACTGCGCCTGCTCTTCCGCCGTGAGCGGCAGTTCAACGATCCGCTCCACGCCGTTTGCGCCGAGCACGCAGGGAACTCCGGCAAACAGCCCGGATTCACCGTATTCTCCGCAAAGCTCCGCGCTGGCCGGCATTATCGCCTTTTCATCGTGCAGGACGATGTGCGCCATGCGCGCGGCGGTCGTCGCAATACCGTATTCGGTGCAGTATTTTCCGGAGAACGTGACCCATCCGCCGCCGATGGACTCCTTTTGCAGCGCCTCGCGGTCAAAACGGAACCGTTCGTCCGTTTTTGCCCAGGCGTCGAGCGGCATGCCGCGGAAACTGACGGCAGACCATGGGGCAAACTGACGGTTTCCGTGTTCGCCGAGCATATAGCACGTGATCGACTTGTGGTCGATGCCGGTCCGGCGGGCCAGCGCGCTGAGAAGCCGCGCCGTGTCCAGTCCGGTGCCGGTACCGAATACGCGCCCTCTCGGAAGTCCAAGCCCCAGAGCAAGCTCGTGCGTTACAATGTCGCAGGGATTGGTAATATTGATAACAACGCCGTCAAAACCGCTTTCCCGAATTTTCCCGGCAAAGCTGCGCACCGCCGGGATCGTGAAGTCCATCTCCGTGGTGCGGTCGTGCGATTCGCGGAGAAGCTCGATCTTTCCCACGCTGTTGACGATCACGTTGCATTCGTCGAGATCGGAAAACTCTCCGGAACGAAAGAAAACGCGGTGCGGCAGATACGCCGCGGCGTCACGCAGGTCCTGTATCTCACTCGCGAGCTTCCGCGCATTTTTATCGACGAGCACCAGCTCGTCCGCAATGCCCTGCACGGCGAGCGCGTAAGCGACATGCGCGCCGACATGTCCCAAACCGATCACGCCGAGGATCCTCTTTTTTGCCATGGGCGAACTCATCCTTTCGCAGCAGAATAAAAAAAGCGCGGCTTCGCCGAAAGGGGCGGAACCGCAAAACTCCGGCCCCTGTAAAGGGAGAAGCGCCGGGCAGCATGCCGCGCTTTCATCCGGTAAAAAAATTATGGAGAGATTCTACAGCGCACCGGCCGGATTTTCAAGAGCAGATATATATCAAATTCTTTAATAATGCAAAGAGATGCTTGTAAAAATCGTCAAATTGCTTATAACGCAGAAAGCCCCGCTTCCGGCGCGGTGAATGCCGGGAGCGGGGCGGGGATCACGCCTGCGGCGGGGAGGAGGAAAAATCTAAAAGAACAACGGCATTCCCGTGCTCTTCGATGATCCGCCGAAGGTCGGCGAACGGGAGAAACACCGTGGCGGTGTTGTCGTTCGGATGGACGCCGATCACCGGCAGCGAGGCGAGCGCAGAGTCCGCGGCAAAGATAACGGAGCGGCTCTCGTCGTTGAGGATACCGAACGGCGAAACGCTGCCCTGCGGTACGCCGAGATACTTGTCCAGCCGTTCGGCGGAGGCAAAGCTGAGCTTGGATGTGCCGAGCGCCTCGGAGAGCCACTTGAGATCGACGCGCCGTTCGTCGGGAACGGTCACGAGATAATGCTGCCTGCCCTTTGCATCGCGGAGGAAGAGATTTTTGCAGATGCAGCCGTGAGCATCGATCCCGGCGCGCTCCATCTCCTCCATGGTGAACACCGCCTCGTGTTCAACGGCTTCATACGGAATGGCTTTTTCGTTGAGAAAGGCGTAGATTTCGTTCTTATGATATCCGGACATGATCATGATCTCCTGCTTTGGTTTAGCGCATTATAGCGTAAAACAATTTAAAATGCAAGAGGAACATGCGGCACGGATCAATGGCCTGCGGGGTCGCGCTCCAGCCATTCCTTTTCGGAGGTGAGGTCGGCGTGGAGAAAGGCGGCAAATACGACGGCGTAGGGGAGCGCGGCGATCCAGACCGCGCGGCGGCGGAGGAACGTGCAGGCGATCGCACCGAGAATGGTTCCGGCAAGGAAGAAGAGGATCATGGAAAAATGCCGCTTGAGAATGCGGCGGTGGGACGTATCGCCGTGGCGGCGGTGCAGTTCCCTGGCAAGGCCGATGCCGAGCTGACGGACATGGTTGGTGGCGAACGTTGTAGCCATCGGGACGCCCTCGGAGTTGCGGAACGTGTTGTACTGCATGGAAGCGATAAAGTTAATGGATACCTGGAACACCTGAATCGGCGTCGCCTCGGGCAGCGCGCCGAGAATCGCGACGAACACGATCTCCACGGCGACGAGGATCGTCTCCCAGCGGATGTGGAAGCGGTGCTTCACATCGTCGGGGATGAGCTCGGAAATGAACGCGCCGAGTGTGTAGGCGGAGATCGGAATGACATAGTACAGCGCTTTCAGCCAGCTCCGCGTGCCGAGCGCGATGCCCAGCAGAACGATGTTTCCGGTCTGCGCATTGCAGAAAATGCCGCCGCAGAGCATATAGGTATATGAGCCGAGAATGCCGGCGGCAAATATGAGCGTATCGTACACCCATATCCGCTCGCAGGTGAGATAAAAGGTTTTCTTCTCCATAAGTCTCTCTCCGTCCGATCTGCGCGCATTTTGTCGAAAAGCGTAAATCGTGGCCATTATATCACGGGACGGACGGGACGGGAAGCGGTTTTTTTACAGAACCATCCCTGGCAAAAGCCAGGGATGGGGGGTCTTTTGTACGGCGGCAGGTCAGACCGTTCCGGTGATGACGAGCGTGGCCGTGCCGGGTGTGACGGCAAATGTTCCGTCCGCGTTCTGCGAGAACGAGGCCGCCGGCACGGTGATCTGTCCGGCCTGCGTCGTAAAAACGCCGGTTGTGGCGTTATAGGTGTAATTCGTGCCCTCCGTCCACGCGGTACCGTTGTAGGTGACGGTGATATTGCGGAGAACGGGATCAAATGTGTCGGTGACGACAACGTTGTCCGTCGCCGCCGCTTCGGTATTGCCGGTGTTGGAGATGACGAACGTATAGGTGATCTGGCCGTTTTCCGTGACGGTCGTCGGCGAGAGAGCCTTGCTGATGGTGAGATCGGCGCTGTTTTCGGTCTCCACCATCGCCTGCGCCGTGATCGGGTTTATGAGGCCTCCGCCGGTGATCGTTGCGGTGTTTGTGATCGATCCGCCGGTCGCAAGCGGGGCGACGTTTGTTGCGGTCGCTTCATAGATCAAGACGGCGCTGCCGCCCGCGGGGATCGTGAGGCCGGTCACGGTGAGCGGCGGCCCGGCCGTTACGGTTGGAGAGGCCTGCAATACGCCGTTGATATAATAGCGTACCGTTCCGGCGTTGTAGGCGAGCGGATAGACGGTGTTTGCCCCGACGGTGTAGCCGCCGAGATCGTCGGTGACGGTATAGCCCGTGATGGCTGTCGTGCCGGTGTTTACGAGCGAGAGAGCGTAGGTGACGCGGCCTCCCGCCGAATAATTCGCCGAAACTGCCGTTTTGACAGCGGTGAGAGCTTCAAGGATCTCGCCGGTAACAGTATTCGAGTTCGTCGTGCCGCCGTTGTAGGAAAGCGTGGCGAAGTTGGTAAAGCTTGCCATGGTTCACACTCCAAGATAAAGATGTTGAGGCGCACCCCTTACAGCATACGTGAAAGCCCCGCTTTCTGCCAATCTGCGGCGGCAGAAAAAACCCCCGTCCGCGGAAAGCGGACGGGGGCGAATAACAGGGAAGATCAGAGAACGTGTACGCTCTCGGGATCAAAGACCAGACGGCAATGCTCCCCGACCCTGTAAATGCGCTTGTTCTTGGGGTTGGGATCGGTGAGCTTCACAAGCGTATCGCCGACTTTGACATGGTAGTTCTGGTAGCTGCCCATGAAGCAGGAGAGAACGACCTCGCAGGGAAGCCCGCCCTCTTCGGCAAGAGACGCGGCCTCGGGACGAAGAACGATTGTATAATCCCTGCCGACCTCCATGCCGGGCACGGCGGCGGCGTGGCAGATGCTGCCCGCCACGCGGATCTGCGCACGACTGTCCGAGAGCGCTTCGAGTCTGCCCTTAAGGAAATTCGCCTCGCCGATGAAGTCGGCGACAAACTCGTTGACGGGGTGGTAATAGATCTCCTGCGGCGAGCCGATTTGCTCGACGACACCGGAGCGCATGATAATGATCCGGTCGGAGAGCGCCATGGCCTCGCTCTGATCGTGCGTGACATAAATGGCGGTGATGCCGACCTCCTGCTGAATGCGGCGGATCTCCGTGCGCATCGTAACGCGCAGCTTGGCGTCAAGATTGGAGAGCGGTTCATCGAAGAGCAGGACGCTCGGCTCGATAACGAGCGCACGGGCGAGCGCCACACGCTGCTGCTGTCCGCCGGAGAGCTGATTGGTCATGCGGCCCTCCATGCCGGTGAGCTCCACAAGATCAAGGATCTTCATCACGCGCTCGCGGATCTCCTCCTTCGGCACATGCCGCAGCTTGAGACCGTAGGCGACGTTATCGAACACATTGTAATGCGGGAGAAGGGCGTAGCTCTGGAACACCATGGCGGTGTCGCGCTTGTTCGGGGTGAGAGCGTTGATGGCCTCGTCTCCCAGATAGATCTCGCCCTCGTCCGGGCTTTCAAACCCGGCGATCATGCGCAGCGTTGTAGTCTTGCCGCAGCCGGAGGGGCCGAGGAGCGTGACAAATTCGCCCGGCTCGATGACGAGAGAATTATCCTTGACGGCGTAAAAGTCCTTGCCGGTTTTTGGGTCCTGATAGATTTTGGAAATATGTTCGAGACGCACGCCTTTTTTCACTTTTTCCATGGCTTACTTGCCCTCCTTGATTTTTCTGCTGGTGCCGAAGCGCTTTGTCACCAGATTCATCAGCAGTACGCTGCCGTAGGTGATGACGATGAGGATGGTTGCAAAAGCGCAGGCGAGACTGTAGGAGCCTTTCTCGGCAAACTCATTGATCTGCACGGTGATGAGCAGGAACTGCGGCGTCACCAGCAGGATGATGGCGGAAATGGCGGTGATGCTGCGGACGAACGAGGTAACAAGACCGCTGAGGAAGGAATCCTTAATGAGCGGCAGCGTCACGGTCATAAATACCCGGAAGCTGTCTGCGCCCATGTCGTAGGCGGATTCCTCAATGGATTTATCGATTTGCCGCAGCGCGGAAATGCCGCTTCGTGTGCCGGTCGGCAGAGAGCGGACGACAAACACGATGATGAGGATGAGTCCCGTGCCGTAAAGCCCCTGCATGAATCCCGAATGGAACAGACCGCCGGAGAAGCCGCGTATGTAGCCGACGCCGAGAACCGTGCCCGGCACGGCCATGGCGAGCATGGACACCGCCTCAATAAATCCCTTGGATCTAAACCTCCGCTTGACGACAAGATACGAGATGATCATGCTCAAAAGCGCGGTGATCGGCGCGGAGATCAAACTGAGCAAAAACGAATCGCGGAATGCCTGGAAGCCGTGGTAGCGCGTGAACACGAGCTTGAACCACTTGCCCGTGAGCGGGAAGAACTTGTAGCCCCACGTCGGGAAGCACGCGCCGACCGGCACGCAGACGTACATCAGAATAACAAAGAGCGCAACGAAGGAGCAGAGCACCGTGAGCGGAGTTCTGACGCTGCGGTCGGTGATGAGCATGCGGCCGCGGGACGCCTTGCCGGTGAGCGTGGCGGCAGTCTTGCGCTCAAGATAGTACTTCTGCACGGCGAACATCGCAAGCGTGATACAGAGAAGCACCACAGCCATTGCCGCGGCGCCGGCCTTGTCGTAGGCGCCGGTGATCTGGAGATAAATGGTCGTTGCGAGCGTATCATAGGAGCCGCCGATGATCATGGGGTTGGCAAAGTCGGCGATAGACTCGATGAACGTTACCAGAAACGCGTTGCCGAGACCCGGCAGCAGCAGCGGCAGCGTGACGCTCGTGAACACCTTCCAACGCGAAGCGCCCATGTCGCGGGCGGCTTCTTCGAGCGAGGGGTCAATGTTTTTCAAGAGTCCCTTGAGCATCATGTAGCACACCGGGAAGAACGTCAGTGTCTGCACGATGGCGATGCCCCAGAAGCCATATACGCTGTTATCGTAGATCTTCAGCAGGAAGCGGGTGATGATACCGGCCTTGCCGAAGAGCATGATCATCGAAAGGCTGAGTACGAACGGCGGGGACACGACCGGCAGCATGGATACGACCTTGAAAAGTCCACCGGTGAATTTGCCCATGCGGACGTACACTTCCACATACGCAAACAGCAGGCCGACGAGCGTGGACAGAATACCCACAAGGAAGCCGACCTTCAGCGTGTTCGTGATGGCGCGGGTAAAGTTCGGCATATCGAAAATGCGTTTGAACACATGAAAGCCGAACCCGCCGTCACCCACAAAGCTGTCCACCAGCAGTATGGCGAGAGGATAGAGAATAAAAAGCGTGAGGAATGTGATCAGCACGACGATGGTCGTCACCAGAATGGGGTCACCCATCAGTTTCTTCCGGTCCAGCGCCGCGCCCTGTGTTCTTGCCATAGGCGGAATCCCTCCTGACTCTTTCGGTTTCTTTAAAAACAGACCCGCTGCCATTATGAACCGGCGCGCATCCGGCGTGCGGATTCATAATGACAGTCGATCCATCGGACGGTTTACGAACAAGGCGGCGGCAGAAGCCGCCGCCTTGGCATTAGAGATAATTACTCCGTCTTGAAACGGTCCGCGCCGGTGTCAGCACCGCTCTTGCTCAGGGCGGTCATGACTTCCTCGACGTAAGTACCGGTGTTGTTCTTGGCGTCCTCAAAGTCATAATCCATGACGTTGTCGGGATCCAGACCAAACTGCACGGCAAGCTCCGGCTGGGCGGCGTTGTCAATGACCAGGAACTGATAAGAGCCGTTCTGGGCAGCGAGCTCCACGCACTCGGGGGAGAGAGCGTACTCGATCCACAGCTTTGCAGCGTTGGGGTGCTTGGCGCCCGTGAACATGGCGGTCGCGCCGACCTCGAAGGAGGTGCCGCTGGACGGGATGATGAGAGCGATGTTCTCATAGCCGTTGTCGTGGATCTGGGTAATGCCGTCGTGCAGGAAGCCGATGCCGATGACGCACTCACCGATGCCGACGTTCTTGGACGGGCCGGAGCCGGACTTCGTGTAAACCTGAATGTTCTTGTCAAGGTCCACGAGGTACTGGATGCCTTCGTCATGGCCGTACTTCTGGATCATCGTGTTGACGACCAGCTTGGCGGTGCCGGCGGTGTTGTAGTTGGAGAGCCAGATCAGGCCTTCGTATTCGGGCTTGAGGAGATCGGCCCAGTCCGCCGGAGCCTCGAGTGCGAGACGCTCGAGCTCGTCGGTGTTGACCATGAAGCCGAGAATGCCCTTGTAGATACCGTACCACTTGCCCTCAGCGTCGCGGTACATGTCGCTGATGAGGTGGGAAGCGTTCGCGGCGGCGTAGGGTTCAAGCAGGTTTTCCTTGGCGAGGACGTTGTAGGGATCGGTCGTGCCGCCGAACCAGACATCGGCGGAGGGGTTGCCGTTCTCTTCTTCGATCTTTGCCTGCACCTCGCCGGTGGACAGACGCTGGTAGTTGACCTTGATGCCGTACAGCTCTTCAAAGTGCTGGCAGGCGGCGGCGAGGTACTCTTCCTCGCAGGAGCCGTAGACGGTCAGCTCGCCCTCGGCCTTTGCCGCGGCGATGAGCTCTTCCATGGGATCAGCCTCGGCGGGTTCGGCAGGGGTCTCGGGTTCGGCAGCGGGAGCTTCGGTGGCGGGGGCGGGCGTTTCGGCCGTGCTGCCGCAGGCAGCGAGAGCGAACACCATGACCAGCGCCAAAAGCAGTGCCAGATACTTTTTCACTTTCGGATCCTCCATTCCGTTTTGTTCCGGCAGCTTTAAACCGTGTTAAAAACTGCCGGATGAATGATGTTAATTATACTCACCAAGTCTTGCATTGTCAATCCAAACAGAAAATAGATTTACATTTTTCTTTAATTTGTTTATTTTTATAAAAAGCGGCAAAATTTTTTGTTGAAAACAATTCAAATATTTCGGCGTAAAATAAAGCTATTGGAGAACGGTTCCTTTCGTGATATAATACGTCGTTCCAATACGAAGAAAGGGGAGAACTGTATGGCGGATGATCTGAATACGGAAAAGACCCCTTTGTGCATCGGCATTCTCGCGCATGTGGACGCGGGAAAAACAACGCTTTCCGAGGCGCTTCTCTATACCGCCGGGGCGCTTCGCCGTCTGGGCCGCGTGGATCATGCGGACGCATTTCTTGACACCGACCCGCAGGAGCGCGAGCGCGGCATCACGATCTTTTCAAAGCAGGCGAGACTCACATGGAAAAACCGCGCCGTAACGCTTCTGGATACGCCCGGCCATGTGGATTTCTCCGGCGAAACGGAGCGCACGCTCCCGGTGCTCGACGCCGCGATCCTTGTTGTGAGCGGTACGGACGGCGTGCAGAGCCATACGCGCACGCTTTGGCGGCTGCTGCGCCGAAACCATGTGCCTACCTTTTTATTTATCAATAAGACCGATCTCCCCGGCGTGAACCGTGCTTCCCGGATGCAGGAGCTTCGCTCCCTTCTCTCGCCGGAGTGCGCGGACTTTTCCGGCGGCGGGTGGATGGAGCAGGCCGCTGCCGAGAGCGAAGCGGCGCTCGAGAGCTTTCTGTCCGCCGGGACGATTCCGCCGGAGGAGGTTCGCCGCCTGATCGCGGAAGAGAAGCTGTTCCCGTGCCTTTTCGGCGCCGCGCTCCGGCTTGACGGCGTGGAAAAGCTGCTCGATACGCTCGCGCTCTACGCGCCGGCAAAGCCCGCCGGGAACGACTTCGGCGCGCGGGTCTATAAAATCAGCCGCGACACGCAGGGCGCCCGGCTCACCTGGCTGCGCGTAACGGGCGGGACGCTTTGCGCCCGCGCTGCGGTGAAGATCCCGACGGAGAACGGGGAGACAGAAGAGAAGATCCACCAGATCCGCCTGTACTCCGGGGAGAAGTTTGTCCTTGCCGACGAGGTTCGTGCCGGGACAGTCTGCGCCGTAACGGGGCTGACCGCCGCGCACACCGGCGACGCGCTCGGCGCGGAAAAGGGGATGAGCGCCGCGCTGCTTGAGCCGGTGTTCACCTTCCGCGTCCATGCCGAAAAAACCGACGCGCATACGGTTCTGGAAAAGCTGCGCATACTGGAGGAGGAAGATCCGCTTCTCCATGTTGTGTACGACGATGCCGCGCGGGAGATCCGCGTGCAGCTCATGGGCGAGGTGCAGCTGGAGATACTCAAACGCCTGTGCCGCAGCCGCTTCGGTCTGGATCTTACGTTCGGCGAGGGCGGCATTCTGTACCGCGAAACGATCGCCGCGCCGGTCGAGGGCGTCGGACACTACGAGCCGCTGCGTCATTATGCCGAGGTCCATCTCCTGCTCGAACCGCTCGAGCGCGGAAGCGGCCTTGTTTTTGCAAGCAAATGCTCAACCGATGAACTCGATCTCAACTGGCAGCGCCTTATATTGACGCATCTTGCGGAAAAGGAGCACCGCGGCGTGCTGACCGGCTCGCCGATCACCGATATGAAGATCACGCTCGCCGCGGGGCGGGCGCACCTGAAGCATACCGAGGGCGGCGACTTCCGTCAGGCGACCTACCGCGCCGTGCGGCAGGGACTCATGCGCGCCGAGAGCATACTCCTCGAGCCATGGTACGATCTCCGGCTGGAGCTGCCGGGCGAATGCATCGGCCGCGCCATGGCGGATATCCAGCGCATGGGCGGGCGGTTTGATCCGCCGGAAACGGAAAACGGCGTCTCCATCCTCACGGCTGCCGCGCCGGTTGCCGGGTGTGCCGATTATCCGCGCGAGGTAACGGCGTATTCCCGCGGACAGGGGCGCGTGTCGCTCTCACTGCGCGGCTATGAGCCCTGCCGCGATACGCAGCGTGTCATTACCGAAATCGGGTATGACCCGGAACGCGACGCGGCCAACACGCCGGATTCCGTTTTCTGCTCGCACGGCGCAGGCTATACCGTCCGATGGGACGATGTGGAGCAGCATATGCATTTGGAAAGCTGCCTCCGCCCGGAGAGAGAAGCCGCGCCGGAGAATCCGAGCGTACCGCCGCGCAGCGCCTCCGTGCCGCGCACGGGCGCGGCGCTCGATAAGCAATTGCAGGCCATCTATGAGCGGACGTACGGCGCGGTAAAGCAAAACCGCGCGTTTGTGCCGCGCTCCGAACGCGAAAAAATTTCATCGCAGCCGAAAGCAAGGCCGGTTCCCGCCGGGCCGGAATATTTGCTTGTGGATGGGTACAATATAATCTTTGCATGGGACGAGCTCAAAGCCGTCGCCGCCGACCATCTCGACGCGGCACGCCGGCTTTTGATGGATATTCTCTGCAACTATCAGGGCGTGCGCCAATGCCGCGTTATTCTGGTTTTTGACGCCTACCGCGTCCCGTTTCACAAGGAAGAGATTGTGGCATATAATAATATCCACGTTGTCTATACGAAGGAAGCGGAAACGGCAGACGCCTATATTGAAAAAACCTCGCACGAGATTGCCAAAGACCACCGCGTGCGCGTTGCCACGTCCGACGGCATGGAACAGCTGATCGTCCTTGGTCAGGGCGCTCTCCGCCTGTCCGCCGACAGCTTCCATACGGAAGTTATGCAGGCCGGGGAGGAGATACGCGAAACGCTCCGGCAGCTTAACCGCCGCGGGCGCTCCGACGCCGTGGCGGAGGCGCTGCGCCGCGCCGCGGAAAACGCCGGGGAAAAGTAAAGGAACGGATATGGAAAAAAATCGAAAGCTCGGTCTGGCGCTTATCGCTGCGGGCTGCGCGCTGGCCGTGTTCTGCGGGATCGGATTATATTATGTAAACCTTAAAGAAACGACCCCGGCATGGGCGGAGGAGACGCCGCCGCCGACGGAAGCGCCCGCGGCGGCGCCTGCGCCGACACCGGAGGAGAACCGGCCGCCGGTGCTCACGCTCATCGGCGACGATCCTCTTTTTTACCCGGCCCAGCCGGGCGGATACGAGGACCCCGGCTGCACGGCCTTCGACGACCGCGACGGCGATATCACCGCGAGGCTCGTCTGCACCGCGGATGTGAACACATTCCACGCCGGCGAGGGGAGCGTTGTCTATTCCGTAACGGACAGCGAGGGATTGACCGCGACCGTTACCCGCCGCGTGATCGTCACGGCGGCGGACCGCCCGGACACGGTCATGCCGGACGCGGGGACGGTCTATCTCACGTTTGACGACGGGCCTTCCGCCAATACGGAGCGGCTTTTGGACATTCTGGACGCCTACGGTGCCAAGGCAACGTTTTTCGTGACAAATTGCCACGAAGATTATACCTACTGCATTGGCGAGATCGCCCGGCGCGGCCATACCGTCGGTATCCACAGCGCGTCGCACGACTATAACGGCATTTACCGGAGTGAAGAGGCGTATTTTGCTGATCTCTGCCGGATGCAGGAGATCATATTTGAGCAGACGGGCGAATATGTCAGGCTCGTCCGTTTCCCCGGCGGCAGCTCAAACACGGTGAGCCGCTACAACCCCGGCATTATGACGCGCCTTACAAGCGACTTGAACGACATGGGCTACGCTTATTTTGACTGGAACGTTTCCGCGGCGGATACGGCGTCGAACGCCACGCGGTATACGGTCACAGAGAATTTTAAGGAAAGCGTACCGAAGCACGACTATTCCGTCGTATTGCAGCACGACACCAACGCATTCAGCGTTGATGCCGTGGAGGATATCCTCTTCTGGGGGATCAGAAACGGGTATACTTTCCGCGCGCTGGATCTCACCAGTCCGGCGGTGCATCATTCCGTAGCCAATTAGGAGGCATAGAATATGAGTATTTTTGTTGCCTTTGAGATTCTCGGCACGATTGCGTTTGCCATTTCCGGCGCAGTCGTCGCCATATCCAAGAAAATGGACATTTTCGGCGTGGCGATCCTCGGCATGACGACCGCGGTCGGCGGCGGTATATTGCGCGATCTCATCCTCGGCATCACGCCGCCCGCAGCGTTTCAGTCGCCGGGGTATGCGCTCACGGCGATCGCCGTTTCCCTGCTCGTATTTCTGCCTCCGGTGCGGCGGCTGCTGCACTGGAAGGAGAAGCTGTACGAAACGGCGCTCCTTCTCTTTGACGCTATCGGTCTCGGCATATTCACCGTTATCGGCGTGCAGACGGCATACATAGCCAGAGGCGAGCTGAATGCCTTTCTCGCCATCTTTGTCGGCGTTGTCACCGGCTGCGGCGGCGGCGTGCTGCGTGATATGTTCGCCGGAACGCCTCCGTATATTTTCGTCAAGCATTTTTATGCGACCGCCTCGATCCTTGGCGCCGTGGCGTGTATTCTGCTGTGGAATATCGGGCAGATGCCCGCCATGCTCCTCGGCGCCGCCGTCACGCTGGCGCTGCGCCTGCTCGCGGCGTATTACCGCTGGAGTCTGCCGAAGGCAAAGTGAAACGGGGAGGAAACTGCATGATACTGCATGAACTGCTCGGCCTGCCGGAGCGGGAGAAGCACGTTGTATCTCTTTGCGGCGGCGGCGGGAAAACGACGCTGATGTATGCGCTCGCGCGCGAGGCAAAGACCCTGATGCCGACGGCGCTTTTTACGACAACGCACATCATGCCGCCGTCCGACGCGGACGTCGTCCTCTGCGTCCCGTTTTCGGAGGAGAAGTGCCGCGCGGCGTGGCGTGAAGGGAAGATTGCCTCTTCCGGCACGCGCCTTTCGGAAGAGAGGAAATCCGGCGCGCCGGAAGAGGATACGATGCGCTTTCTCTGCCGCGCGGCGGGCGCCGTCATCATCGAGGCGGACGGCGCACGCCGCCTGCCGGTGAAATTTCCGGCGGCGTGGGAACCGGTGATCCGCCCGGAGACGACGCATATCGTCGCCGTGGCCGGACTCTCCGCGCTTGGACAAAAGCCGGAGGAGATCGTCCACCGGTACACGCTGGCGAAGGACGTTGCGGATCTCTCGGGTGAAGCTCTCACCGAAGAGCAGATGGCAGACCTTCTCTGGGCAGGGTACGGGCGCTTTGACCCGATCTTCTTCCTCAATCAGGCGGATACCCCCGCGCTTTTGCAGCGCGGCGAGCGTATCTGCGCCATACTTCGCGCTCATGGCGCGCGTCGCGCGGTTACCGGGTCACTCCATGCGCTCCGGAAGAGATAGAAAGGGATGACCAGCATGAAACCGATGAAACGACTCTGCTGCCGGGCCTACCAGACCGTATTTGACCTCGGCTCGCGCGTTCTGCCGTGGCGCAAGCCGGAGATCGTCAGCGGCGCGGGCAGTACGGCAAAGATCCCGGAACTGCTGCGCGGCTGCGGCGTGAAAAAGGTGATGATTGTCTCCGGCAGGCATACGGGAGCGGTACTTGTACCGCCCATCCGCGCGCAGATCGAAGCCGCGGGCCTGTCTGCCGTCCATTTTGACGGCGTGCGCGCGAATCCAACGATCTCCGTCATCGAACAGGTGCGGGAAATGTATCTTACCGAGGGCTGCGACGGCTTCCTTGCCGTCGGCGGCGGATCGCCGATGGATACGGCCAAGGCTGCGGCGGCGCGCATCGTGCGCCCCAATCGCACCGTGGAACAGATGACGGGACTTTTCAAAGTCATGCACGCTCTCCCGCCGTTCATCGCCGTGCCGACGACCGCCGGCTCCGGCTCGGAGACGACGATCGCCGCCGTTATTACGAACGAGAAAACACGGCACAAGCACGCGATTATGGATCTCTGTCTTGTGCCGCGCTATGCGGTGCTCGATGCCGCGCTCACTGAGGATCTCCCCCCGGACACAACAGCGCAGACCGGTATGGACGCGCTCACCCACGCAGTGGAAGCCTATGTCAGCGTTCACTGCACAACGAAAGAGACCGATCGCTGCGCCGAGGAGGCCACGGCGGCCATCTTCCGCTGTCTCGATCGGGCGTATACGGATGGACACGATCTCGAAGCGCGGCAGGAGATGCTGCTTGCTTCGTTTAAGGCAGGCGTTGCATTCACCCGTGCGGGCGTCGGCAATGTCCACGCCATCGCACACACGCTTGGCGGGCTTTACAACACGGCGCATGGGCTGGCAAATGCCGTCATTCTCCCCATCGTTTTGACCGATTACGGCGCGGCGGTCGAGGAAAAGCTCGCCCGACTTGCCGAGATCACCGGTACGAAAACGACCGGTACCGCGCGGGAGAAGAGCGGGGCGTTCATCTCCGCGATCCGCGCTATGAACGAGCGCATGGGAATTCCGGAGCATCTGGACGTGATCGGACATCCCGCAAATGGTCGCCTGGGCGCTGCGCGAGGCAAACCCGACCTATCCCGTCCCGGTTTTGTACGACGAGGCACACTGCGCCGAAGTCATCCGCCGGGTAGGCGGCAGATAAAAAGAAAAGCGTCGGAACCAGCACGGTTCCGGCGCTTTCGCCTGTGGGAGATTACTGAAGCAGGCTCTGGTAGCTGTCGCACGTGGAGAGGCTGTCGGGCGGATAAAACTCTTCCACCGGGAAGCGGATGCGCCCGAAGAGCGTGCAGGGATCGTCGTCCGACGTGCCGACGCATTCGTTTTCCGGGATGCAGTAGTTGTATACCGGGATGACGAGCTGGCTGTCGCGTTCGAGCCGGATGATAGAAAACTGGCCGAGCGTTGCGTACCAGAGGCGGTTGGAGTCGGTGAGCACCAGCTCCTCCGGGAACGCGGCGAGAATGTTGGCCGGGACCTCCGGGATACGGTCGAGCGGAGCGGCGCAGTCCTTTTCGGTGAGCTGCATCGAAAGCGCGATCGGATCGACCGCCTCCACAACGCCGACGGGCTGATCGGCTTGCGTGGTGATCTCGCCGTCGGAGGTGTAGACCTTGACGCTTCCCTCGCTGCCGAAGAGGATGACGCGCTTATTAAAAACGCAGAGGCCGGTGACGATTTTCGCATTCGGGACACATTCGCCGGTGACGCGGTAAAAGTACGTGACGTCTACCGTATAGTACCCGCGGTTGAACGTTATTTCCTCAACGTTGACCCCGGCATAGAGCAGCTCGGCGCTTTTCGGGCGGATGCTGAAGGCGTTTTCTATGTAGCCCTGCGACGCCCGCGTCGGAAACACCCGCAGATCCTCCACACAGTCCTTATCCCGGCAGCTGGAGTATATTTTCTTCGTATGGATACATACGGCTTCCCTGACGCACGCAGAGCTGTCCACCGGACCGGGTACGACCCTGTCTGCCATATCGGAATTCCTCCTTTACCAAAGTTCAGTACAGTCTATGCGCGCGCCGCGCCAATGTGCCGATTGACGCGCTTTGGGAAAGGTGATAAACTGACTGTATATATAAATATGAGGAGAAACTCCCATGGAAGGATATCAGAACTTTCAGGAAAAGCTGGATATAAAGATTCTCATTCTGTTCATTCTGCGCCGTCTGCCGGATGCCGTGACGCGGGAAACGCTCACGGATCTCGTGCTGTCCGAGGGCAACGCAGGGTATTTTGAATACTCCGAATGTCTCGCGGAGCTGGTCGATTCCCATCAGGTGGAGCAGGAAGGAAATCTCTATAAGATCTCCGGACGCGGCGCGCGAAACTGCGATATCGTGGAGAGCAGCCTGCCGATGACGGTGCGGCAGAAGATGGAAAAGAACATTAAGCCGGTCGCGGACGAGCTGCGCCGCCGCGCGATGATCACCGCTTCGCACGAAACGGCGGACAACGTCTGCCGCGTGCATCTCGCGCTCTCCGACGGGCTGGGAGAGATACTGAACCTGCATATTCTCTGCGGCGGGGAAGCGCAGGCGGAAACGCTGGAAAAGAACTTCCGTGAAAACGCCGAGCGATACTATACGGACATTATGGAACTTCTGCTGCGCAATGAAAAAGTATAAGATTTTTGTTATCAACCCCGGCTCGACATCAACCAAGCTGGCGCTCTTTGCGGACGATCAAAAAATACTGGAAACCAAGGTGTTCCACGACTCTTCCGTGCTTTTGCAGTTCCCTACGGTGAATGCGCAGCTGCCGTACCGCAAAAAAGTCATCATGGACTTTCTCTGCGAAAACCGCATCGATCTTTCGGATGTGGACGCCATCGTCGGCCGCGGCGGGAGCTGTTATCCCGTAGCGAGCGGCGTATATGTCATCGACGATAAGCTCATCGGCGACACCGCCGCCGGGAAAGGCGGCATGGAGCACCCGTCCAATCTCGGCGTGCAGCTCGCGCGCGAGCTGCAAAAGGAGTTTGGCGGCGAGATCTTTATGGTGGACCCGCCGTGTGTGGACGAACTGTGCGACATGGCGCGCATGACCGGCATTGCCGATGTGCCGCGCCATACCAATATGCATGCGCTCAATCTCCGCGGCGTCGCGATGCACCATGCCAAGCATGCTCTCGGAAAGAAGTACGAGGACTGCAATTTCATCGTATGCCACATCGACGGCGGCATTTCCGTATCGGCGCACCGGAAGGGGCGCATCATCGACTGCAACGACGCCGCCGGGGGAGACGGGCCTTATACCCCTACGCGCATCGGTTCGGTCTCGGTGGCGGATATTCTTGAATATGTCCGCGATAAAGACATCGACGAGGTCAAAAAGCTCTGCACCCGTACCGGCGGCTTTGTGAGCCATTTCGGGACGTCCAGCTCCGACACCGTTCACAAAATGGTGGAGGAAGGGAACAGGAAGGCTGTTCGCGTCTGGAACGGCATGAAATATCAGATCGTCAAGTACATCGGCGCTATGGCAACGGTGCTCGGCGGCAGGGTGGACGGCATCCTTCTCACCGGCGGACTTCTCCGCTTTGAGGATATCGCGCAGACCATCCGCGAGCATTGCGGCTGGATCGCGCCGGTGAGCCTGTACCCCGGCGAGGTCGAGCACGAAGCGATGGCAGCCGGTGCGCTGCGCGTCCTCCGCGGCGAGGAAGAGCCGAAGCGCTACACCGGCCGCCCTGTCTGGGACGGCTGGCACGATGAGGACGATTAAAACACAGATATACGAAAAGCGCCGGAGCTTGAGCTCCGGCGCTTTTGGCATATTAAGGAAAATCAGAAGATGGCGACGACAGCGCCGTTGTAGGTCTCGGCGATGAAGTTCTTCACGGTCTCGGACTGGAGAGCCTTGACAAGAGCCTGCGTCTTGGCGCTGTCCTTGTCGGCCTCGCGGACGGCAACGATGTTGGCGTAGGTCTGGGCGGCGTCGCCGGAGGCATCCTCAACGGCGAGAGCGTCGGCAACCTTCAGACCGGCGGCCAGCGCGTAGTTGCCGTTGATGACGGCGAGCGTGCCGGCGTCGCTGTTGGCGAGCTGGGACGGAACCATGTCGGCCTGCACGGGAACAACGTTGTAGCCCTTCGCATCAACGATATCGAGATGGCTGACGCCCTTCTCTGCGGAGGCGTCCTCCGGCAGGGTGATGAGGCCTTCCTGGGCGAGGAGCAGGAGCGCGCGGGTCTCGTTGCTGTCGTCGGCGGGGATCAGAATGGTAGCGCCCTCGGCAACCTCATCCAGAGAGGAGACGCCGTTGCCGAAAAGACCAAACGGCTCATAGTGGATGAGACCGGCGGAAACGAGGTGCGTGCCGTTGCTGGCGTTGAAGCTGTTCAGGTACGGGGTGTGCTGGAAGTAGTTGGCGTCAAGCTCGCCGTCCTCGAGAGCGGTGTTGGGCAGGACGTAGTCGTCGAAAACCACGATCTCGAGATCGTAGCCTTCCTCGGCGAGAATGGGCTTGATCTGCTCAAGGATCTCGGCGTGCGGGGTGGAGGAAGCGCCGACGGTGATGGTTTCCTTTGCGGCGGGCTCTTCGGCCGGCGTCTCGGCGGCGGGGGCCTCGGTAGCGGCGGGGGCTTCCGTGGCGGACGGGGCAGAGGCGGTGCCGCAGGCGGCCAGCGCGAGCAGCAGCGCGAGAGCGAGGACGACAGAAAGAATCTTTTTCATTTTGAAGTATCTCCTTTTCTTTGGAATATGTGAGTGAGTTTTATATCATCAGGCGGAAATGCGCTTGTCCGTTTTGCGGACAATGTACATTCCGACTTCCTGAATGATCTGAACAATGATGATGCACAGCAGCGCAGCGAGCCATATAATGTCCTGATTGAACCGCTGATGACCGTAGACTATGGCAATCTGGCCGAGCCCGGTGCCGCCGATCGTGGCGGCCATGGCAGAGTAGCCGAGCACCGTGACCATCGAGATGACAGCGCCCGTGATGAGCGAGGGCTTCGCCTCCGGAACGAGCACCTTGGTGATGATCTGAAACGGCGGGGTGCCCATCGCTTCGGCTGCTTCGATCACGCCCTTATCGACTTCCTTGATGGATGATTCGACCATACGCGCCACATACGGTGCGGCGGCGATCACAAGCGTTACGATCACGGCCTTGTTGCCGAGCGACGTTCCGACAATGAATTTGGCAACCGGCAGCATTGCTACCATGAGGATGATGAACGGAATGCTGCGGAAGGCGTTGATGACAATGCTGAGGATCTTGTTGAGCACCGGCATCGGATGGATGCCGTCCTTATCGCTCACACAAAGGAGAAGACCCAGCGGCAGCCCGAGAACATAGGCAAACACCGTGGAGATCACGGTCAGATAGATCGTCTGCCATACGCCGAGCAGAAACAGATTCTGCTGCCAGAGCTTTACAAACATATCAGAAAACATCCCATCACACCTCCTCAAAGGAGACGCCGTCCTGCTTCAGCCATGCGCGGGCGCGCTCGGCGCCGGCTTCATCGGCGGGAAGCTCCAGGATCGTCTGCCCATAAATTTTACCGTCGATCTCGCGGATATCCGCAGATACGATGTTGACCGGTGTCTGGCACTCCATAATGAGACTGGCAACGACGGGGTGCCGTGTCGTTTCGCCGTTGAAGGCGAGGCGGATGCGTTTGCCGCCGGGGGTGAATACCGGAGCGATGCTGACGCCGGGGAGGATCAGCTCGCGGGCGATTTTGGACTGCGGGTTGGTGAACACCTGGCTTACCGCGCCGAGCTCGGCGATCTGGCCGTGGTCAATCACCGCCACGCGGTCACAGATCTGGTCGATGACGCGCATCTCGTGCGTAATGACGATCACCGTAACGCCCATCGTGCGATTGATCTCCTTGAGAAGGGAGAGGATCGACTGCGTCGTGGTGGGATCGAGCGCGCTTGTCGCTTCATCGCAGAGAAGGTAGCGGGGGTTTGTCGCCAGCGCGCGGGCGATCGCCACGCGCTGCTTCTGTCCGCCGGAGAGCTGCGAGGGATACGCCTTGGCGCGGTCGGCAAGACCGACAACGGAGAGAAGCTCCGTCGCGCGCGCCACAGAATCCTTCTTCTTCCATCCGGCGATCTCGAGCGGGTAGCAGACGTTCTGGAGAACGTTGCGCTGCGCGAGAAGGTTGAAGCCCTGAAAGATCATTCCGATCGAACGGCGGATGAGCAGCAGCTCCTTCTGGGGGAGCGTGGTGAGGTCCCTGCCGTCTACGATCACGGAGCCGGAGGTCGGACGCTCCAGCAGGTTGATGCACCGGACGAGCGTGGATTTGCCCGCGCCGGAAAGGCCGATGATACCGAATATCTCGCCGTCCTCGATCGTGAGGGAAATGTCGTGAACGGCGTGGATCTGTCCCTCGCCTTCGCCAAAGTCTTTGGTTACGTTCTGAAGCCGGATCAAAAGCGAACCCTCCTGACAAACAAAAAAGCAGGCTGCCATTTTGGCATCCCGCTTCACAAAACTACAGTCCCGGATCTCCCGGACTGCGCCTTTTATCCCTGAAAAGCAGTCAGCAAATGGCCATCGGAACGCGCAGCAAAGCTGCGCATGCACATCATCATGTCCATGCACATCTCGGTCATCATGCTGGCGGAAATACGGCGCATCGGCTGAGCTCCTTTCCTCGGTAATCAAGTTGTCTGCATTATATCCCTGCGGTTTTGATATGTCAATACACTTTAGCACTGCAAAGACAGAATCGGGAAAAAACACAAAACCCTCTTCCATTCGGGAAGGGGGTTTTGTGAAGAATCATTCAGGATTTGTACTCAAACGTCATGCCGCAGATGGAAATAGTGTCGCCGTCATGGATCCCGAGCGCCTCCATGCGCTCGTAGATCCCGGCATCGCGCAGCGACTTGTCGAAATACATCCGGCTTTCGTAGTCCGTGAAGTTGACGGTCGAAACGAGCCGGTCCATCCAGGGACCGGAGACGTACCAGACGCCGTCGTCCTCTTCGATCTCCACGTCCTCGGGCGAGCCGAGATCGGGCGCCGGCGGAACATAGTCCGGCTCATACACGGCGATCGGCGGAAGCGAGGAGAGCATCGCCGCGGCGCGCTGCATCAGCTCTTTCGTTCCGGCGGTCGTGGCGGCGGAAAGCTCAAAGAACTCGTAGCCCAGCCCCTCAACATGCTTTTTCAGACGCTCGATCGGTCCACGGTCATCCCCAAGCAGATCGCACTTGTTTCCCGCGACGATCTGCGGGCGCGAGGCGAGCGTGGGGGAATAATCCGTAAGCTCGCGGTTTATGGTCTCAAAATCCTCAATGGGGTCGCGCCCCTCGCTGCCGGAAACGTCCACGACATGGATGAGCAGACGGCAGCGGTCGATGTGGCGGAGAAAATCATGGCCGAGACCCGCGCCCTCGCTCGCGCCTTCGATGATGCCGGGAATGTCCGCCAGCACGAAGGAAGCGCCCTCGGCAACATAGACGACGCCGAGATTGGGGGAGAGGGTCGTAAAATGATAGTCCGCGATCTTCGGCCGCGCGCGGGAAACGCTCGCGAGCAGCGTGGATTTGCCGACATTCGGGAATCCGACAAGTCCGACGTCCGCAAGCAGTTTAAGCTCCAAAATAAGCTCATGGCTCTCGCCGGGCATACCGGGCTTGGCAAAGCGCGGCACCTGACGCGTCGGCGTGGCGAAATGCTGGTTGCCCCAGCCGCCGCGCCCGCCCCTTGCGGCGACGAACGGCTCGCCCGTCGACATATCGGCCATGATGCTGCCGGTGGCCTTGTCGCGCACAAGCGTGCCGCGCGGCACGCGGATCGTGACGTTCGCACCGTCCTTGCCGGAGCAGCGTTTGTTGAGGCCGTTTTCTCCGTTGGCTGCGGTAAATTTGCGCTTATAGCGGAAATCCATCAGCGTGGACATATGATCGTCCACAACGAGGATCACATCGCCGCCGCGTCCGCCGTCGCCGCCGTCCGGCCCGCCTGCCGCGACAAACTTTTCGCGGTGGAAGGTGACGGCGCCGTCGCCGCCCTTGCCGGCGTAAACGCTGATGGTGACTTTATCTACAAATCCGTAGCTCATGCGTGTTCCACCTGTCTTTGAAAATAAAAAGAGACCGACGAGCCCGTCGGTCTCTTTGGGTAATTACTGCGCGATTTCGTAAACAGAGACCTTTTTGCGGTCCTTGCCCATGCGCTCAAACTTCACCGTGCCGTCCACGAGGGCGTAGAGAGTGTCGTCTCCGCCGATGCCCACGTTGGTGCCGGGGTGAATCTTCGTTCCGCGCTGTCTGACAAGGATGTTGCCGGCCAGAACGAACTGACCGTCGGCCCGCTTCGCACCCAGACGCTTCGACTCGCTGTCGCGGCCGTTGCGGGTGCTGCCCATGCCTTTTTTATGTGCCATTTAAATCACACCTCCAATAGTCAAATAGTACGGATCAAGCGTTGATCGCGGTGATCTCCACCTTCGTGTAGGGCTGACGATGGCCCTGCGTGCGACGGTAGTTTTTCTTGGGCTTCATCTTGTAGACGCGGATCTTCTTGCTCTTTCCGGTCTTGATGATCTTGCCGGTCACGGTGGCGCCTTCCACAACGGGGGTGCCGAACACGTTGACGCCCTCATCGACAACGGCCAGAACCTGATCAAAGGTGACGGTCTCGCCATCGGCAACGTTGAGCTTCTCGACGTAGATAACGTCGTTCTCGGCGACGCGGTACTGCTTACCGCCGGTCATGATAACTGCGTGCTTCATTTTACATCCTGCCTTTCTTGCAGACTCGCTCTCCCGGGCGGAGGTATCCCTCGCTTAGTTACCCTTTCAATGCGGCTCTGATACTATACCACGCCGAAATTGGCTTGTCAACACAAGATTTGGTGTTTCCGGCGGTTAAATCGCTGCATCTTATTTCTGTCTGCGTTTTTTGCGTCCGGCAATGCGAACGCCCGCGAATATGCCTGCGCCGATGACTATAACAAGCCCGGAAACGGCGGCGATCACGATATTTTCCACATATTTCCCGTGAACGGAGGCAAGTCCGCCGGGGAGCGGCTCGGAAACGAGATCCTTATAATAAAGCATTTCCGTGTCATACTCCGCAGGCGCATTCTCGTGCAGCACGACCAGCCGAGCGCCGTGGTATTCGCGGTCGCCGTAGATATAAAAGCCGGTGCCGGAGGTGTTCACAAGATCGACGCCCTCGCAGGTTCCGACAAAGTCGTTTTTATGGTCGTGGCCGAAGAAAGCCGCAACCACGTCGCCGGTATCGCGCATCGCGGCAAATTCCCCGGAGGGGATGTCCGGCGGGCAGGGCGCCTCGCCGAGATGACCGGCGGTGAAGCCGCCGCCCATTTTATAATAGTGACCCGAACGGCTCGAAAAGCCTTCAACAACGCCGTCCGTCTTTTTTTCCGATGCGGGAACTTCCGTCAGAAGATCGTAGATCTCGGGAACGATGATGTGCTGAAAGAGATAGGCGGGGAGCATTTCGCCGTACTGCCCGGCGAGCGACCCGGCGGTCGCGGTATACCAGTCGATCTGATCCTGCTCCACGCGGGCGTACTTGGAAACGCCCTTTTCGCCGTAGGTGCCGCTGTCGAGAAACCACAGATTGCATACCGGGCGGCTGCCGTCGGAGGACCAGACGAGCAGATTGTAGTTCCCGCAGCCGGTGATGCCGTCCGGTCCGGCGGACATGAGACAGCCTGGATAGCTCTGATAGATGGCGAGCTGCGTTTCCTTACTCACGCCGCCTTCATCGTCGTGGTTGCCGAATACGGCGGCAAACGGGATGCCGCGCTCGGCCACGGGCGAGAGGATCGCGCCGAGGGCTTTTTCCATTGCCTCCGTGGTTCGGACGGACGGGCCGTGTACCTGATCGCCGGTGAATACGACAAGATCGGCGTCGGCGGCGTCAAGCTCTGCATTGAGCAGACGGATCGCCGCCTCCTGCGGGGTGGCGGTGTCCTGCGTGTCGGCAACGATCAGAATGCGAAATTCTCCGTTCTCGTCAAATTGGAGCACGGCATCCTCCCCGGCAGCATAGACCGGCGCGGTGAGATCTGCCAGCAGCAGCGCCGAGAGCGCCGCGCACAGGAACGGTTTCCATTTTTTCATATTGAGCCCTCCGAATAAAAAGGCGCCCCCGGCCGAAAAGCAGGGGGCGGGATGGGACTTACTTCGTGACAAGAGCGAGCGTGTCGCGCGCGATCATCAGCTCTTCGTTCGTCGGGATGACGTATACTTTCACGGTGCTGTCGGCGGCGGAGATGTCGGTTTCCCTGCCGCGGACCTGATTCTTCTCGTGGTCGACACGGACGCCGAGGAATTCCAGACCCTTGCAGATGCTCTCGCGCATATCGGGGCCGTTCTCGCCGACGCCGGCAGTGAACGTGATGATGTCAACGCCGCCCATGGCAGCGGCGTAGGAGCCGATATACTTGCGGACCTCGTAAGCGAACTTGTCGAGCGCGAGCTGCGCGCGCCCGTTGCCCTCTTTGGCAGCCTTTTCCAGATCGCGGAAGTCGGAGCCGACGCCGGAGATACCGAGCACGCCGGACTTCTTGTTGAGAATGTTGAGCATCTCGTCGGCGGTATAGCCGTACTTGTTCATGATGAACTGGAGAATGGCCGGGTCAAGGTTGCCGGAGCGGGTGCCCATCGGCAGACCTTCCAGAGGCGTCAGACCCATGGAGGTATCGATGCACTTGCCGTCGATGCTCGCGGAAACGGAGGAGCCGTTGCCGAGATGGCAGTTGATGACGCGCGTGCCCTTCCTGCCCATGATCTCGCAGGCGCGGGCGGACACGAAGCGGTGGGAGGTGCCGTGGAAGCCGTAACGGCGGATGGAGTCATTCTCGTAGTACTCGTAAGGAATGGCGTAAATGTACGCCTCCGGGGTCATGGACATTCCGAAAGAGGTGTCGAACACGGCGACCTGCGGCACGCCGGGCATCGCCGCCTGGCACGCCTTGATGCCCATGAGGTTGGCGGGGTTGTGCAGAGGCCCGAGCGGGAAGCACTTTTTGATCGCGGCTTCGCACTCGTCGTCCACGACGCAGGACTCGGTGAACTCGATGCCGCCGTGGAGAACACGGTGGCCGACGGCGCCGATCTCCGACATCGTCTCAACAACGCCGTATTCCTTGCTGGTCAGCTTCTCAAGAACGGCCTCGATCGCTTCCTTGTGGGTGGTGAACGGAACGTCCGCTTCGAAAACGGGCTTGCTGTTCTGGGGCTTGTGGGTCAGACGGCCGTCGATGCCAATGCGCTCACAAAGACCTTTGGCAAGCAGAGACTCGTTCTCCATGTCGATGAGCTGATACTTCAGCGAAGAGCTGCCGGCGTTGATAACCAGAATCTTCATTGGTTCGGATCCTTTCCATGTTGAAAATTTTACCGCATCAGGGTATCATTGTATCACAAATATTTATTTTAGCGTTCTTTTCTCCAAAACGCAAGAGGAAAAAGGATGGATTCCTATGAAAGCGGTCGGTATCGTTGCGGAATACAATCCGTTTCACGGCGGACACCAGTACCAGATACGGAAAATACGCGAAAGCTGCGGCGCGGATACGCCCGTCGTCGCGGTAATGTCCGGCGATTTTGTGCAGCGCGGTGAGGCGGCCTCCTACGATAAATTTACCCGCGCGGAAGCCGCGGTGCGCGGCGGCGTATCGCTCGTAATTGAGCTGCCGCTTCCCTGGAGCCTGTCCTCCGCCGAAGGGTTCGCTCGCGGCGGCGTCGGGCTGCTCGGCGCGACGGGGGTTGTCGGCGCGCTTTCGTTCGGCAGCGAGAGCGGCGATCTCTCCGCGATCGAAAAGACGGCGGCGGTACTCGACACGCCGGAATACAACGAGACGCTGAAAGCAATGCTTACCGGCGGAACGCCGTTTGCTGCGGCGCGGGCCGGAGCGGCGCGCGCTTTGCTCGGAAACACCGCGGCGGTGCTCAATACGCCGAACGATCTTCTGGCCGTCGAATACCTCCGCGCGGCGGCAAAGCTCGGCCATACATTTAAATATATTCCCATCCGCCGCGAGGGATCCGTCCACGACGGCGCGGGCAGCGCCTCCGAGCTTCGCGCACTGCTGCGCGAAGGCGAGAGTCTCGCCGGGCGCATCCCGGGGGAGGCGTGGGACGTCTTTCGCTGCGCGGACGAAGCCGGGCGCGGCTTCGTGTCCCCGGAGAGTCTTCGAACGGCAATTCTCTCCCGGCTTCGGGAGAGAACGCCGGAGGATTTCGCCGCCGTGCCGGATGCGGCGGAGGGACTGCACTTTCGCCTGTATGAGGCCGCGCGCCGCGGCGTTTCTCCCGAGGAGATCGCCGATCTTGCCAGATCGAAGCGGTATGCCCACGCGCGGCTGCGCCGCATGGTGATGTGCGCGGCGCTCGGCGTGCGCGCCGGAGACGCCGACGGTGTGCCGCCGTATATCCGCGCGCTTGGTTTTGACGCGCGCGGCGCGGCGCTGCTGCGGGAGATGAAAACGAGCGCCGCTCTTCCTGTTGTCGTCAAAAGTGCACGAGTCAAAGACGAAAATGAGAGCATCCAACGCCTGTTCGACCTCGGGAGCCGCGCACACGACCTCTATGTTCTTGGCTGGCAAAACCGCGCGGCGCAGGCGGCGGACAGCGATTATCGCGCCACTCCCTATGCAGCCGTGCACGATAACCAAGAGCGCGTCTGAAATTTTTTTCCGATTTAGCGAAAAAAAGGGTTGCATTTTTCTTTCTGAGGTATTATACTACCGTCATATTTAAATTGAAACACATTTGTCCGTGGTTCATGGACTATATGTGTTTCGGAGAGGGAGAATCAACCATGAAAAAGATTTTGGCCATTGTCCTTTGCGCATGCATGCTGTGCGCGCTGTTCGCCGGGTGCGGCAGCACCGGCGCCGTTTCGTCCGATTCCGGGGAAAAGGTGATCTCGATCGGCGTTTTCGAACCGACGTCCGGACAGAACGCCGCCGGCGGCAAGAAAGAGATTCTCGGCATTGAGTATGCGCATTCTCTGTACCCCACGATCAACATTAACGGCGAGGAATACAAGATCGAGCTGGTCTATGCCGATAACGCTTCCGACTCGACGAAGGCTCCTTCGGCAGCGCAGCTCCTTATCAGCAAAAACGTTTCCGTTGTTCTCGGTACTTACGGCTCCAGCTGCGCGATCGCGGGCGGCGAGTATTTTGCCAAAGCGAAGATTCCTGCTATCGGCACTTCCTGCACGAACCCGCAGGTAACGGCCGGCAACGATTATTACTTCCGTATCAGCTACATCGACCCGTTCCAGGGCGCTGTCATGGCAAGCTACGCGCTCTCTCAGGGCTGCAAGAACACCGTTGTTATCGTGGAAGCCGGCGATGACTATTCTGCCGGATTCGGCAATTACTTCGCGCAGGCTATGATCGACGGCGGCGCTGCCTGCACGACCGTCACCTTCCAGATGGGCGAAACGGATTTCTCCACGATTATGGCAAACATCAAGAGCGAAGGCTATGACGGCATTTTTGCTCCCGTTTCCATTGAAACCGCTCCTCTGATCATCAATCAGGCGCGTGAGGCGGGCGTGGAGTGCCAGATCATGGCGGGCGACACGTGGGATGACTCCTCCATCGCCAGCCGTGCCGGTGCGAACGCCAACGGCGTGTTCTTCAGCTGCTTCTTTGACCAGACCGACGAGTCGAACGCTGCCGGCGTTGAATTTGTCAAGGGCTTCCTTGAATGGGTCAATGCCGATCCTGCCCGCCTGGAAAACAACGGCGGCAAGGATAACGGCGGCGACAAGAACATCTCTTCCGTCACCCCCTGCGGCTATGACGCCTATATGGCGGCGTATAAGGCGATTGAAAAAGCTCAGAGCACCAAGGGCGAGGATATCCGCAATGCGCTTGTCGATCTTGAAGTTCCGGGACTTGTTACCGGCGATCTGAAGTTTGACGAAAACGGCGACGCGATCAAGAACTACGTTGCCATCAAGACGTTCCAGGACGGCGAGATCATCTTCTCCGACGCCTACACCGGCTGATTTTTTCTCAAAAATCATACCGCTTGAATTCCCCGGATTTTCCGGGGAATTTAAGTATTTACCACCTCACGAATAATGCGGAGGCTTTATCGATGCATGGTTTTTCTTACATATTGGATATTCTGCTTTCCGGTATAACCGTCGGCAGCTTGTATGCCCTTATTGCCATCGGCTATACGATGGTATACGGCATCCTTCGTCTCATAAATTTTGCCCATGGCGATATTTTTATGATGGCGGGCTTTTTTATGGTCTATGTCAGCGCCACGACCGGCCCGCTTCTCGCCATCCCGATCGTACTGGTGCTTACGGTATTGCTGGGCGTTCTCATAGAAAAGGCGGCCTATAAGCCCCTGCGCAGCGCACCGCGCATGTCGGTGATGATCTCCGCCATCGGCGTGAGCTATCTGCTGCAGAATCTGGCGACGTATCTTACCGGCGGACTTGCCAAGGCATACCCGGAGATCCCGTTTCTCAAATCCACGCTGAGTATCGGCTCGCTGAATGTGAAAATGATCACGATAGTCACCCCGATTCTTACGCTCCTTCTGGTCGCCGGCCTTGTTATCTTTATTAACAAGACGAAGATCGGCATTGCCATGCGCGCTGTTTCCAAGGATTTTGAAACGGCAAGACTTATGGGGATCCAGGTCAACAGCGTTATTTCCGTAACGTTTGTGATCGGCTCTCTTCTTGCCGGCGTCGGCTCGATCCTGTATTTTACCAATTACGGACAGGTCAGCCCCATGATCGGCGCCATGCCGGGCCTGAAGGCGTTTGTTGCCGCGGTCTTTGGCGGTATCGGCTCCATACCCGGGGCGGTTCTCGGCGCATTTATTATCGGTATCTGTGAAAGCTTTATTAAAAGCAACGACGCCATTGCCATTTTCAGCAACGCGTTCACGTTTGCCCTGCTGATTGTCGTGCTTCTCTTCAAGCCTACGGGTATGTTCGGCGAAGCCCAGAGTGAGAAGGTGTGATGATGGTTAAAAACAAAAAAAGAGACTGGATCCTCTCGCTCGCATCCGCAGCCGTGATTCTGGCTGTGCTGATTTTCATCGACAAGAGAGCGCACTACTCCATGCTGGCATCCGTGATTCAGAAGGCCGCGATCTATTCGCTGCTTGCGGTCAGCCTGAATCTTCTCAACGGCTTTACGGGGCTCTTTTCGCTCGGACAGGCGGGGTTCATGATGCTCGGCGCCTACACCTACGCGATATTCACCATTCCTTCGGCAAGCAGGGCCAGCGTTTACCAGTATTTTAACGGCGGAGCCATCACCTTCACACTGCCTGTCGTTTTGAGCGTTATTGCGGCGGGACTTGTTGCGGCGGTATTCGCATGGCTGGTCGGCAAGCCATGTCTCCGGCTGAAAAGCGACTATCTGGCCATTGCAACGCTCGGCTTTGCCGAGATACTCCGCGCCCTGATCCAGTGGGACGTTTTCGGTCCCGTGACAAACGGCTCGAACATTTTAAGAAGCTTTCCTTCCTTCGGCAGCATTTTGACGCCGGTGATCATCTCCGCTGTCTGCATCGCGATTATTGTGCTTCTCATCAATTCTTCTTACGGCCGCGCGTTCAAGGCGATCCGCGAGGATGAGATTGCGGCGGAGGCCATGGGCATCAATCTTGCAAAAACAAAGATGCAGGCGTTTTTGATCAGTTCGTTCTTTGCCGGCATCGGCGGCGCGCTGCTTGCCATGTTCCAGGCAAGCGTGCAGGCAAAGGGCTTCACCTCGGCGATGACCTATGAAATATTGCTGATCGTTGTGATCGGCGGCATTGGCTCTGTCACCGGGTCGGTTATCGGCAGCTTTCTTTATATTGCCGCCAGCGAGTGGTGGCTGCGTTTTCTTGATGACTCGGTAACGTATCTGCATGTGAATATACCGTTTATGCGCGGCGGCTTCCGTATGGTCGTTTTCAGCGTCGTCATTATGCTGATCGTTCTCTTCTACCGCCGCGGCATAATGGGAGAAAATGAGTTTTCCTGGGAGGCTGTTTTGCGGTTTTTCCGCGATCCGTTCCATCTTGTAAGTCGTGCGCATAAGAAAAAAGCGGCAAAGGAGGCGGCCGGCCATGAGTGAGAATATTCTTCGCATGGAAGATATCACCATGCAGTTTGGCGGAGTCATTGCCGTGAGCAACCTGTCCCTTGAAGTGAACAAGGGAGAGATCGTTGCGCTCATCGGGCCGAACGGTGCGGGCAAAACGACGGCGTTTAACTGCATCACCGGCGTATATCAGCCGACCAACGGACGCATTTCCTTCATGGGAAAGCCGATCCTCTGTGCACACCCCACGGGCAAAGCCGCAAAAAACTACCGCGGGAGCAACGCCGATAAGTATCTTCATGAAAAGATCCTGAATCCCACGCCCGACCGGATCACAAAGCTCGGCATTGCGCGCACATTCCAAAACATCCGTCTGTGGAAGTCCATGACGGTATTCGATAACGTACTTACGGCAAAGCATATGCGTGCCAGGCAGAACGTTTTTTCCGCCACATTTCGTCTCTCCGCCGCGGAAGAGCGCCGCATGCGTGAGGAAACGGCGGAGCTGCTGGAGGAGCAGAACCTTTTGCAGCTTGCCAACGAGCCGGCCGGTTCGCTTCCGTACGGTCTGCAGCGCCGTTTGGAGATCGCACGCGCGCTTGCCACGGAGCCTAAGCTCCTGCTTTTGGACGAACCCGCCGCCGGCATGAATCCGCAGGAAACGGCGGAGCTGGGAGAGTTTGTTGTACAGATTAAAAAGAAATACGATCTTACGATTTTCATGATCGAGCATCACATGGACCTTGTCATGAAGTTTTCCGACCGCATCTATGTCGTGGATTTCGGCAAGCTGATCGCCGAGGGAGCACCGGAGGAGGTCCAGGGAGATCCCAAGGTGATTGAGGCATATTTGGGGGTGGCAGACGATGACGAATGATACGATGCTTTCCATCAAGGATCTTCAGGTTCATTACGGCGGCATTGAGGCCGTAAAGGGAATATCCTTTGACGTATCCGAGGGAGAGATCGTTACGCTGATCGGCGCCAACGGCGCGGGAAAAAGCTCCGTTCTCCGCTCGATCGCAGGTCTTGTCAAGCCCTCCGGCGGTTCGATCACCTTTTGCGGGGATAACATTACCGGGCGCGACAGTACGGTGATCGTCAAGCGGGGCATAACGCTTGTTCCGGAGGGGCGCAAAATCTTCCCGAACCTTACGGTGCTCGAAAATCTCAAAATCGGCGCCTATATGCGCAGCGACGATATTTCGGAAGATATCCAGTGGGTGTACGATCTGTTCCCGCGCCTGCGTGAGCGCTCGTGGCAGGCCGGAGGCACGCTCTCCGGCGGCGAGCAGCAGATGCTGGCCGTGGGCCGCGCGCTCATGGCGCGCCCGAAGCTCATCATGATGGACGAGCCGTCGCTCGGGCTTGCGCCGCTCGTCGTGCGCGATATTTTTGAGATCATCCGCCAGATCAACCGCCAGGGCGTTTCCATCTTGCTCATCGAGCAGAACGCAAACATGGCGCTCAAGGTCGCCGATTCCGCCTATGTCATGGAGACCGGATGCATCACGCTCTCCGGCGCGGGCAGGGACCTCTTGAACAATGAGGCCGTCAAGAAGGCATACTTGGGAACATGATTGACCTTTTTCCCGGGAGACTATATAATTATAGTCTCCCGGGAATTTTTAAGGAGTAACAGCTTATGCATATCATCACAAGTACGGACATTCTTCTCCCGCGCGCCGAAGATATGAGCGCGTGGAGCGTGATCGCGTGCGATCAGTTCACGGCCGAGCCGGACTACTGGGCCGCGGCGGAAATGCGCGCGGCGGAAAAGCCGAGCACGCTCTCTCTCATGCTGCCCGAGGCGTGGCTGCATACCGCCCGCGCCGAGGGCGCGGACAGGCGTATCGCCGACACGATGCGCCGCTATCTCGCGGAGGGAGTTTTTCAGACGATCCCGGACAGCTTTATTTATGTCGAGCGCATTTTGCCGGACGGGCGGGTCCGCCGCGGCCTTGTCGCGGCGCTCGATCTTGAGCAGTACGACTTTACCGGAACGCAGCATACGAGCGTCCGTTCCACGGAGGGGACGGTGGAGGAGCGTCTGCCGCCGCGCGTGAACATACGCCGGGGCGCACCGCTGGAAATGCCGCACACGCTCCTGCTGATGGATGACCGGACAGACAGCGTCCTGTCTCTGGCGGAGAAGGCAAAGGACACGCTGGAAAAGGTCTACGACTTCGATCTCATGCTCGGCGGGGGACACATCACCGGGTGGCGCGTGAGCGGAGAGACGAAAGCGGCGGTACAGGCGGCGCTCGACGCGCTCGATAATGCCGCCTTGCAGCGGAAAAAATACGGCGATGCCGCCGAAAACGGCCGGCTCACCTTTGCCGTCGGCGACGGCAACCACTCGCTTGCCGCGGCCAAACGGTTCTGGGAGGAAAAACGCGAAACGCTTCCCCCGAACGAACGGCAGACCGATCCTGCGCGCTTCGCTCTTGTGGAGGTCGAGAACATCCACGAGCCGTCGCTCGATTTTGAGCCGATCCACCGCGTGCTCTTTGATACCGATACGTCCGACTTTGCCCGCAGTCTTGCCGCGCACCGGGCGGAGTGGGAAGCAAAGGACAAAACGCTCGGCGAGCGCGTTGCGGCGGCGGAGAGCTTCTGCCGCGCCTATATTGCCGGGCATGGGGGGACGATCGACTATATCCACGGCGGCGACACGGCGCGCTCTCTCGGCGAAAAGCCGAACTGCGCCGCAGTGCTGCTGCCGCCGGTGGAAAAGAACGGGCTGTTCCTGTCCGTTCTCAAAAACGGCGCTCTGCCGAAAAAGAGCTTTTCCATGGGCAATGCGCGCGATAAGCGCTATTATCTTGAATGCCGGAAAATCCTTTAAAAGAACTCCAAGGGGGTATCGTCAATGAAAGAAGTTAAAAATCCCAAAAAGCCGTTGGCGTATTTTTACGCGATCACGCTCATTGCGCTGCTTCTCTTCAACATCTTTGTCGCGCCGCTGCTGAACCGACAGCGCATTGTGGAGACGGACTACAGCACCTTCATGCGCATGATCGATGAACGGCAGATCGGCAAGGTGGACGTGAGCGATACGGAGATCGTATTCACCGACAAAAACGACGGAACGATCTATGTGACCGGCGTGATGTACGACCCGATGCTCACGCAGCGCCTCTATGACTGCGGCGCGGAGTTTGCCAAGGACATCGAGCAGGCCATGTCGCCGGTCCTGAGTTATCTTTTAACGCTTATTCTGCCGCTGGTCATCTTTTTCCTCCTTGGCCAGTTCATGCGAAAAAAGCTCATGGATCAGATGGGCGGCAAGGACGTCATGTCCTTCGGCATGGGAAAGAGCAACGCCAAGATCTACGTCCAGTCCACGCAGGGCATCCGCTTCAGCGACGTCGCCGGCGAGGACGAGGCAAAAGAGAGTCTTGCCGAGATCGTGGACTATCTCCACAATCCGGGCAAGTATACGGACGCCGGCGCATCGATGCCGAAAGGCATTCTGCTTGTCGGCCCTCCGGGAACGGGTAAGACGATGCTCGCCAAAGCGGTGGCGGGCGAGTCCAACGTGCCGTTCTTCTCCATCTCCGGCTCGGAGTTTGTGGAGATGTTTGTCGGCATGGGCGCGAGCAAGGTGCGCGATCTCTTCAGCCAGGCAAAGGAGAAGGCGCCCTGCATCGTGTTTATCGATGAGATCGACGCCATCGGCCAGAAGCGCAGCGGCGGCGCCATGGGCGGCAACGACGAGCGAGAGCAGACGCTCAACCAGCTTCTCACGGAAATGGACGGCTTTGAAGGAAACAACGGCGTCATCATCCTTGCCGCAACAAACCGTCCCGAATCGCTCGACCCGGCGCTCACGCGCCCCGGCCGCTTTGACCGCCGCGTGCCGGTGGAGCTGCCCGATCTTGCCGGGCGCGAGGCCATACTGAAAGTTCACGCCCGGAAAATCAAGCCGGCGGAGGACGTGGATTTCCACACCATCGCGCGTATGGCCTCCGGCGCTTCCGGCGCGGAGCTTGCCAACATCATCAACGAGGCCGCGCTGCGCGCCGTGCGCAACGGCCGCACCATTGTCACGCAGGCGGACCTCGAAGAGAGCATCGAGGTCGTCATCGCCGGATACCAAAAGAAAAACGCCGTTCTCTCCGATCAGGAGAAGAAGGTCGTTGCCTATCACGAGATCGGCCACGCGCTCGTTGCGGCGATGCAGACGCACTCCGCACCCGTGCAGAAGATCACGATCATCCCGCGAACGTCCGGTGCGCTGGGGTATACAATGCAGGTTGAAACCGGCGACAAGTACCTTATGACAAAGCAGGAGATCGAAAACAAGATCGCCACATTCACCGGCGGCCGCGCCGCCGAGGAGATCGTGTTCGGCGAGATCACGACCGGCGCTTCCAACGACATTGAGCAGGCGACGAAGCTCGCCCGCGCCATGATCACGCGCTACGGCATGAGCGACGATTTCGATATGGTCGCGCTCGAAACCGTCACCAACCAGTATCTCGGCGGCGACGCCTCGCTCGCGTGCTCGGCGGATACGCAGAAGATCATTGACGATAAGGTCGTCGCGCTCGTAAAGGCGCAGCACGAAAAGGCGAAGGACCTTCTTCTCGCAAACCGGGCAAAGCTCGATGCGCTTGCGCAGTATCTTTATGAGAAAGAGACGATCACCGGCGACGAGTTTATGACGATCCTGAAGCGCGGGGAAGCAAAGACATGAGCCGTGCAAGCCTTGTTGAGCTTACCAACCTCTGCGTGATCTGCGACGGCAGCCGGGTCCTCGTGCAGGACAAGGTCGGCTGCGGCGTCGTTTTTCCGGGCGGCCACGTGGAGCCGGGCGAGTCGATGCTTGCCTCCGTCGTGCGCGAAATGCGTGAGGAAACCGGCCTTACCGTTGAGCATCCGGTGCTCTGCGGTCTCAAGGACTGGATGCGTGAGGATGGCACGCGCTTTATCGTCGCGCTCTACCGCGCCGACCGCTTTTCCGGCACACTCCAATCTTCCGGAGAAGGGCGCGTGTTCTGGATCGAGCGGGAGGATTTTGCCCGGCTCGATACCATCTGGGGCATGCACGAGGTGCTGCGTATCTGCGACGGCGCCGATTACAGCGAAATGTTTTATTCGGAAGAGAAAGAGGGCTGGGTGCTGCTCGGCTGAGGGGAGAATATGCGAAAAGAGAGAAAGAATGAGTCGCTGCTCTGGTTTGGAAAGTGGACGTCCAAGCTCGGCAACATCGTCTTTGACTATGCGAACAGCGTGAGCATCGTCGGCGCGTTTTCCCACGCGCCGTGGGTGCTGGCGCTCTATCAGAGCTCGGAGACGCTCATACAGATCGCATTCAATCTCATCGGCGGGGCGAAGGCCGACAGCGGCAGCCGGAAGAAGATCCTCATCGTCACGGACATTCTGGCCGCGGTCATCTGCTTTGCGGCGAGCTTCTTCGCCGCCTCGCCGCACATGGCGGAGGCCGTCATTGCGGCGAACGCCCTGCTTGCGGTCGTCTATGCGTTCAATTCCCCGACGTACCGCTCCATCGTCCGCGAAATGATCGACGGTGAACGCATCGGTATGTTTAACTCCGTCAGCAACGGCGGGGGAGAGATCGTCAAGATCGCGGGGCCGATGGCCGCTATGCTGCTCGTGCGGTGGATCGGCGTGCGCGGAGCGCTTCTCTTCGACGCGCTCACATTCCTGCTGTCCGCCGCTTCCGAAATGCTTCTCATACCGATCTCGGAAACGCAGAAAAAGACAAAGGAAAAGAAAAATATCTTCCGCGATAGGGCGGTGCTCGTAAAACAGTGAATCCTCCGTATGATCTAAGCCATACGGAGGATTTATTTCTGTCTAATCTTCAAACTTGCTGGCGGCGAACGCTTTGTCAGAACCGTTTGGCCGCAGCAAGTACACAGGGGATAGCCGCTTTAGCGGCGCAAGGGGGTTGTAGCCACCTTGACGGAACAAAGTGACGCAACATCCTCGGTCAAGCAGTTTTCTCCTGCTGACGGATACTGAAACTCCGCAGGACGCACTACTCTCGATAGAGAGTATAGAAGTGCGCCCTTTAGTTCCTAAAGGGATTTTTTCTTTTGCTCAACTCCCCGGCAAATATGAATTTGTCTACATTACCCACTTCAACCGAACAGGGTATATTTCAATAACGAAATGAGCTTCATTTATCTGCGTTGACGGATGAGAACCAGCGACATCCACATTTACAGAACCTATGACTGTTTTGACAAAATCATCAGGCTCTCCACAAACGATATATTGGGGAGATATATACTCGATATACCCTGTTTCATCTGGTTCAAGAGGCATTGTTTCAAACGGTTTTTCTATATCAATTCCTAACGAAAAGAGATATTCAGCAATTTCCGGATAGGTTGCTTTGATTTCACGGACATAGTTTTGACAATATGCGCAGTCGCATAAGTCACGATTGCTTATCTGTTCATAATACGATTTTGTTCTTCTAATATCCAAGTTCAACACCTCTACAAATTCCGATATGTCGTTCATTTTACTTGCGCAAATTATACCATGACCCTGTGAACAATTCTACCGCAACTTTGGCAAAAAATGAGAAAAGTCCGAACAGTTTTTCTGCCCGGACTTCCTCGCTCAATCGTAAATCAATTCCATTTTCACATTCTTTGGCCTGTGCCTTGCAAGCATTCCTCTGCCATACCATTCCATCTGGTTTTCGGCCATACTGTTTTGCTTTGCCAGCTCCGGCGCGATCAGCTCCATGCGGCTTCGTGCCGCTTCGTTGATCTCGGCACAATACTGTTTTACGAACAACCGCCTATATCGCCGGGGGCTTTGCCTATCTCGTGCGGGAGCGGCAGCTTTTGTTCCTTATCCTTCTCTCGGCGCTTGTCAATTTCTTCCTTGCGGGCTTTAATCTTCTTTGCCCGTATACCGACGTGATGTATGCCTCCTTCGGCATCGAGTTTTACAGCAAGGTGCTCATCATGGAGGCGGCGGGGGGCCTTTTCGGCTCGTTGATCAGCTCGCGTCTTGGAAGCCGGGTAAAGGAAAACGCGCGCATTATGGTACTTTTTCTCGGCGCGATGGGCGCGGCACTCGCGCTTGAACCGCTTGCGGCGCTCACGGGAAGCGCCGCCGTCTGCCTTGTTCCGTTTCTTCTCTCCGGCACGGCGCTGACGGTTTTCAATATCCAGTTCATGTCGTATGTGCAGCTGCGTGCCGACGAGGCGTATCTCGGCCGCGTGTTCAGCATCATCTTTACGGTTGCGGTGCTGTTCATGCCGGTCGGCTCGTTCGTTTTCTCCTTTCTGCTCGACACGTCAAGTCCCGCGGGCTTTGCCGTGGTCGGCGGCGGGATCATGTTACTTGCCGCCGCCGGATTGGCGGCTTTTCGGAAAAAGGAATAAAACGCAAACGCTGCCGGATGGGATTTCCCGTCCGGCAGCGCCGCGTAATCGTTGATCGTGCACGGGACGACGCTGATTTCCGTATACCCGAGGGAACGGAAAAGCTGCCGCGCGCAAAGCTCATTTTTGTTCCTCTTTTGCTGTCGGGAGTGTGATGGAGAATACGTTCCCGGACGGCTTGCCCTCGCAGCGAATTTTTCCTCCGTGCTCGGTCACGATGCTTTCGGCGATCGAAAGGCCGAGACCGTAGCTGTGATCCATGGCGCGGGCCCGGTCGGCCCGGTAAAAGCGTTTAAACACGTTTTTGCACTCCTCCGGTGAGAGAGGTTCGCCGGGCGTTTCGATGCTCAGCGTGCATTTGTCGTGTCCGGTCTTTTTCAGCTCCACGCGGACTGTGCCGGGGGCGGAGTATTTAACGGCATTGTCGAGCAGGATCTCCATGCTCTGCCGGAGATGCTGCGCGCTGCCCTGTACCGTAATGCCCGGCTCGACGGCGCATTCCAGCGTCAGACCTTTTTCAAAAAAGAGCGCCTCGAACGGAAGCACGGCGTCCTGCGTCATAGCGCTCCAGTCGAGCGGCGTAAAAACCTTTTTTACTGCGCCGTTATCCACTCTCGCAAGCTCGAGCAGACTCTCCACCAGCCCGCGCATCCGGTAGGACATGGTGAGAATGCTCTCGGTAAAGCGCTGGCGATCCGGCTCGGAGTAGGAGGGGTCTTTGAGCATTTCCGCGTTCGTGAGGATCACGGTGAGCGGCGTTTTCAGCTCGTGCGAGGCGTCGGATACGAACTGCTTCTGCTGCGTCCACGCCTTCTCCACCGGCTTCACCGCCCAGCGCGCCAGAAGAAAGCTGACGGCGAGAAACACCGCTGCAGCGCAGAGCCCGATAAGAAAGCAGTTACGCCAGAGATTCCGCATCGTGGCGGTCGCGCTGGAGACGTCGGCAAAAACGATGTACTCGTTCCCGCGCCATGTTGTGCGCAGGTAGCGGAGAGAATAGTCGTGCAGCACCCCCTGCTCACTGCCGGAGCGCAGCGCTTCCGTAACAATGCCGGAGAGCACCTGTTCGTCGGAGAGATCGTAATAGCTTGCCCCGCTCACGCGAACGCTGCCGTAGGGTGAGATGCGTACCGTAAAATAGGGGAGGCGTGAGGCCGTGTCCGGCCAGTTGAGCTGTAAGGGGTCGGCGGCCACGGCGGTGACCATCTCAATGGACTCGTGCTCGAGATTTGCGTGCGTTGTGTACAGCAGCACGCCGAAGATCGTGCAGAGGATCACAAGCACGATCGCCATGTTGATGCCGACAAACCGCAGCCGGAGCTTTTTCAGCATGCGGGGATCACCTCCAGATGATAGCCGAGCCGCCGGACGGATTCAATGCGGACATTTGACCCGATGCTTGCAAGTTTTTTGCGCAGGAAGCCGACATAGACCTCCACGCTGTTTTCCACGGCGTTGGACTCGAAGCCCCAGACGCGCGAGAGCAGCGATTCCTTGGAGAGATTGCTGCTGCCGGACTGGAGAAGGAGACGCATGACGTCAAACTCCCGCGCCGAGAGCCGCACGGATCTTTCTCCGCAGCAGAGCGTGCCGGAGGCAAGATCGAGCGACGTGTTGCCGAAGGAAAGGGCGTCGACCTGCGCGCCCTGCCGCCGCAGCAGCGCGTTGATGCACGCGAGCAACTCGCGCATGTCAAACGGCTTGGTGAGATAGTAATCCGCTCCGGCGTTGAGCCCTTCCACGCGGTCCTCCAGACTTGAACGCGCCGTCAGCATAAGTATCGGCACACCGCACCGCCTCGCACGCACGGAGCGCGCGACGGCGTAGCCGTCCATGCCGGGCATCATAACATCCAGTATCAGCAGATCGTACACGCCGAGCTCAGCGTATTCCGCGCCGGAAATGCCGTCGTACACGGTCTCCACATCAAAGCCCTTGCTCTCGAGCAACGTTTTGAGCGAGTCGGCCAGCAGCTTTTCGTCTTCCACGATCAGTATTTTCATGGCATACACCTCTTTTTCATCCACAGTATACTACAATGCGAACCTGAAAGGAAGCTGAAAGCCGGCACGCTTTCCATAGTTTTTTTCATTTGCGCTTGACATTCGGCGGGAACGGTGGTAGACTCCACTCAATCCATAAGAAAACGCTTTGACGGGAAAGAGTACGAGCGGCGTTCGCATGCAGAGAAAAGGCGGTTGGTGCAAGCCTTGATGCGTTCCGTTCGGAAGCCGTCCCTGAGCGGCCGGGAGCAAATGCCCGGACGGGATCTCGCCGTTATGTTGAGAGCCGGTATGCAGTACCGGGCAGAGTGCGGACATATCGTCCGAATTCAGGTGGTAACACGGAGCAATTTCCGCCCTGAGCCGTTCGGCTCAGGGCGTTTTCATTTTTTGCAAAAGGAGAAATACCATGGAAAAAAGGAATTACGAGCAGTCCAAAAAGCTCGACAACGTATGCTACGATATCCGCGGCCCCGTAATGGACGAGGCCATGCGCATGGAGGCGCGCGGCGCGAACATACTAAAGCTCAACATCGGCAACCCTGCGCCGTTCGGCTTTTACGCGCCGGACGAGGTGATTCTGGACATGATCTATAACCTGCGCAACTGCGAGGGATATTCCGATTCCCGCGGCCTCTTCTCCGCCCGCAAAGCGATCATGCAGTACTGCCAGCTCAAGGGCATCCCCAATGTCGGCATCAACGATATCTTTACCGGCAACGGCGTGAGTGAGCTCATCACGCTCACCATGCAGGGCCTTCTGGACGACGGCGACGAGATCCTGGTTCCTGCACCGGATTATCCGCTCTGGACGGCGTCCATCACGCTCGCCGGCGGAAAAGCGGTACACTATCTCTGCGACGAGCAGCAGGACTGGTACCCCGATATCAACGATCTTCGATCCAAGGTCACGCCGCGCACGAAGGGCATCGTCGTCATCAACCCGAACAACCCGACCGGCGCGCTCTATCCGAAGGAGATCCTTGAGCAGATCGTGCAGGTTGCCCGCGAGAACGACCTTATCCTCTTTGCCGACGAGATCTACGACCGTCTCGTCATGCAGGGAGAACCGGAGCACATCGCGCTCGCCTCGCTCGCGCCGGATCTTCTGACGCTCTGCTTCAACGGCCTTTCCAAGTCCCACCGCGTTGCGGGCTTCCGCGTCGGCTGGGTGTGTCTCGCCGGTGACAAGTCCCACGCCAAGGGATATATCGAGGGGCTGAATCTTCTTGCCAAAATGCGCCTTTGCTCCAATGTTCCGGCACAGAGCATCATCCAGACCTCCCTGGGCGGGTATCAGTCGGTGGACGAGTATCTCTGCCCCGGCGGACGGCTGTACGAGCAGCGTGAGCTGATCTGGAAAACGCTCAACTCCATCCCCGGCCTCAGCGCTGCAAAGCCGAAAGCGGCGTTTTACATTTTCCCGAAGGTGGACACGAAGAAATTCAACATCCACAGCGACGAGCAGATGGCGCTCGATCTTCTGAAGGAACAGAAGATCCTCATCACCGCCGGTACGGGCTTTAACTGGGGCGAGCCGGATCATTTCCGCATCGTCTACCTGCCCGACCTCGTTTCGCTGAAAGACGCTTCGGCCCGTTTCGAAAAATTCTTCGGCAGCTACCGGCAGAAGGATTGAGGGATTTCATACCGAATAAAAAAAGCCCGCAGGAGCTTGATCTCCTGCGGGCCTTTTGCATCCATGGAATAAAAAATCAGAGGGACTTTCGATTATCCGCGAAAGCCCGCGCCGCCATGGCCGGCCGAATCGCTCATCCTGCCTGCCTGACCGTCCTTTTCTTGAAAACAAGGTACAGCAGAAGAACGATCATCGCGGCGAGGAGGGCGAGGCTTGCCCAGCCGAGAGGGAGAAAGACGGCGCTGCCGTAGACATCCCTCAAAAGCGCAAGCGCCGAGGCAAAGCTTGCGCACACCGCCGCGGGGATGAGCTTTGGCTCAAGACAGCAGAGCGCGACGAGGAGGACCTCCGCGCCGTAGAGACTGTCGGCACACATCCACGGCAGGAAAGCCACGGCGCAGAGCGAGGCGAGAGAGAGCGCCGTGAGCTGCCGCCGCCGGTCGGCGGCGAGACTTTTCCGGCTCATGCGCCAGACAAGCAGCAGCGCGAAAACAACATAAACCGCGATGCCCGTCGGCGCGATGAGCGAATACTGCGAGAGCGAGTAAATGCCCGGCGCGCCGCCAAAAAGCGGCCGCGCCGCAAGCGCTGCGAGCGAAGGGTAAAACGGCAGGCATTCGCTGCCGGGCCGGCCGAGCAGCAGCGCCGGAACCATGACGGCGACGTACCAGCCGGCAAGATGCAGCAGCGAAAACCATGTGTTGCGCCGCACGGCGGTAAACACCCAGAATACGGGTACAATCCATAGCGCTGCAGGATGAAATGCGACCGCAAGCGCAAGCATCCCCGCGCACCAGCGCCATTCACCGCGCATGGCACAGGAGGCGGCAAGAGCGATAAACGCCCACCACAGACTGTCGCCCGCGGCGGAGCAGACGCCCTGGAAAATCCCGGAGGGAAGGAGCAGTACGACAAGAAAAGCGAAAAGGCGCGGCTGCACGCGCACCGTGACGCACTGCACGCACCGCTGTGCCGCCCACGCCATCGTGACCTCGGAAAAAACACAGAGATATTTAAATAAGGTAAGCCCGCCGTCCGGCGCGAGAGAAAAGAGAGCCATAAAGTACTGCACCGGAATCGAAAAGGGGAGAGCGGAGGAGCGAATGCCCCAGAAGCCTCCGGCGTCCCGGTACCATGCGATCGCGCTCTCCACGGCATTTGCCGTGTCGTTCGGCGCGACGCCGAAAAGGATAAGCCGCAATCCGAACGCAGCGAACAGCGCGCCGAGCACGGCAAACCGTGCGCGAGAGGTTTTAACAAGACCTTCGGTATACAGCAGAAGATAGCTCAGCCCGGCCAGGGCGAGCAGGATCACAAATCGTTCCATTGGCAGCTCCGGAAGTGCGTTGTTCCTGTGCTTTTTACGGCAAACAGCGCGGCGCGCGGCAACACAGAAATAATAAAAAATCGCCCTTGACACGGCAAGGACGGCTTGGTATAATAAATTGCTATATGTTGCTATGAATAGCCGCATACAGCCCCTTTTACTATCGTTAGTATATCAGCCGCTCCGTGAAAAATCAACCCCAACGCCGACGTTTTTACAACGCGCCCGGGCGTATCACAAAAGCGGCACAGCAATCCATATTCCCCCCGGAACGGGTATTCTGCGCCGGAGCTAAGCTCCTCCGGCGGAAAAAGGGAGATTCGCCGATGCCTAAGGATGTACAGTACGGAAGAACAATCAGAAAGAGCTATGCCCGCGCGGAAGAGATCCAGGACATGCCGCATCTGCTCGAGATCCAGAAAAATTCCTATAAGTGGTTTCTGGACGAGGGGCTGCGGGAGGTTTTCAAGGGCGTAGCTGCCATTACGGACTACTCCGGCAATCTGGAGCTTTCCTTCGTGGACTATTCCATGAATGAGCCCCCGAAATACTCGGAGGAGGAGTGCAAGGCGCGCGACGCCACATACGCCGCTCCGCTGAAGGTCAGCGTGCGTCTGCGCAACCGCGAGACCGAGGAGATCAAGGAACAGGAGATCTTCATGGGCGATTTCCCGCTCATGACCGCAAGCGGCACGTTCATCATCAACGGCGCCGAGCGCGTCATCGTCTCCCAGATCGTCCGTTCCCCCGGTATCTATTTCGACAAGAAAACGGACAAAACCAACAGCTCCGTGTACGGCACGACCATCATCCCGTACCACGGCGCGTGGCTTGAGTACGAGACCGACCTGAACGACGTGTTCTATGTCCGCATCGACAAGAACCGCAAGCTGCCTGCCACGCTCCTGCTCAAGGCTCTCGGCGCTTATAAGGCGGACAAGCCGCACACGTGGCTCAGCTGCATCGATAATCCCGTCGGCGGCGCCGTTACCGGCGATGCGATCCGCGAGATCTTCGGCGACGATAAGCGCATCGTCACCACGCTCGAGCGCGACACCTGCGTCTCCCGCGACGACTGCCTGCTGGAGATCTACAAGAAGCTCCGTCCCGGCGATCCTCCGACGGTGGAGAGCAGCGAGACTCTGCTGGAAAACCTCTTCTTTGATCACCGCCGGTACGATATTTCCAACGTCGGCCGCTATAAGTTCAACAAAAAGCTCTCCCTCTACCCGCGCGTCGCGGGCTATGCCCTGGCGGAGCCCGTCGCCGACCCGATGACCGGCGAAGTTCTCGCCGACGCCGGCGAAACGCTTACCCGTGAGCGGGTCCGCGAGCTCGAGGCAAAGGGCGTCAATTCGGTCCGCCTTGCCGTCGGTGAGAACGAAACCGTCCGGGTGTTCTCCAACGGCATGGTCGATGCCGCGAACTTTGTTCACTTCTCGGAGGACGATGCGGAAAACCGCCGCATCATCCGGGAAGAACTCGGCCTGCGCGAGCGCGTCCGCTTTATCCTCCTGCGTCAGTACATGGAGCAGTACGAGGGCGAGGAGCTGAAAGAGGTCCTCAAGGAGAACGTCGATCTTCTTATGCCGAAGCACGTCATCTGCGACGATATCTTCTCCGCGGCGAATTATCTCTGCTGTCTGGCGCACGGTATCGGCGAGCCGGATGACATTGACCATCTCGGCAACCGGCGCGTCCGCAGCGTCGGCGAGCTGCTGCAGAACCAGTTCCGCATCGGCTTCTCGCGCATGGAGCGTGTGATCCGCGAGCGTATGACGCTGCAGGATCTCGACATCGTCACGCCCCAGAGCCTCATCAACATCCGTCCCGTTACGGCGGCGATCAAGGAGTTCTTCGGATCGAGCCCCCTGAGCCAGTTCATGGATCAGACAAACCCGCTGGCCGAGCTTACGCATAAGCGCCGTATCTCCGCGCTCGGCCCCGGCGGTCTGAGCCGCGAGCGCGCCAACTTCGACGTGCGAGACGTTCACTACAGCCACTACGCGCGCCTCTGCCCGATCGAAACGCCCGAAGGTCCGAACATCGGCCTTATCAACTACCTGTCCTCCTACGCCCGCGTGGACGAGTACGGCTTCCTCATTACGCCGTACCGCCGCATCGACAAGGAGACCGGCGTTGTCACCAAAGAAGTCGTTTACATGACGGCGGACGTGGAAGACCAGTACGTCATGGCCATGGCGACCGAGCCGCTCGACGAGCAGGGAAGACTTGTCAACAAGCGTGTGACCTGCCGCCACCGCGACGAGATCATTGACGTTGACCGCGAAAAGGTCGACTTCATGGACGTTTCCCCGCGCATGATGATCTCCATCGCCACCGCGATGATCCCGTTCCTCGAAAACGACGACGCGAACCGTGCTCTGATGGGCGCGAACATGCAGCGTCAGGCCGTTCCTCTGATGACGACCCAGCAGCCCATTGTTGCCACCGGCATCGAGCACCGCTGCGCGGTGGACTCCGGCGTTGTCGTCCTGGCCGAGGGCGACGGCATTGTCACCCGCGTGAGCGCGGACAGCATCTCCGTCCGTTACGACAGCGGCGAGAGCAAGGACTACAAGCTCATTAAGTTTGCGCGCAGCAACCAGGGTACATGCTTCAACCAGCGTCCGATCGTCAGAGCCGGCGAGCGCGTGAAGCAGGGCGATGTTATCGCCGACGGCCCCTCCACCTCGCAGGGCGAGATCAGCCTCGGCAAAAACGTTCTCGTCGGCTTCACCACGTGGGAAGGCTACAACTATGAGGACGCCGTTCTCCTCAACGAGCGCCTCGTCATGGACGATGTATACACCTCCATTCATGTGGAGGAGTATGAGTGCGACGCCCGCGACACGAAGCTCGGACCCGAGGAGATCACCCGCGATATTCCCGGCGTCGGCGACGACGCTCTCAAATACCTCGACGAGCGCGGCATAATCTGCGTCGGCGCCGAGGTCCGCAGCGGCGATATTCTTGTCGGCAAGGTCACGCCCAAGGGCGAGACGGACCTCACGGCCGAGGAACGCCTGCTCCGCGCCATTTTCGGCGAAAAAGCCCGTGAAGTGCGCGATACCTCGCTGAAGGTCCCGCACGGCGAGAGCGGCATCATCGTCGATGTCAAAGTGTTCACCCGCGAAAACGGCGACGAAATGTCTCCCGGCGTCAATCAGGTCGTCCGTGTGTATATTGCGCAGAAGCGCAAGATCTCCGTCGGCGACAAGATGGCCGGCCGCCACGGCAACAAGGGCGTCGTTTCCCGCATCCTGCCGCGTGAGGATATGCCGTACCTGCCGGACGGCACGCCGCTCGACATCGTTCTCAACCCCCTGGGCGTTCCGTCCCGTATGAACATCGGACAGGTTCTCGAGGTCCACCTGGGCTACGCCGCGCAGGCGCTCGGCTGGAAGGTCGCCACCCCGATCTTCAACGGCGCGAACGAGACCACCATCCGCGAGACGCTCCGCAAGGCCGGACTCCGTGAGGACGGCAAGAGCGTGCTGTACGACGGCCGCACCGGCGACAAGTTCGACAACGACGTCACCGTCGGCTGGGTTTACTTCCTCAAGCTGCACCACCTTGTTGACGATAAGATCCATGCCCGTTCCACCGGCCCGTACAGCCTCGTTACGCAGCAGCCGCTCGGCGGCAAGGCGCAGTTCGGCGGCCAGCGCTTCGGCGAAATGGAAGTCTGGGCGCTCGAAGCCTACGGCGCGGCGCATACCCTGCAGGAGATTTTGACTGTCAAGTCCGACGACGTTACCGGCCGTGTCCGCACGTATGAGAGCATTGTCAAGGGGCACAACATCCCGCAGCCCGGCGTGCCGGAATCGTTCAAGGTTCTGGTCAAGGAGCTGCAGTCCCTGTGTCTGGACATCAAGGTCCTCGACAAGGACGGACAGGAGATCGAGCTCAAAGAGGACGACGAGGATGACTACATCCCCGGCATGCGCGACGATTACCGCGCGAGCGAGGAAGACTTCAACGACGCCGGATTCAGCATCGACCGCAGTCAGTCGGTGTTCGGCGATGAGTCGGAGAATGAAGACTCCTTCGGCGACGAAGATATGGATGAAGTGGAGGAGAGAGAATAATGAGCTACACCCCGTTTGACGCCATTCAGATCGGCATTGCTTCTCCCGAAATGATCCTTTCCTGGTCCCACGGCGAAGTAAAAAAGCCGGAGACCATCAACTACCGCACGCTTAAGCCCGAGCGCGACGGCCTTTTCTGCGAGCGCATTTTCGGACCCACGAAGGACTGGGAATGCCACTGCGGAAAGTATAAGAAGATCCGCTATAAGGGCAAGATCTGCGACCGCTGCGGCGTGGAGATCACCAAGAGCAAGGTGCGCCGCGAGCGTATGGGCCACATTGAGCTGGCCGCGCCGGTCAGCCACATCTGGTACTTCAAGGGCATCCCGTCCCGCATGGGCCTGCTGCTCGATATGACGCCGCACACTCTCGAAAAGGTCCTGTATTTTGCCTCCTATATCGTCACCGATCCCGGCTCCACGCCGCTCAAGCGCTGCGATCTTCTCTCCGAGAAGGAATACCGCGATATGCGCGAGAAGTATGAGGACGATTTTCAGGCGGGCATGGGCGCCGAGGCTATCAAAAAGCTGCTCGAGGAAATCGACTGCGAGCAGCTGTCCCACGACCTCCGCGAGGAGCTGAAGTCCGCGTCCGGACAGAAGAAAGCGAAGATCGTCAAGCGTCTGGAAGTCGTTGAGGCGTTCCGCCAGTCCGGCAACAAGCCTTCGTGGATGATCATCGACATTCTTCCGGTCATTCCGCCGGAGATCCGCCCGATGGTCCAGCTCGACGGCGGCCGCTTCGCCACGAGCGATCTGAACGATCTGTACCGCCGCGTCATCAACCGCAACAACCGTCTCAAGCGTCTCATCCAGCTCAGCGCGCCCGACATCATCGTGCGCAACGAAAAACGCATGCTGCAGGAGGCGGTGGACTCCCTTATCGATAACGGCCGCCGCGGCCGCGCCGTCACCGGCGCGAACTCCCGCGCGCTCAAGTCTTTGAGCGATATGCTCAAGGGTAAGCAGGGCCGCTTCCGTCAGAACCTGCTCGGCAAGCGTGTTGACTACTCCGGCCGAAGCGTTATCGTCGTCGGACCGGAACTCAAGATGTATCAGTGCGGCGTGCCGAAGGAAATGGCCATTGAGCTGTTCCGTCCGTTCGTGATGAAAAAGCTCGTGGAGGACGGCATTGCCAACAACATCAAATCTGCCAAGAAGATGGTGGACCGCCAGAAGGCGGAGGTCTGGGACGCGCTCGATGTCGTCATCAAGGAGCACCCGGTGCTGCTCAACCGCGCGCCGACGCTGCACCGCCTGGGCATTCAGGCGTTTGAGCCGGTGCTCGTCGAGGGCCGCGCTCTCAAGCTGCACCCGCTGGCCTGCACGGCATACAACGCCGACTTTGACGGCGACCAGATGGCCATCCACGTTCCTCTGAGCGCCGAGGCGCAGGCGGAAGCCCGCATTCTCATGCTCTCGGTCAACAACCTCCTGCGTCCGCAGGACGGCCACCCGCACTCCATCCCGACACAGGATATGGTCCTTGGCTCCTATTACCTCACCTATGTGCGTGAGGAGGAGGGGACGGGCATGGCGTTCAGCACCCCCGAGGAAGCACTCATGGCGTACCAGGCAGGCGTCGTTACGCTCCACAGCCCCATCAAGGTCCGCGTGACCAAGACGATCGACGGAGTAGAGAAATACAAGACGGTTGAGACGACCGTCGGCCGCATCATCTTCAATGAGCCCATCCCGCAGGATCTCGGTTTTGTGGACCGCACCGATCCCGAGCACGCGTTCGATTATGAGATCGGTTTCCGCGTGGACAAGAAAAAGCTCGGCGACATCATCGACCGCTGCATCCAGAAGCACGGGTTCACCATTTCCGCCGAGGTACTCGACAGCATCAAGGCGCAGGGCTACAAGTATTCCACCCGCAGCGGCATGACGATCTCCATCGCAGACATGGTCGTTCCCGAGGCGAAGAAAGCCAAGATCGCCGAGACCGAAAAGAAGGTCCTCCTGATCGAAAAACAGTACAAGCGCGGTCTCATCACCAACGACGAACGTTACCGCATGGTCGTTTCCGAGTGGGAAAAGACGACCGGCGAAGTCGCCAAGGCTCTGATGGACAACCTCGACGAGTTCAACCCCATCAACATCATGGCAACGTCCGGTGCGCGAGGCAGCGCCAACCAGATCCGCCAGCTCGCCGGCATGCGCGGCCTGATGGCGAATACCGCCGGCAAGACCATTGAGATCCCCATCAAGGCGAACTTCCGCGAGGGTCTGAGCGTTCTCGAATACTTCATCTCCACCCGCGGCGCCCGAAAGGGTATGGCGGATACGGCGCTTCGTACCGCCGACTCCGGTTATCTGACCCGCCGAATGGTCGATGTCAGCCAGGATGTTATCATCCGCGAGCCGGACTGCGGCACGACCGAGGGCGTCCCCGCCACGGCGATCGACAGCCGCGGTTACGCCGTGTTCGTTCTTGATCCCGAGGATCCGAAGTACGATGAGTATATTCACTCTTTCGGCGAGAACATCCACGGCCGCTTCCCGGCTAAGCCTGTGGTCGATCCGAAAACCGGTGAGGTGCTGTTCGATACCGACCGCCTGCTCATGTCCGGCGACGCGAAGTTCCTCGCCGCCCACGGTATTACGAGCGTTGAGGTTCGCAGCGTTCTCTCCTGCGAGTCCCGCTGCGGCGTATGCGCCCGCTGCTACGGCATGAACCTCGCCACCGGCAAACCGGTGAACTCCGGCGAAGCCGTCGGCGTCATCGCTGCGCAGTCCATCGGCGAACCCGGCACGCAGCTTACCATGCGTACGTTCCACAGCGGCGGCATCGCCGGCGATGACATTACGCAGGGCCTGCCGCGAGTCGAAGAGCTTTTCGAGGCACGCAAACCCAAGAAGATGGCCGTGCTCAGCGAGATCAGCGGCACGCTTACGATCGAGGAAGCCCGCAAGAACATGATGGCGCTTACTGTCACCAACGCCGAAGAGGGTGAGACCCGCGTGTATCAGGTCCCCCTCGGCGCCGGCATCATTGTGCAGAACGGCGACCACATCGATCAGGGTCAGGAACTGACCCGCGGCGCGCTCAGCCCGCACGATGTACTGCGCATCCGCGGCGTGAACGACGACAGGTTCGGCCGTCCCGGCGTGCGCAACTATCTGGTGCAGGAAGTCCAGAAAGTGTACCGTCAGCAGGGCGTTGATATCAACAACAAGCACATCGAAGTCATCGTCCGCCAGATGATGCGCAAGGTCCGGATTGAGGACGCCGGCAGCACCGACCTGCTCTCCGGCTCCACCGTGGACGTCAATGAGCTCAAGGACGCCAACAACGCGATAAAGGCGCGTATTGCCGCCGGGGAAGAGGGGCTCACTCTCGCCACCAGCACGCCGATCCTGCTCGGCATCACAAAGGCGTCGCTTGCCACCGACAGCTGGATGTCCGCCGCATCCTTCCAGGAGACGACCAAGGTGCTCACCGAGGCCGCTATTAAGGGCAAGGTCGATCACCTGATCGGCTTGAAGGAGAACGTCATCATCGGCAAGCTTATCCCGGCCGGCTCCGGTCTGGATATGTACCGCAACTTTGAAATGAAGACGGACGACTCCATCGAGGATGAAGCCGACTATGTCGATCTCTCCGAGCTCAAAAAGCTCACCAACGCGCTTTAATCACTGTACAAGATCAGAAAATGAGGTTGATGAATTCAACCTCATTTTCTGGTTATAGAAGAGGGGATTCATATGAGCAGGGAAAAAGTCCCGCTGCGTACTCTCGGCGATTGCCGCAGCTTTCTTATGGGCATCGCGATTCTCATGATCATATTCTGCCATGGATACTACCCGTTTTCCGGAGTATACGGGAAAGTTTTCGATTCGGTTACGAGTTTTCTTCAAAGTGGAGTGGAGGTATTCCTCTTTCTTTCGGGATATGGATGCTTTTATTCTTTAAGCAAAACGGAAGTGACCGCTAAAAGCGTATTTCGGTTTTATTCCCGCAGATTTATCCGAATTATTCCCGCGTGGTTTTTCATTGCGCTTTTTTCCGCCGCGTTAAAATATTTTTTCGCGGGAGTAGAATTTTACGACGGACTTTCGCAGTTCTCGCTGCTTGCCTTTTTTACAAAAGGCAGTCTGGGTTGCTGGTTTATATCCGTCATATTGGTTTTGTATCTTGTTTCCCCCTTCTTTTACGAACTTTTAAAGCGTTCTGCCGGAATATATAAATTGGTTTGCACACTTATTTTCGTCGCGTCAGCCGCAGTGATCCTGTTTGTCAAAACCGATCCGGTTTTAGATGTTGTAAACCGGATGCTGATTAATCGGTCAGCCATGTTCTGGTTGGGAATGTATGCTGCCGATAAAGTGTCTCGGGATCAAAACGCGGTTTCTGCGCTGTCCAAGCGGCAGCTTTCCGTGCTCCTGTGCTTGGGCATTCTGCTCTTCGCGGCAGCAATGATTTTTGAATGGAAGTTCTATGCACGGTTACTGTTCGTGCCGATCGCATATGCTGCGACTCTTCTGCTAAGCAAAAGCACATATACCGGCCATGCGCCTGCCCCTTGCTTCAAACTCCTTTCCAACTTGGGAGTAATTACTCTCGAGTGCTATCTGCTGAATGAAAACGTCCGTGCCTGCGTTTATACGGTCTGTAAACAATTTATTTCCAATCAGATTTTTTTATCGCTCATTGTAAATGCAGGAATGCTGCTTGGGACCGCAGTCCTTGCATGGGCGTTTCATCAAGCGCTCGGCAAGCTCACGGCAGGGAATCGAACCGGTAAGCTGTATCAAAAATGACTTGGGATTTTTACAGAAAATCCTTGACTTGTAGGTTTGTCAATGATGTGTTACAGAGAGGGAAAAGAAGAAAGGACGAGTTTGGGAGAGCGCCAGTTGAGGGGGCGCATGGGGAAATCGTTGTATT
>SFFV01000003.1 GCA_004557735.1 Clostridiales bacterium
ATTGGAGGGATTCATCTGTCTTGCTTCGTCCGACTGTCTGTATATTATCAGAGATTCACGCCGTTTTCCTGAACAGACCGTGTTATTTCTGAAAACAAACTGTGAATAACGCGCCGGGGCAAAGATTTTTCCATAACGGGTATCGTCCCCCGCTCCCCGGCGGGACGCCAAAAGCGGAACGGCAATTCGCCGTTCCGCTTTTGGCATCCGATTCGCAGCCGGGAGAGAGACGGCCGCGGGCTGGAAAACCGCCCGAAAGGGGAGAAATGAGAGGGAAAGAAATAATTGGAGGGATTCATCTGTCTTGCTTCGTCCGACTGTCTGTATATTATCAGAGATTCACGCCGTTTTCCTGAACAGACCGTGTTATTTCTGAAAACAAATTTTTCTCCGTACAGGCAAAAATACCCATGAATCCCAATTTGAGGAGGTTAACCATGGAGGAAAAGAAAGGATTCAGCAAAAAGCTGAATGCGTTCTTTGCCGGGAAGGGCTTCTACATAGTCCTTCTTCTGTGCGCCGTTCTGGTCGGGACTTCGTTCTGGCTGGTGGGACGCGGAAGCAGGGCTGATGTAGAGGGCGATCCGGCCAAGGAAGCGGACATCACGGCATCGGCACAGGAGAGCGCGCCGCCGCAGGGCTCCGTTCCCGTCATGAACATCGACGAGGACGAGCATCTCCCGCTCGGCACGGGCGTGCTGCCTGCCGCGGAGGGCGAAGAGCTGCCGGAGGCGCAGGCCCCCGCCGTTCACGAGGAGCTGCCGGGCGCCCCGGCCGCGGTAAGCGAAGGCGAGCCGCAGTTCATCCGTCCGGTGGACGGCGCGCTTCTCCGCGGCTACAGTGCGGAGGTGCTCTCCTATGACCGCACGATGGCCGACTGGCGCGTCCATCGCGGCTGGGACATCGCGTGCGCCGCGGGCGAGCCGGTGCTCGCCGTGTCCGGCGGCACCGTGACGGCGGTGTATGAGGACGATCTTCTCGGCACCGTTGTGGAGATCGACCACGGCAACGACGTCGTGAGCGTGTACGCCAATCTTGACGTCTCTCCCGCCGTCGGCGTCGGGCAGACGGTGCGCTGCGGCGACACGGTCGGCACAGCCGGCGCGACGGCCCTCGCCGAGTCCGGCGAGGAAGCGCATCTCCACTTCGCCATGCGCCGCGGCGGGAACAGCGTGGATCCCGGCGAATACGTGCCGGAGGTATAAGCGGAACTTTTCCCCGGGCGGCTGCGTCTTAGTATCAGACGCAGCCGCCTGCCTTTTTTCGCCGATTGACGGGCGCCGGCAAAACGGCTATACTTATTCTTTGATAAATCGCAGTACCGGGAGGACGCCATGCATCCGATCACAAAGAAACAGAAGATCCTGTACATAATCGCCGCGGCAGTCTTTGTCCTGCTGGCGCTGGCGCTGCTGTTTCTGCTTTTGCAGGAGCCGGGCGCAAAGCCCGTTCCGGAGGCAGCGCCGACGCCCGAAGCGACGGCCGCGCCCACCACTTCCGCGTCTCTCACGATTGCCGGCGTAAGCGTAGACCCTGCGGCGGACAGCTTTGAGCTTGCCGGAAAAACGCTCTCCGCCGGGGACTGCGCCTCCATCGCCTCGCTCGGCGATCTCACAACGCTGTCACTGACGAACTGCGGCCTGTCGGACGTGCATTTTCTTGCGGGACTTGCGCAGCTTCGCACGCTCGTGCTCTCCGATAACGCCATTACGGACGCGGCGCCTCTCGCCTCTCTCTCACAGCTTCGCACGCTCTATCTGGATCGGAATCCGGTTTCTGACCTTTCCGTGCTCTCGTCACTCTCAGCGCTCACGACGCTCTCCATTCAAGGCGTGGAGATCATGGACTATGTGCTGGAGGATCTGCAAAAGGCTCTGCCGGGCTGCCGCGTATTCAGCGACGGCGTTGTAAAGGGATCGCGCCCGGTGTCGCTCGGCGGGCTGGACTTCACCGAATCGGTCGAATCGCTCGACCTTTCCGGCCGCGGCATCACGGATATTTCCGCGCTCTCCGGCTGCTCCGAGCTGCGCGAGCTGAATCTCTCGAACAACCCGATCGCGGACGTCTCCGCGCTCGCTCTGTTGCCGAAGCTCACGTCACTCGATCTCAGCGCCACGGGGCGGAGCGATCTCGATAACGACCTTCTCTCGTCGCTGCGCTCGCTCGCGTACCTGAATCTCGAAAACAACGACGGCGTTACCGCCGAAGGCATCGACGCGCTGCAGTCGGCGCTGCCGAACTGCCAGATCGTCCATGAGCCGAAGTATTATACCGTCGTTTTCGGCGATCAGTCCTTTTCATCGGATGCCTCCGACGTAACGCTCGACGCGCTGGGACTCACGACACTCTCCGGCATGGAAAAATTCCACCAGCTCCGGCGGCTGAGCGCCTATGGCAACACGCTTTCCGATCTTGCGCCGCTCGCGGAGCTGTTCTCCGTGGAAGAGCTGAAATTGGGCTACAACAATCTGTATGATCTCTCCGCTCTCACCGGCCATACGGCGCTGCGGCGGCTCGATCTCAACCACAACGCCCTGCGCGACATCACGGCGCTCTCCGGCTGCACGGCGCTCGAGGAGCTGGATTTGAGCTATAACAGCCTGAACTCTCTTGCGGCGCTCCGCTCGCTCGCACAGCTTCGGACGCTGAACATCACCGGCAATCCGGAGCTGTCCGCCGATATGGTGCGCTCGCTGCAGGAGGCTCTCCCTGCCTGCCAGATCATTACGGACATCGACCTTTCCATGCCGGAGCCGACGCCCGAACCTCCCGCGGAAACGCCGCAGCCCTGACTGTGCCGGTTTGAAAATCCGAAAAACCGCCCATACTATGTATAACCTACATAGAAGGGCGGTTTTTTATGCGAAAAAACGACAGATTACAGCCATGGGAAACAGCGCTGCTCGCGGCGGTGTGCGTGACGCTGCTCACCGGCGTATGGGCGCAGGGGCGGCAGAGCGCGCTTGCCGGCAAGATCGTGCGTCTGCACGTGATCGCCGCGTCCGACAGCGCAGCCGATCAGCGCGTGAAGCTCGATGTGCGGGACGCGCTGCTCGCGTATCTCTCGCCGCGGCTCGAAGCCGCGTCCGGCGCGCGGGACGCGGCGGCGGTGATCGCCGCGTCCGCTCCGGAGCTGAAGAGAATTGCGGAAACGGTAAGCGGCGGCAGCGCCCGCGTGGAGCTTGGCCGCGAAACGTACCCGACGCGGGAATACGAAACATTCTCCCTTCCCGCGGGGGAATATACGTCGCTTCGCGTAACGCTCGGCGCGGGCGGCGGGCGGAACTGGTGGTGTGTGGTGTATCCCCCGCTTTGCACGGCGGGCACAGAGACCGCGCAGGAGGCCGCGGCGCTCTCGGATGACGACATAAAGCTCATCACCGAGGACGGCGGGGGCTATGTTTTCCGCTTCCGTCTGCTGGAGTGGTGGGGCTCTCTCGCCGGGCGGTAACGGGAAAACGCCCCGCAGGCGCAGCGAAATTCCGGCGCGCGAAAAGGCGCTCTCTTGTGAGAGCGCCTTTTCGCATAATTCAGTATTTGTAATGGTGTGCGTCCTGCAAAACCATTTCCTTCACCTTCATAAGCCGGACTTTGGTGGAGTTTTCGTTCTCCTCCAGCTTCATGGAGATGTATTTGATGTTCTTTTGCAGGTCGGGGATCATGACGTATTCCAGCGCGTTGACGCGGCGGCGCGTCTTTTCGATCTCCTGCGCCAGAAGCTGCATCGTCTTTTCAACCTGCGCCAGCTCCAGCATGTCCTCAAACACGCCCGATAGCGCTGTCATGGCGTCATCGAGCTCGCCGGAGGTCTGCGCGAGACCGTAGGGGAAGATATCCCCTTCCTCGGCGGTCTTGGTTCGGAAATCGTAGACCGGAACATTGACGCTCATAATGTTCTTAAAGCTCACATTGAGCGCCACGCTCTGCCGCGGATAGAGCAGCGCCTGCTCGAGCATTTCCGGCGACATGACCGCGCTCGCCACGCTCAGCGCGCCAAACGCTTCGGTCAGCCCCTGCTCGACCTTTGTGCGCAGCTCCTTGTTGCGGCGGACGACGTCCATAAACTGACGCATCAGCTCGTCGCGCTTGTCCTTGAGCAGCTTGTGGCCGCGGGAGGCGGTTTTCAGTCGGCCCTTCATCTGGTTGAGCACCATCCGGGTCGGTGTTATGGTTGCCATGGGATCACCTCTTCCTTTCCGCGAAGCGCGTTACTGCTGCTTTCCGGGAAGATACTTCGCAATGAACTCCGGCTTGATGCGCTTGAGCTCGCGCTCGGGCAGGATGGAGAGCAGCTCCCAGCCGATGGTGAGCGTCTCTTCAATGGAGCGGTTGGTCTCGTTGCCCTGGGAGACATAGCGCTTTTCAAACTCCTCGGCGAACTTCGCGTAGAGCTTGTCGTCGTCGCTCAGCGCCGCCTCGCCCAGGATCGTCATAAGCTCCTTGGCTTCCTTGCCGCGGGCGTAGGCCGCAAACAGCTGGTTCATCGTACCGGCGTGGTCGGCGCGGGTCTTGCCCTCGCCGATGCCCTTGTCCTTGAGTCGGGAAAGGCTCGGCAGCACGTCCACCGGGGGCACGACGCCCTTGCGGTAAAGATCGCGGCTGAGGATGATCTGGCCCTCGGTGATATAGCCGGTAAGGTCGGGGATCGGGTGCGTCTTATCGTCTTCCGGCATGGTCAGGATGGGGATCATCGTGATCGAGCCGGCGCGGCCCACACGGCGGCCGGCACGCTCGTACATCGTCGCAAGGTCCGTGTACAGGTAGCCGGGGTAGCCGCGGCGGCCGGGGACTTCCTTCTTCGCGGCGGAAACTTCGCGCAGCGCTTCGGCGTAGTTTGTGATATCCGTGAGAATGACGAGGACGTGCATGTCCTTTTCAAACGCCAGATACTCCGCGGCAGTCAGCGCCATGCGCGGCGTGGCGATACGCTCGACGGCGGGGTCGTTCGCAAGGTTGGAGAATACGACCGTGCGGTCGATGGCGCCGGTGCGGCGGAATTCCTGAATGAAGTACTCCGACTCCTCAAACGTGATGCCGATGGCGGCGAACACGACGGCAAAGTTTTCTCCGTCGCCAAGCACCTTCGCCTGACGCGCGATCTGCGCGGCGAGCGCCGCGTGGGGCAGACCGGAGCAGGAGAAGATGGGCAGCTTCTGGCCGCGGACGAGGGTGTTCAGGCCGTCGATGGTGGAAACGCCGGTCTGGATGAACTCGGCGGGGTAGGCGCGCGCGGCGGGGTTCATGGGAAGGCCGTTGATGTCGCGGTGCTCCTCCGCGATGATGGCCGGGCCGCCGTCGATCGGCTCGCCCATGCCGTTGAAGACGCGGCCGAGCATGTCCTCGCTCACGCCAAGCTCCAGCGGGTGGCCGAGGAAGCGCACCTTGCTCTCGGCAAGGTTGATGCCCTGCGCCGACTCGAAGAGCTGCACGACCGCGCGGTCGCCCTCCACCTCGAGCACCTTGCAGCGCCGGACGCTGCCGTTCGGCAGCTCGATCTCCGCCAGCTCATCGTAGGTAACGCCGTCGACGTTCTCCACGATCATCAGAGGGCTGGCGATCTCCTTAATCGTCTTATATTCGCGGATCACTGCTCCTCACCTCCCCGGACAACTTCGTCGATCTCCGACTGCATCTCGGCGAGAATGCTGTCGTAGACCGTTTCATATTCTTCCTGCGGCGCCATTTTCGCGCGGCCGACGGCCTCGCGCGCGCCGATGCTGAAGAGAGCGTTCAGATCCGCGCCCTTTTCCAGCGCGGCGCGGCACTTCGTATCGTACTGCAGCACGAGATCGAGCAGACGGAACTGCTTGCCGTAAGAGGAATACGCGTCCTCGGTGATGAAGGCGTTCTGCTGCAGGAAGTCCTCGCGGATCATACGCGCGGTCTCCATCGTCATGCGGTCGGCGGGGCTGAGCGCGTCCTGGCCGACGAGACGGACGATCTCCTGAAGCTCTGCCTCCTCCTGCAGGATGCTCATGGCCTTCGTGCGGTTCGCCATATACGTCGCGCCGAATTCCTTGTCGTAGAACTCGCGCAGCGAGTCGGTGTACAGCGAGTAGGAGGTCAGCCAGTTGATCGCCGGGAAGTGGCGGGCGTAGGCCAGAGAGCTGTCGAGCGCCCAGAACACCTTGACGATACGCATCGTCGCCTGCGAAACCGGTTCGGACGTGTCGCCGCCCGGAGGGGAGACGGCGCCGATGGCGGTAACGCTGCCCTGGCGCTTGTCGCTGCCGAGGCAGGTGACGCAGCCGGCGCGCTCGTAGAACTGCGCGATACGGCTGGCGAGGTACGCCGGGTAGCCCTCTTCGCCGGGCATTTCTTCCAGACGGCCGGACATTTCGCGCAGCGCCTCCGCCCAGCGGGACGTGGAGTCGGCGAGAACGGCAACGTCGTAGCCCATGTCGCGGAAGTACTCGGCGATGGTGATGCCGGTGTAGATGGACGCCTCACGCGCGGCCACGGGCATATCGGAGGTGTTCGCGATAAGCACCGTGCGCTTCATCAGCGGCTCGCCGCTGCGGGGGTCATTCAGTTCGGGGAACTCGTTGAGAACGTCGGTCATCTCGTTACCGCGCTCGCCGCAGCCGATGTAGACGACGATGTCCACATCCGACCACTTCGCGAGCTGGTGCTGCACGACGGTCTTGCCGCTGCCGAACGGGCCGGGGACGGCCGCCGTGCCGCCCTTGGCGACGGGGAACATGGTGTCGATGATGCGCTGCCCGGAGTTCAGCGGGCGGCTGGGGGTAAACTTGCCGGCGTTCGGGCGCTGGATACGCACCGGCCAGCGCTGGATCATGTCCAGCTCGATGTCGCTACCGTCGCCGAGCGTCAGGCAGGCGATCTTCTCCTCGACGGTAAATTCGCCGCCGCGGATCCACTTCACGGTGCCCTTCTTGATCGACGGGGGGACCATGATCTTGTGGAGGATGGCGCTCGTCTCCTGCACGGTGCCGAGCACGTCGCCGGCTCCGAGCTCGTCGCCCTCCTTCGCCGTGGGGACGAAGTTCCAGACCTTTTCGCGGTTGAGCGCCGGAATGCTCACGCCGCGGGCGATCGTCTCGCCGGTAAGATCGCGGATCTCCGGCAGGGGGCGCTGAATGCCGTCATAGATGTTTTCGAGCATGCCGGGCCCGAGCTCCACGCTCAGAGGCATGCCGGTCGTCACGACCTCGGCGCCGGGGCCGAGGCCGGAGGTCTCCTCGTAGACCTGAATGGAGGCGCTGCCTCCGGTCATATTCAGTATCTCGCCGATCAGATGCTGTTCGCCGACGCGGACAACGTCCGATACGTTGGCGTCCTCCAGACCGTCGGCCACCACCAGCGGTCCGGATACTTTAATCACTTTTCCGCTCAATGTTCTACCTTCTTTCCGTTAAGGTTCCGGCGCGGCAATGCCGTCCGGCGCGCCGTAAGCGGCGCAAAAGGGTCGTCCTTATAAAATGTTGCTGCCGACGGCGCGTTCCACAGCCGAGCGCAGCGCGCTCTGGCCGAGACCGAGCGTCCCGTCCCGTCCGGGGATGAGGATGATCGCCGGGGCGGGGCTATCCTTGAAGCGGTCGATCTCGTGCGAGAGCTCCGCGGCAAGGTTTTCCTCCAGATAGAGGATGGCGTACTCGCTCTCGCCGGAGGTGATCCGGCGAAGAGTGTGCCGCGCCTCGTCCGCGTTGTCCACGGGGAACACGTCCAGCCCGAGCGCTTTAAAGCCCATAACGGTCTCTCTGCCGCCCATGACGCCGATCTTATACATAGCTCTCACGCAGCCTTTCTTTCAGTCGCTCCGGGGCGATGCCGGCCAGAAGCCCGGTGAGCACCATGCGGACCGCCATGGTGTTGCCCTCCTCCGCCGTCAGATAGCCGACGACCTGTTCGGGCCCGAAGCTCTTGAGATGCGCGCCGGTCACATAGCGGTTGACGGCATTATCGCACTCGCGCTCAAACTCCGTCATCGTGCCGCCCTCGATCGCGGCCGCGCCGAGCGCGGCGGCGTCCCGGAACGGCGTTGCGGCGAACGCTGAGGCGATCCCCTCGCCGGAGAACACCGCCTGCACGAGCCGCTGCACGGGGACGTTGCCTCCCGCAACGAGCGCGCCGCGGAGGAACTCCGCGTCCTTGCCCATGCGCACACAGCGCACCGCCGCGCGGAGATTTGCGCTGTCGATGAGCGTTGTGACATAGCCCTTCACAAAGGGGCTCGAAACCGCGTCGGCCAGCGCCTTGAGATCCTCATAGTACGCCTTGTCGAGCGCGAAATCCGCAAGCTGCGGATTGCCGGTGCGGGCGAGAATGCCCTTGGCCTCCGCCATCGCGGGCCCGAGCTTGCCGGGGATGAACCGGAAGCTGTCCTCGCGGAACGCCGCTTCGAGTTTTTCCGGCTCGATCTGTCCGGCGTCGGAGAGGAGGTACGCCGCGTCAACGCCCGCGCCCTCGCCCTTGACGATGGTTTTGGCGTTGTGGTAGTCGTACTTCAGCCGGAAGATGCCCACCAGTTCCTTTTCCGGAACGAAGCGGGTGATCTCCGCATAGATCTCCGCCTGGCGCGCGGCAAGCGCCTCGCTCACCGCCGCGCTGCCCATGCCGGTCATATCGGGCCAGCCGATCTCGGCGAGGAGCCTTGCTGCCTCCTCAAAGCTGCCGGAGGAGAGCATCTGCTCGAGCCGGTCGCGGCGGAGCATGCGGTTCTCCCGTGCTTTGAGCATCGAGGAGAGGAACAGATAATCTCTGTCCGAAACGTTTTTCTTTGCCATTTTCTTCCCGCCTTCCAACCGGATCAGTCAAAGAGGATGGCGGCGATCTCCGCATCCAGACTGTTCCGGCTCAGCGCAAGAAGCGTGTCAACGGTGCAGTTGACTTCCACGCTGCCCTCGCGGAGCTTGAGACCGCCGGAGAAGTCGCCGCTCTCGTCCGAGAGCGTGAGTCCGGCGGGGAGCCCCCGCTCGGTCAAGATCGCGTTCGCCCCGCGGACGATCTCCTCGCCCATGGAGCGGTCCTGGCTGTTGATCACGATGCGTTCCCGCCCGGTAACGGCGGCGCGGCCCGCCTGGGAGGCGAGAAACGCCTTATAATCCTTCTCCGGCAGAGCAAGGAGCTTTTCCTTCGCTCTGTCGTAAGCGCACTCGAGGAGGCTCTGCTTGAGAGCGAGCGTATCCTTGCGGCTCTGGAGCTTTGCGGCGCGCTCGACGCGCTCGGCGCGGAGGCGGACTTCGGTATTGCCCTCGTTCATGCGCGCTTCATACGCCTCGTCCGCTTTTTTCTGGTAGCCGGCGCGGATCTCCTCCGCCGTCTTTTCGGCCTCGGCGATCACGGCGGCGGCGGCTTCGTCCGCCTCTGCCGTGATACGGGCCGTGATTTTTTCAATTCCGTTCATGGCGATACCGGTCCTTTCCGGATCAGGCGCCGAGGTGCAGGTTCAGCAGCATCAGGAAGGAGGCGAGCAGCGAGAGGATGGCGTAGAACTCGACCGTGATGCAGAGGATGATGCCCTTCGCCCAGTCGTCGGGACGCTTGGCCATCAGGTTGACGGCGGTAGCGGCCACGCGGCCCTGCGCCGGAGCGGAGATCGCGGCGCCGGTAGCCATCGGGAGGCAGGCGCAGGCGACACGCAGACCGTCAACGACGGTCAGCCCGAGCGGATCGACGTTTCCGCCGAACACGCCCATCTGGAGCAGAGCGAAAAACCAGACGACGAGACCGTACAGGCCCTGGGTGCCGGGGATGACCTGAAGGATCAGGACTTTGCCGAAGTAAGAGGGATCTTCGCTGAGAAGGCCGGTGCCGGCCTCGCCGGCAAGGCCGCAGCCCTTTGCCGAACCGGCGCAGCAGAGGCCGCACGCGAGGGACGCGCCCAGGAAACCGATGGCGAGACCGCCGAAGCTCTCAAAGAATGCACTAATCATTGTTTTACTCCTCCTTGATATCTACATATTTCGTTTGAATTTTCAATGGCCGGAAAGCCCTTCCGCCGTCCCGGTACCACTTGCCGAAGAATTCGAGGAACTGCAGACGCAGCGTATGCACGAAGCAGCCGATCAGGTTCAGCGCAAAGTTCAGCGCGTGGCCGATGCAGAACACGATGATGAAAAGGATCGTGCCGCCCACCGTCATGCCGTTGGCGTTGCCGAGCGAGCCGAGCTGGTTGAACACGCTCGCGATAACGCTGCCAGCGAGCATCAGCGCCATCAGACGCGAGTACGAGAGCAGATCGCCCAGATATCCGGTCGCGCCGTTGTACACCGCGCTGAAAATGCCGGTGATCTTTCCGAAGCCCTTGCCGGTGATGAGCTGGCCGAGCACAAGCATGCCGATACCGATGAAAAGCACGATTTTTGTTCCGCCGGTCACCATGACAAGAATGCCCGCGATCATAACCCACCAGCACAGATCGTTGAGCAGCGCGTCCGCCCACTCGCCGTCCTTGATCTTGAGGTACATTCCGATGCCGACGCCGAGCGCCAGATGGATCGCGCCGAGGCAGATCGCCGCGACAAGAACATACAGCGGATTGTTGCCCGAAAGCAGGTTGAGCGGCAGATCGATGGCAATGCCGCTGCCGATACGGATCGTGCCGAGATGCGGAACGATCGACCAGTCCTGCCCGAACCAGCCGCCGATGACGGAGACGACGTCTCCGAAGAAGCCGCCGGTCAAAAAGCCGATGATGAATGTGGAAATGCCGCATTCGATCAGCAGCTCCGCGGCGTTTTTCATGCCTCCCTTCGGCTTTGCCTTCCAGAGGAAGAGCAGTCCCGCGATCAGCAGGATCAGACCGTACGCCATATCCGCGAACATGATGCCGAAGAACAGCGCGAAAAACGGCATGACAAAGGGGTTGGGGTCGAGTCCGTTGTACGCCGGGAGAGAATACATCTCCGTGACCATGTTGTACGGACGGGTCAGCGCGTTGTTGCGCAGCTGGATGGGCACCTCCTCCGGATGCTCCGGATCGGGTTCCTCCGTTTCCCAGGCGCAGCAGTATTTCGAGAGGGTCTCGCCGAGCTTTTTCTCCTCCGGCGCGGTGAGCCAGCCTTCAAAGTAGAAGGTGCTCTCCGACTGCAGGAGTTTTTCCGCCGTCTCTTCGCGCGCGATGCGCGTCGAGAGCGTGTCCGCGCCGAGCTGCAGCGCGTCGCGGTGCGGCGCGTAGGAGGCAAGCTCTTCGATCTTTTGGGCCGAGCGCGCCGTCAGCTCCTCGCTGCGGCGGAGCGCCTCGGTGCGGATCTGCTCCGGCGTGCCGGCGCCTTCCGGCAGAGAGATCGCCGAAAAGCCGAGCGGCCGAAGCGCCGCGGCAATGGTCTCGCGGTTCTCCCGGCGGAAGAGCAGCGACACATACCGGCTGGTCTTGTCCTCGGAAACGAGATCAAAGCAGACCTCCAGTTCCGAGAGCGCGGCGTTCACTTCCTCCATGGGGACGGCGGCGGGAAGCGTGCCGAGCTGCATTTCGCAGCTTTGCGTCTCCATGCGTTCGAGCGGGACATTCAGCGCCGTCCACGGAGTCAGGGCCTCCGCCGAGGCGCGTTCCCGGCTTGCGCGGGTGAGAAGGCTGCGCGCTTCCGCATCCAGCGAGAGGATCTCCCCCGCCAGAGCAAGATCGGCGTCCAAAGCGCTCTCGTCGAGCAGTCTGGCGCATTCGACCTCCGGCTTCGGCGTGAGCAGGCCCTTTTTGGCAGGGGCGTGCCTGTCAAGCAGCCGCAGCGCGTTGACGATCGTTGTCTGATCCGAGCGCTTCTGCCAGACTTGTCCGCCGTCCGAACGCCGGAAGGCGGCAAGCTCCTCCCGGTCCGGCCGGTTTGCCGGATCCGACACCTCCACGCAGCCGAGAAGCATCAGCTCACGCAGCAGTTCTTCCTTCTGGGAATGAACGCCGATGAGCCGGAGCTTTTTCATGGCTACAATGCTCATTTATCCGTTCACGATCCTTTCCACGATCCGGTCCGCCGCCTCTTCCAGACGGTTCTCCGCAAGAGCGCGCAGAGAGTCCATCTCCCTGCGGGCCGCTTCCCGGATCTTTTCACTTTCCGCAGCGCTCTTTTCCTCTGCGCTCTTCGCGAGAGCCCAGAGCTCCGCCGCAGCTCTTTCCGCGGCTTCTTTCACGGCTGCGTTCCCTTCTTTGTCGGCTTTTGCGGTGATCTCCTTCGCTTTCTGCGCCGCGTCCGCCTTTTTCCGGGCCGCCTCCTGTTCCGCCTGTTCTACGGCAAGAATTGCTTCCAGTGCCATTTTTTGAAACACCTCCCGTCAAAGCCAAATTTTCTGACATCGTAACTGTACACCTTTTTTTCATCAAATTCAAGTTATAATGTCGGTAAATTGTCACCCGAAAAACCATATGCGCAAGAATTTTTCCGTTTTAACCAAACAAAGCGTTCTGCGTTTGGGCATGTTGTATTTTATGCTTGCAAAATCGGAAAGAAACTATATAATATTATATAATAAGTGAATTGTGTCCATCGAACGGACGCGAAAAGGTCCCATTCTGCACCCATAAAAGGAGACTCTTTCATGGCAGACCGATATACCCGACATATGAACGACCGGCGGGAGGGCCGCCAGCTCTATACGCTCCCCGCCTATCACCGCATCCAGCCGTATATCCTCCGCCGCCGGAGCGACGCCGTCTGCTCTCTCTCGGACAGCGTGGAGGTCACCGGCGTGGAAAAATGGCTGCGGGAGAAGCGCGCCGGCGGCTGGGCGAATCTCGGCTTTCTGCACCTGATCATCGCGGCCTACGTCCGCACGGTGTCCATGCGTCCGGGCGTCAACCGGTTCGTGTCCGGCCGGCGCATCTATGCCCGCAACGACATTGAGGTCGTCCTTCCCGTCAAGCGCAGCGCCTCCGTCACCGCGACGGAGACGAGCATCAAGGTCCGCTTCGCGCCGACCGACACGGTGTTCGACGTTTACCGCAAGCTCACCGAGGCCATGGACGAGGTCCGCGCCGACATTTCTCTCAGCGCGCCGGAAAAGCTCGCCAGTACGCTTATGCGCTTCCCCCGCATTCTGCTGCGCATAGCGATGAGCATTTTCCGTCTGATGGACTATTTTGACTGGCTGCCGCGCACATGGCTGGACGCCAGCCCGTTCCACGGCAGCGTGACGATGCTCGATCTCGGCAGCTTCGGCGTACCCCCCGCCGAAGCGCACCTCGCCGATTTCGGCAACGTTCCCTGCGCCGTTTCGTTCGGCGCGCGGCGCAAGGCGCAGGAGGCCGACGGTACTCCCTCCGGCGTCGAGCGGCACTATGTCGATCTGCGCATCGCCTGCGACGAGCGCATCGCCGACAGCTATTATTTTGCCAGCGCTCTCAAATGCCTGAAATACTTCCTGCGCAATCCCGGCCTTCTGGAGCTTGCCCCGGAGTCTGTGGAGGAGGACGTGAACTGATTTTCCCCGGGCGGAAGATTTTCCGCCCGATTTCCCTCTTTTGCCGGTTTTTCCGCAAAAAAACCGCGTCGGGGGGCTTGCATTTTCCCCGGTTTGTGGCATAATATTATGTTAACAGCTTTATCTCTATTTTTAAGGGTACATAACGGGAGATACTCCATGAAACGAAAGATTTTTTCTTTGATCCTCTGCTGTGCGCTGCTGCTCTCTCTCTCCGCCTGCGGCAAGGCCGAGACGCCGCAGCCGGCGGCGGGCGCCGGAACGGAAGCCGCGCCGGACAGCGTCCGTCCCGCCGCGGCCGAGGGGATTTCCTATGCCGACGCCTACACGCAGTACACCGCGATCTACGGCGCGCTGCTCAGCGCCGTGCAGCAGCGGCTCGACACACACGACGCCAGGCTCCAGGCCGCATATCCGGACAGCTACTACATGAACTCCGATTATCTTCTGCTTGTGTACGTTCCGTTCATGACGGCGTATCCGTCGCTCGGGCGGGGGCTGCGCGCCGGCGATCTGGACGCGGCGCAGACGTCTCTTCGCGAAACATTCCCCGACGCCGTGCTCACCTCGACCGCGCCGGGACGCTACGAGGCGGTCTACACCTATGTGGACAAAACCTCCGGCACGGAGATACAGCGCGATGGCAGATGCCAGTGGGACTGCGACGGGCTGACCGGCGCAATCCGCGTCCGCGCGTATATTGACGGCGAGCTGACCGAGTTTACCGAGTTTGTCCCCCTCGGCAACAGCCGGTATCTGCTCTATACGGCAACCGACAAGGCGATCGTTGAATACATCGAGGGCGAGATCACCGCGCTCTGGCACGCCCACCGCATCAGCGAACCGGCGCAGGGCCTGTTCCCCGGCGATATGCGGCTGATGAGTCTTGCCGAGCAGGACTTCTTCCCCGGCGAAGGCGCTTCCTTCCCCGGCACGGAGTGGATCACCGGCGACGCTGACGCGCAGTATGTCCTCACGCTGCAAAACGGCGAGATGGTCTATTCCGGCAAGATCTCGCAGGATCTCGTCGATCAGGACGGCAACCGCACCGGCATCGTCTGGCAGAGCATTGCGCCGATTACGCTTCTTTCCTGAACGGATCCGGCCTTTCATCCGTCTACATACACGGGCTCTTCTTTACGAAACATCTTTTAAATCTACCCGGCCCCCGCGCGGGGTCAACGGAGGGAGAAATTTGCCATGAAAAAACGTCTTCTTTCCCTGCTGCTGACCGTGTGTCTCGTTGCAGCGCTCGTCACCGGCCTTACCGGCACGGCGAACGCCGACGACGACAAGGTCGTGGGCTATCTCACGAGCTACACCCTCAAGGCGGGCGATACGATCTATGGCGTGTGTGAAGCGAAAAAGATCGACTTCAACGCCAATCTCGCTATGATCGGCAAGATCAACGGCATCACGAACTATAACTACATGATGCCCGGAAAGGTCCTCTGGCTGCCGACCAAGACCGCCACAACCTCGGAGGCGTACTATTCTCTGCTTTCCCACACGCTCGTCGCCGGGGAGACGCCCGCCGCGCTCTGCCAGAGCTACGGCATTGACTACAACGCCAACTACAAGCTGCTCGCCGCGCTCAACAACAACCTCAACGTGTTTATGGCCGGGCAGAAGTTCATCCTGCCGCTGTACGTAACGCCCGCCGGCGCCGCGACGCCGACTCCGGCGCCGGGCGGCGGCACCTCCGCTGCGCCGACCGCCACGCCCAAGCCGGGCACGACGCCCGCCCCGACGGCGAACATCCCCTCCGGCGATACGGTGAGCTATTACCTTGCGCAGCACACCCTGCAGTACGGCGAGACCGTTTCCGGTATTTGCGCCGCGCTCGGCGTGGACTTTTCCACGAACGACGCAACGATCCGCAAGATCAACGGCATCACCAACTATAACTATATGATGCCCGGAAAGGTCATCCTCATCCCAACGAAAACGGTCCCGACCTCCGGCTCCTATTATAAGATCATGGCGCACAAGATCGTCTCCGGCGACACGCTCTACGCGCTCTGCGCCTCCTACGGTCTGGACTATTACGCCTATTCCAAGCTGATCTCCCTGCTCAACCCCAACACGGCCTATTATAATCTGCTCCCCGGCAACATTCTCTATATGCCGCAGTATATCGCCGCCTCCACAACGGTGAAGCCCACTGCGACGCCTGCCCCGGCGGCCTCCGCCGGAGCGACCGCCACCGCGGCGCCGGGCACCTCGGCGGCACCGACGGCTTCCGCCGGGACAACGGCCACCGCCGCGCCGAGCTCCTCCGCTTCCGCCAAACCCACCGCGACGCCCAACATCCCCGCCGAGGATACGCTCAGCTATCTCGTCATTCCGCACAAGATCCAGGCCGGCGACACCGTTACCGGTATCTGCGAGAAATACAAGGTGAATTTCGCCGAGAATGACGCGATGATCCAGCGTCTGAACCCCAGCGTGAGCTACAGCTATCTGCTTCCCGGGAACATCATTCTCATCCCCTCGATGACATATCCCGATTCCGGGCCGTACTACAAGATCATGGCGCATACGCTTGTCGCGGGCGACACGGTTTACGGTCTCTGCCTCACCTACGGTCTGAGCTATGAAAACAACATCACCTTCCTGCAGCGGCTGAACAACCGCGACAACCTCGCCACGTACTATGTCGGCCAGACGATCTACATGCCGCTGTACATTGCGGGCTGACGCCTTCAAACAAGCCCCGCTTTCCCCGGTTTAAAGGCCGGAGCGGCGCATCCCAAAAGGATGCGCCGCTCCGGCTTTTCGTTTTGAACCGTATGAAATGCATAAATGAACAAGGGCGAAATTAGCATATTATTACAAATAACGCGGAGTGAAATCGAATAACGTTCACCTAAGTGGAAGGTTTTGCATCCGTGCAAACTTGACAAGGGAAGTGTTTTCTGTCTTACTGATTATAGTGAAGCTGCCCATTCTAGATAAGCGGCTGACAGCACCCGGGAAGGAGAACGGCACAGGAAGGGAGTCTGCACGGCATTTCGTGCAGGATGGCAGAACGATCGCCGGGTTCCGGAACCCCCGCAGCAGCGCACCCCTCTTTCGCGTCATGCGCCCGCATGACAGGCACATCTCCGTATCTTGCACAGCGCGTCCGGCTTTTTCAAAGCGGCCGGCGGCCCGGAATACGGGCGGCCGGCACAGACCACTTACAACCTCGTGGGAACCGTGCGTTTTAAGAAACGCATAAGAAAGAAGGAGGCAATCAAACAATGGGTAAAGGCAAATACACACTGCGAAGCATCGTCGTCCGCTGCGTTGTCATTATGGTCGGCGTCATCATCACCGCCTACGGCGCGGAAGCATTCGTTCTGGCCAATCTGGGCTCTGACCCGGTCACCGCATTCGTTCAGGGTCTCAGCAAGGTGCTGCCCTTTGTGAAGGGCGACTTCGGCATGGCCATGAACGTATTCAATGTCATCTGCTTTGTGATCATCCTGATCGTGTACCGGAAGGGCATCGGTGTCGCCACCGTCCTGTACACCTTCACGCTGGGCACCTTCTGCTCCATCCTGGAGCCCTGGATCATCGCTCTCATCGGCCCCGCCCCCTCCATGGTCACACGCATCATCCTGGTCATCACCGGCACGCTGGCTCTGGGCGTTGGCCTGGGCGGTTATCAGGCCGCCGGCTACGGCGCAGGCCCCTCCGACGGCTTCAACCAGTTCATGGCCAAGACCCTGAAACTGAAGCTGAAGTGGTGGCGTATGATCTTTGACGCCATCATGGTGGTGGGCGCTCTGATCATGGGCGGCGTGATCCATGTGGCCACACTGGTAGGTATGTTCTGCGTCGGCCCCGTTCTGGGTCCCGTGCTGAACAAGCTCTCCCCGCTGGTCAATAAATGGGCCGGCAACGAAGACCTGTCTTACGAAGAGATCTGATATCCCCCGCCGGATCCAACCGCGGCCCGGAGCGTCCGCGCGCCCCGGAGAAAACCCTGCCCCTGCATAAAAATGGAAAAGTTTTAGAAAGGCGGTAATTACCTATGGCTGAAACTATGAAGGGTTATGTATTTAAAGACGTCAACGATCTGCGTTTGGAGGATCGCCCCATTCCCACCATTCAGGATCCCCGGGACGCCATCGTGAAGGTCGCTCTCTCCTCCATCTGCGCCAGCGACTTCCATATCAAGGTGGGCGCCGTGCCCTCCGCCAACAAGGATATCATTCTCGGCCATGAGTTTGCCGGTGAGGTGGTCGCCGTAGGCGATGCCTGCAAGAAGATCAAGGTGGGCGACCGCGTCGTCGCCAACGTGGAGACCTTCTGCGGCGAGTGCTTCTTCTGCGAGCACGGCTATGTCAACAACTGCGTGGAAGGCGGCTGGTATCTGGGCCACAAGATCGACGGCTGCCAGACCGAGTATGTCCGCGTTCCGATCGCCGACAACGGTCTGGAGCTGATCCCCGACAATCTGACGTACAAAGATGTTCTTGCCGTCAGCTGCGTGCTGCCCTCCGGCTACTTCGGCGCGGAGCTGGCCGAGATCAAGGAAGGGGATACCGTGGTGGTCCTGGGCTGCGGCCCCTGCGGCTACACTTCCATGATGAGCGCCCGGCTGTTCAAGCCCGGCAGGATCATTGCGGTGGACCGCCATGACGAGCGCGGCCAGTTCGCGCTGGATCACGGCTGGGCCGACGTGTTCATCAACCCCAAGAAGGAGGACGTGGAGGCCCGCGTCAAGGAGCTGACCGAAGGCCGCGGCGCCGACGCCGTGATCGAAGCCGCCGGTAAAGACGGCACTTTCCAGCTTGCCTGGAAGATCGCCCGCCCCAATGCGGTCATCTCCCTCCTTGCCATGTACGAGGAAGATCAGATCCTGCCCCTGCCCAGCATGTACGGCAAGAACCTCGTCTGGAAATCCGGCGGCGTGGACGCCTGCAAGGATGCTTATCTGGTGCAGCTGATCTCCGAGGGCAAGCTGGATCCCACACCGCTGTTCAACAAGGAATACACCCTCAACGAGATCGCCCAGGTCTATGAAGACTTTGCGGTCAAACGGGATGGTTTGATCAAGCCGGTCATCAAGCCCTACGAATACTGATCTTCTTTCCTCTCCCTTCCCGAGCTTCTCCGCACATCCCCGCGGGGGCACGCTGAAAAGCGCGCCCCCGGTCTGTCAGAAAACCCGGCTGCCCTCAAGGACAGCCGGGTTTTTCGTCAGAGCGAAAAGAGATATACGCTTTGTGCGCCGCTCCGGTTTTTTTCTTTCATATCAGCCGTTGTCGCGCACAGCCCTGAGCGCCTTCGCAAGCTGGTCCGGGCAGGACGTCGGCTTCATGCCGCAGCGGATGTCCTCGAGCCGGTCGATAACCTCGTTCACGTCCATGCCCTCGCAGAGCTTTGCGATGCCCTGCGTGTTGCCGCTGCAGCCGCTGATAAACTGTATGTTGTGCACCTTTCCGTCCTTCACCTCAAAGAGGATCTTCCGCGCGCACACGCCGCGGGTCGTATATTCGTGTGTCATGTCATTGTCTCCTTTTTCTGTCTGCGGGCTGTCTGCGGTCAAAGCAGCGTGCTGCCGTTGTAGCTTACGATGTTGACGTCGGAAACACCGTCGCTGTCGAGCAGCGCTTCAAGGGAATCCATCTGTCTGGCGGTAAGCCTCGCCTCCACGACAAGCTCGGTCTCGGCAAGATTCATCGTGCGGCTCTTGAGCTTGTATTTGCCAAGCGCGCCGAGTCTGGAGCGCACCGCGCTCTCGCCCTCCGGCGTATAGCGGAAAACGACGAGATACGAATTGGTGTGCAGCTTTCCGGAGAGAAGGCTGAGCGCAAGGAAGAGCGCGCCGAGAAGCAGCGCCGCAAGAATGGCGACGGTGATATACCCCGCGCCGGTGATGATGCCGGTAACGATGCTCCAGAACATGAACACCGTGTCCATCGGGTCCTTGATCGCCGTGCGGAAACGGACGATGGAGAGCGCGCCGACCATGCCGAGCGAGAGGACGATGTTGGAGCGCACCGTCAAAATGGCGAGCGCCGTGACCATGGAGAGCATCACAAGCGAGAGCGCAAAGCTCTTGCTGAAGCTGACGCCGCCATAAGTGACGCGATAGATCACAAGCACGAACAGCCCCAGCGCAAAGCTCAAAAGGAGCGTCGTGAGCAGCGTGCCGACGGAGATCGCGGTGAATTCCTCAACGAATTTGTTTTTGATGACATCGGAAATACTCATTGGTTTTTTTACCCCTCTTTATTGCAGAATGTCCAGACATTTGGTGTACTTGGAAACGGCGCAGCGCTGTTTTGGCACTCCCTCAAGCAGCGCGCGGACCGGCGCGGGGAGAAAGGCGTCGTACTTGACCTCCAGCACCGCCTCGCCCTCGTCGAGCACCGGCACGGTGAGCGTCCGGTCGTCGAACAGATCGGTTTGGAACGGCGCGGTGCGAAGCTCCGTGTCGATCGTGACGCGGACGTTGCCGGTCGGGTACACGAACGGATACCGTATGTAATCGACCAGCACCGCGCCCTTCCAGCCGTTCTGCCGGAGCCGGGCAAGTTCCCGCGCAAGCCCTTCGGTGCCGCGCAGCGCCTCGCCGCCGGTGAGGTACGCCTCGGCAAGCCCGCGCGAGATCCGCACCGATTCCTTGCCGGACAAGTCGCCGTCCTTGCTTTTCTTCTCGAGCGTGATGCGCGAATCGTCCATATTATAAAACCGGATGCGGTACTTTGTGCGTTCCTTGACGCCCGCGATCTTCTCATGATAAGCGCGGTAGTCGGTATCGTCAAAATAGAGACTGCGGATAAAGTAGCTGCCGTCGGCACGGACGTGCGGATCCGGCCGGAGCAGAGCGCGCAGCCGGTATTTCAAAAGCTCCGCCTCCCGCAGGGAGATGATGTATTTGATCTCGTGGCGTTTGATCTCTGCCATAGTGCTCCCCCCTTTACCCGTTGGCCTTCCCCGGCGTGGGGGAGGCGCATTCCCGCCAGTCGGTGCCGATGAGCGCAAGCGAGGCATCCGGCTCGGTCTGTATGAGCTCCACGCAGTCGGCGGTGCTGCCGATGGGCGTTGTCAAAACGACGCTCTCGCCCGCGGAGAGGGCGAAATCGGTGTGCAGCTCGCCCTGCGTCCGGTTTTTCCCGGAAGCAAAAATCACGCGGTATTCGCCCGGCGCGAGCGTGATGTCCGGGAAGCGCCAGCGCACCGGTTCCTCCGAATCGTCGGAGAGATACCAGCCGTCGAGTGAAACGCTCTCCGTCCCGGCATTGTATAGCTCGATCCAGTCGGGATAGTCGCCATCCGCGTCCCGGAGAGTCGTCTCACTGCGGAGACAGACCTCGGTGATCTTCACCGCGACGTTTCCGAAGCCGCGCTCCGCGGCGAAGGCGTCGTAGCCCCCGTCGGTGTTCGCGTAGCCCGGCGTCGGCCGGTTTGTAACGCACCATTCGCCCGAAACGCGGGCGTAGGCGGTGTCGTCGGCGAGAAACGGCGTCTGGATGCGGTCAAGCGTGCTGCCGTCGGCATCGGTCAGTATTACGCTCTCCCCGGCCTTGGCAAGGCGGATGGCGGCGTAGTCCGCCCCCTCCGTCCCGTCGCCGGAGCACCAGACGACCGTGAACGCGCCCGGCGCAAGCAGCGTTCCCTCCGGGAACGTGTAGCGCGCCTCGCCCGCCTTGTCGGAAAGGTGCATACCGGAGAGATCGGCGGTCTCGGAGCCGGTATTTTCAATCTCGATCCAGTCGCAGAGCGCGCCGTTCGGCGCGGTGAAAAGCGTTTCGGCGGCCATGATCTCGCTCAGACGGAGCGCGCCCGTCCCCTGTCCGGAGGCGGCGAGATACGCGGCGTATCCTTCCTCGGTATTCGCATAGCCCGGCGTCGGCGAGACGGAGATCGTAAATCCGCCGTCGGCTTCGCGCACGGCGGACGTTTCCTTCCGGCAGCGGAGCGTTTCGACCTTGTCAAGCACCGTGTTGGCGCTGTTCATCAAAAGGAGCGTTTCCCCGCCGAGACGGCGGAGGGAAAACGGCGCATACAGCGCGCCGGCCGCTTCCGGGTCGCAGTAGACGACGATGTACCCGTCCGCCGGGATCACCGTCCCGACCGGGAAAGCGTATTTTGCCTGCGTCACGTCGTCCGAAAGGCGGTAACCGGAAACATTGAAGGGCTTGTCGGACGTGTTGTGGATCTCGATCCAGTCGCACACGCGCCCATCGGCGTTCGGATACGCCACGTTCGCGCTCATATACTCGCTGATGCGCAGCGGATGCTCTCCGCTCCGTACGCGGTCGCTGCCTGCGCCGCGCGAGAGCAGCAGTGCCGCAGCGAGCACGAGCGCAAACACCGCGCACGTCGCCGCGAGGATCGCGGCCTTTGTTTTCTTGTTCACCGGAACCATACCTGCGCTCCATTCAAAGAAAAACTTTCTGTCGAACAGATTTTACTCTATTTCCCCGTCTTTTTCAACCCCTCAGCATTCAGACGACCTGGAACAGGTAGAATTTCAGATAATCCGTCTCCGGAACGCCCCAGAGGATCGGGTGGTCGGGGCTCTGCCGGCGCGCCTCGATCTGGCGGAGCTGTACGCTCGCGTCGCGCGCCGCGTCCGCGAGCATGGCGCGAAAAAGCGTGTCGGTCATAAAGTGCGAGCACGAGCACGTCGCGAGATAGCCGCCCCGCGGCAATATCTGCATGGCGCGGCGGTTGATCTCCCGGTAGCCGCGCCGCGCGTTTTCAACCGTCGCGCCGCTTTTTGTAAAGGCGGGCGGGTCGAGAATGATGTAATCCCACGGCTTTTCTCCGCTTTTCCCAAGCTCCGTGAGCAGCTCGAACACATCCGCCTGCCGGAACTCGACGCGTTCCTGCAGTCCGTTGCGCCCGGCGTTGCGCCGCGCCTGTTCGAGCGCGGAAGCGGACACGTCCACCGCCGTAACGCTCTCCGCGCCGAACGCGGCGCAGTGGAGCGCGAAAGCGCCGGTGTGCGTGAAGCAGTCGAGCACGCGCCGTCCGTGCGCGAGCCTCCCCGCCGCCGCGCGGTTGTATTTCTGATCGAGGAAATAGCCGGTCTTTTGGCCGTTTATGTAGTCTACATTGAAGTAAATGCCGTTTTCGCAGATTTCCGCGCGGCCGGAGGGGCTTGTCTCCAGACCGGGCGCGGCATACGCGCCCTTGCCGCAGATCATACCCTCCTTTTCGCGGATGGGCGATTCGTTGCGCTCGTAAATGCACGAAACGTTCACGCCGAGGGCCGACAGCTCCTCGCGCAGCAGCGCATAGAGCATTTCGCGCCGCCGCTCGATGCCGAGCGAGAGCACTTCGCTCACAAGCACGTCGCCGTAGCGGTCCACCGTCCAGCCGGGAAAGCCGTCCGCCTCGCCGAATATGAGACGGCAGGCCGCGAAATCGTTACCCATAACCTGCTGCCGGTAGGCGAGCGCGTACCGGACGCGGCGGCGGAAAAACGCCTCGTCCATTTTGTCATTCGTGTTGCGCGAGAGGATCCGCACACGGATGAGCGAGCGGCTGTTGTAAAACCCCGCGCCCTGCCAGCGGCCCTTTTCGGTATATACATCCACGATCTCCCCGTCCGGGCAGGGGCTTTCCTTCGTCAGCACCTCCCCGGCAAACACCCAGGGATGCCCGCCGCGCAGAGCGCGCGCGGCCTTTTCCGTGACGGCAACGCTTGCAAACGGTCTTTCCATCGTCTGTCCTCCTGTGTGATAACGGTTTATTATACAACATGATTCCGCATTTGGCGAGAGGCGGAGAAAAAGAATAAGCCGCCCGGAATCCGGCGGCTTATCCTTTGTAAAAAGAGGAGAAAGAGAAGAAGAAAAAGAGAAACATGAAATAGGCGGTTTATCGCGAGAATTCCATCAAAGCATTTGTAATTGAACACAATCCCCATTATGCTCTATTAACAGACACTTTTTATTGGTTCGCCCTTTTCAATTCATATACTACCATATTTCGTTAAATAACGCAACCGTTTCTTTATTAATGTTTTATGAACTTTTCTTTTCCTTATCAGCCGGGGATGACGCCGGAACGCCCGGGCGCGGCCCTTGCTTGACAGCCTTTTTCCCCGGTATTATTATAATTGTATACTCATTTCCTCCGAAAGGCAGGGCAAGGCATGACGAACGTTCTCGTCGTTGAAGACAACGCCGGGCTGCGGCGGCTGATCGGCATTCACCTCCGCCGCGCCGGATATGAGGTTTCGGAGGCCGCCGACGGTCAGGCGGCGCTCGATCTTCTCGAGCACAACCGCGTGCATCTCATCATCACCGACGTGATGATGCCCCGACTTGACGGCTGCGGACTCATCCGCGAGCTGCGTGAATCGGGCGACACAACGCCGGTGCTGATGGTAACGGTAAAGGACTCCTTTGACGATATGCGCACCGGCTTCCACGCCGGGGCGGACGACTACCTCACAAAGCCCGTGAATTTTGAAGAGCTTCTGCTGCGCGTGGAAGCGCTGCTGCGCCGCTGCGGCATCCAGCGCTCCGGCGAGATCGCCGTGGGCGGGTGCACGCTGCACGCCGACACGCTTCTCGTCACCGGCGACGGCTATTCCTACGAGCTTCGCCCGCGGGAGTTCGCGCTGCTGCAAACGCTGCTCGCCGCGCCCACAAAGATCTTCACGCGCCAGATGCTCATGGACGAGCTGTGGGGCTACGACAGCGAATCCGACCCGCGCACCGTGGACACGCACATCCGCCGTCTGCGCGAAAAGCTCGCCGGCGTGCCGGATTTTGAGATCCAGACCGTCCGCGGTCTTGGTTACCGGGCGGTGATCCGATGAGGCGCGTCCGCTCGCGGCTGACGATCCTTCTGCTGATCCTCGTGATCGTCACGTCGCTTTTTTCGCTCACGATCGGCGCGCTCGTGCGAAACGGCATCATCTTCCAGCGCGACAACATGCGCTATCTCCTCTTTGGCTATGCCGCCAAGGACATACTGCTGCTGCTCGTCGCCGTGGCGGCGGTCGCGGTGCTCATCACGGTCACGTCCCGCTCGACGACGAACCCCATCCGCGAGCTTTCCCGCGCCGCGCGTGAGATCGCCGGCGGCAATTACGACGTCACCGTACCCGAGCGTGACCGCGTCGAGGAATTCGGCGAGCTCGAGCGCAACTTCAATCTTATGACGGCGGAGCTCCGCTCCAACGAGTATCTCCGCAAGGATTTCATTTCGAGCGTATCCCACCAGCTCAAAACGCCGCTCTCCATTCTCAACGGCTACGCCCAGCTTCTCGCCGAAGGCGGGCTCTCCGCGGATGAGGAGCGCGAGTACAGCCAGTACATCGCGCAGGAATCCGACCGGCTCGCCGGGCTCATCGACGATATGCTGCGTCTCTCGCGCATCGACCACCGGGAGATCCAGCGAAAGGCAGAGATTTTCCCGCTCGGCGAGCAGCTCCGGCGCGCCGTATTGCAGCTCGAGCCGCGCCGGACAGAAGCCGGGCTCTCCGTTTCCGCCGACATCCCGGATCTCGACTATGTCGGCGACAGCGAGCTTCTCTATCAGGTGTGGACGAATCTCCTGGAAAACGCCGTGAAGTTCACTCCCCCGGGCGGGCGCATCGGCGTCTGTCTCGCCGCCGCGGCCGATACCGTCACCGTCACGGTGCAGGATACCGGCTGCGGCATGGACGCGGAAACGCTTCCGCGCATCTTTGAGCAGTTTTATCAGGGCGACACCGACCGCCGCGCCGACGGCTGCGGCCTGGGTCTTGCGCTGTGTAAGCGCATCGTGGAGCTGCACGGCGGAACGATCGCCGCGGACAGCCGCCCCGGCGAGGGCAGCCGGTTCACCGTCACGCTGCCGGCGAAGACTGCAAAATCCATGTAAAGAGAATCCATAGCAGGGGAATGTTTAACGTTAAGTTCACATTCCCCTGCTATGTTAATATCCAGATTTTTATATGTTAGCGAGGCCACACCGTGAAAGCTATCAATCCCGGACATTTTCTTCTGACCTGCCGGCTGGACAACTGGGTGCATCTGCTGGAAGAGAACCATTTCCATATCGCCCGCGACCGGCTGCCGCAGGCGCTGTACATTTCCGCCGCGTCGCTCGCGCTTGCGCCGGCAGCGGCGGCGGAATCGCTCATTTACCGCCGCCGCATCCGCGAAACGAAGATCGAAAAGGACCCGATCTTCATTCTCGGCCACTGGCGCAGCGGCACAACGTATCTGCAGAATGTTCTCTCCCGCGACGATCAGTTCGGATGGTTCGATCCCGTGAATACGATCGGTCTTCCCTATTCGCTGCTGCTCGGCCGGCTCATCCGGCCGCCGATTGAAAAGGGCATTCAGAACGGCCGCCCGCAGGATAACGTGCAGTACTCGCTCGATCTTCCGATGGAGGAGACATTCGGCGTGCTGACGATCTCGCCGTATTCGATCATCCATATGATCGCGTTTCCGGAGAATTATAAAAAGTACATCGAAGGCGCATTCGTGAGCGACCTTCCCGCGGAAGCGCTGAGCAAATGGAAGCGCAGCTACGACTACGCCGTCCGCAAGCTCACATACATCAAAAAGGGAAAGCGGCTCATTCTCAAAAGCCCGGACAACACCGCGCGCGTCCGCGAGCTGTGGGGCATGTATCCGGACGCACGGTTCATAAACATCCACCGCGACCCTTACAAGACCATCCGCTCGACGATCCACATGTTCCGCACCGAAATGGATCTGCTCCGTCTGACCGAAGCGCCGGACGGTCTCGACGAGCTCATCGAGGACACGGTCATCGATATTTTTGAGCGCATGTACCGCGAGCTTTTCGCGCTCGAGGGCTTTTTCCCGAAGAACCGGTATGTGGACGTGGCGTATACCGACTTCTGCCGCTCCCCGGTCGATACGCTGCGCGGCATTTACCGGCGTCTGGAGCTCTCCGGCTTTGAAAACGCCGCGCCGCGCTTTCAGGCATACGTCAATTCGCAGCGCGGATACCAGAAAAACAAATTCGACATTTCTTCCCGGCTCGTGCGCAAGATCAACGCGAAGCTGGGCTTCTACATGGAACATTACGGCTACGAAATGCGGGAGGTTGAGGAAGAATGAGAGATCATCTCGATAAACTGGAGAGCAAAAGCGTGCACCTCCTGCGCGAGGCCTACGCCGCGTTCGGCAATCTCTGCATGCTTTGGAGCATCGGCAAGGACTCGACCGTTCTTCTCTGGCTCGCACGCAAGGCGTTTTACGGCCACGTTCCCTTCCCGCTCGTCCACATCGACACGCACTATAAAATTCCCGAAATGATCGAGTACCGCGACAAGCTCGCCATGGAGTACGGTCTTTACATGGTCTACGGTGAGAACCGCGAAGCGCTTGAAAACCGCGAAACGTTCCCGGACGGCGCGTGCTCGCGCGTCGAGTGCTGCCGCCGGCTCAAAACCGAGGCTCTCACCCACACGCTGGACGGCACGTGGCCGCGCTACCGTCTCAATCTCCAGACCGGAAAATACGAGCGCGACACGAACACCGACGCCTACACCGGCGTCATCGTCGGCGCGCGCGCCGATGAAGAGGGCTCGCGCAGCAAGGAGCGCTATTTCTCCCCGCGTGACAGGCACAACGACTGGGATCTGGACGACCAGCCGCCCGAGTTCTGGAACCAGTTCAAAACCGACTTTGCTCCCGGCACCCATGTGCGCATCCATCCCCTGCTCGACTGGACGGAGCTGAACGTCTGGGAATACATCGAGCGCGAGCACATCCCCACCGTGTCGCTCTACTATAACCACGGCGACGGGAAGCGCTACCGCTCTCTCGGCTGCGCGCCCTGCACCAATCCGATCTGCTCCGAGAGCCGGAACGTCCGCGAGATCATCGAGGAGCTGCGCACCGGCGCTCTTTCCAACATTGCCGAGCGCAGCGGCCGCGCCCAGGACGCCGAGGACGGCGGCGGACTCGAGACGCTGCGCCGGGGAGGGTATATGTAATGGCAGAGATCATGAACGCTTTTGAAAACGAAGAGCTTTTGAATATCGTCACCGTCGGCCATGTCGACCACGGCAAGTCCACCGTGATCGGCCGCCTTCTCGCCGACGCCGGAGCGCTGCCGAAGGGCAAGCTCGAAGCCATCCGGGAAAACTGCCGCCGCAACTCGAAGCCGTTCGAGTACGCATTTTTGCTCGACGCGCTCCACAACGAGCAGGATCAGGGCATCACGATCGACACCGCGCGCTGCTTCTTCAAGTCCGACAAGCGCCGGTACATTATCATTGACGCGCCCGGCCACATTGAATTTCTCAAAAACATGGTCACCGGCGCTTCCCGCGCCGAGGCGGCGCTCATGGTGATCGACGCTGCGCGCGGCGTGGAGGAAAACACCCGCCGCCATGGGTATTTCCTTTCGATGCTCGGCATCCGCCAGGTGGCGGTGCTTGTGAACAAAATGGATCTCGTCGGCTATTCCGAGGAGGTCTACCGCTCCATCGTCACGGAGTTTACCGGTTTTCTCGCAAAAATCCATATCACGCCCGCGGCGTTCATCCCCGTGAGCGGCATGGAGGGCGACAACATTGCCGCCGGCAGCGAGCGCACGCCGTGGTACTTCGGCCCCACGGTGCTCGAGCAGATGGACGCCTTCGTCCCCGTGCCGAGTCCGGAAAACCGCCCGCTGCGCATGCCGGTGCAGGGCGTATACAAGTTCACGGAGGGCGGCGACGAGCGGCGCATCGTTGCCGGAACGCTCGAAGCCGGGAGTCTCCGTGCGGGCGACAGGATCGTGTTCTACCCCTCCGGCAAGAAAACGACCGTCGCCTCGCTCGAGGTGTTCTCCGCGCCCACCCCGGAGAAATTCATCGCCGGAGATGCCGCCGGCTTCACTATGGCCGAGCAGATCTTTGTCCGCCGCGGCGAGATCGCCTGTCTCGAGAGCGAGAAGGCGCCGTTCGTCGGCGTGCGGCTGCGCGCCAACGTGTTCTGGCTCGGCAAAGCGCCGCTGCGCGCAGGCAAGCGCTATTTCTTCAAGTGCGGCACCGCCAGGGTGGAGGCGCGGCTCGAGAGCATTCTCCGCGTTGTGGACGCCTCGGAGCTCGACAGTCTTGAGCGGAGCGAGGTACAGAAAAACGAAGTCGCCGAGGTGATCCTCCGGCTCGACCGCCCGACGGCGTTCGACACCGCCGACTCCGGCTGCGACGGTACGCGCCGGTTCGTCATCGTGGACGATTACGAGATCGCGGGCGGCGGCATCGTCACCGAGGCGCTGCTCTCCGAGGATTACGATGAGCGCAACATCCGCTGGTCGGCCGAGGCCATGACCGGCGCCGAGCGCGAGCAGCTCACCGGGCGGCGCGGGCTCGTCGTATGGATGACCGGGCTTTCGGGCGCAGGTAAAACGACGATCGCGCAGGAGGTCGAACGGCGTCTCTGCGAAAGAGGCGTCGCCGCCTACCTGCTCGACGGCGACAAGCTGCGCCGCGGTCTCTGCGGCGATCTTGGCTTCTCGGACGAAGACCGGATCGAAAATATCCGCCGCGCCGCCGAGGTCGCAGGGCTCTTCCGCGACGCGGGGCTCGTGACGCTCTGCACATTCATCTCCCCGTTCGCCGCCGGACGCGCCGAGGCGCGCCGCATTGCCGACGGGCGCTTCCTGGAAGTCTGGGTGCGCGCGCCTCTGGAGATCTGCAAGGCACGCGATCCGAAAAAGCTCTATCAGAAAGCGCTCGAGGGAAAAATCCGCTCGTTCACCGGCATAGACTCTCCGTATGAGGAGCCCACGGACGCCGAGCTCGTGCTGGATACCGAAGTTCTCAGCGAGGAGGCGTGCGTCGATCGGCTCACCGATACGATCCTTGACTGTCTGGAAGGCGGTGACGCGCTGTGAACTGGGGGAAATTCATCCTTTTCATCCTGATCGGCTTTGCCGCGCAGATCATTGACGGCACGCTCGGCATGGCCTACGGCGTGAGCTGCCGGACGTTTCTCAAAACCGTGGCGGGGGTCCCCTCCGCGCTCGCGAGCGCGGTCGTCCATGTGGCGGAGGTCCCCACGACGCTCGCGTCCGGTCTCGCCCATGTCCGGCTCAAAAACGTAGATAAGTCGCTCTTTCTCCATCTCGTCATCCCCGGCGTGATCGGCGGCGTGGCCGGCGCATGGTTTCTCTCGAGCGCCGGCGACGCGCTCGAGCCGTTCATCGACGCCTATCTCATCGTCATGGGCTTCATCATTCTGCGCAAGGCGTTTCGGAAAAAGCAGAAGGAGCGCCGCATCGGAAAGGGGATCTACCCGCTCGGTCTCGCCGGCGGCTTTCTCGACGCCACCGGCGGCGGGGGCTGGGGCCCGGTCGTGACGTCCACGATGCTCGCGGTCGGCCACGACGTGAAAAAAACGATCGGCACGGTGAACACCGCGGAATTTCTCGTAACGCTCGCCGAGACCACAACCTTCGTCGTCCTCATCCGTGACTTCACGTCCTACTGGCAGACGATCCTCGGTCTCGTCATCGGCGGGGTGTGCGCCGCGCCGCTCGCGGCGTGGATCTGCCGGAAGATCCCCGTCCGCCCGCTGCTCGCCATCGTCGGGATCCTCATTATCGCGCTCAATCTCTACAGTCTCATCCACTGTCTGGCAGTATTCTGAAAAGGCGGTATTATCATGACACAGCTATCGGTACAGGAGCGCTTTTCTTCCGTCCGCGCCCGGCTGGAAGCGCTGGGGCTTTGGGACGCTGACGCGCTCGTCAGGATCGCTCCGGGCGCCGTTTTCCGCGCCGCCGGAGAGCCGGCCGAAACGAATCTGTTCTCCGCCGTTTCCGCCCCGATGGCGGTTTTGACTGCCGGGCGGTATGCCCGGGAGTTTGTCCGGAAGCCTCACGCGCTTCACGCCGAGACCGACGACGCCGCGCAGATGTTCGGCGTGCGCGTGCCGGTGCGGACATCGCCGCGGCGCGGCGATACGGCGTGCATCGTCCCGGATCGCGGCTTTGTCGTGACGGCGCGGTTTGAAAACGAGCTCATCGCCGCGTGCATCCTCCTCGAAAAGCTGTGCATGACGGCGCGGCTCTCGCACCGTATCGGAGCGCCGAAGGCGCTTTCCGCGCCGCTGTGCCTTATGGAGCACGCGGTCTACATGAAAAAGTATTCCCGCCCGTCGCTCGCCGCGGCGCGGGGCGAAGAGAGCGCGCCGGAGACGCGGGAGGCGCCCGATCTCGCGCTGCGTGAATCGGTCATTGCCTACGGGAAAAAGCTCGCGGAAAACCGCCTCATTCAGGCGACCTGGGGCAATGTGTCCGCGCGCATCGACGAGAATCGTTTTCTCATCACGCCGTCCGGCGTGGACTATGACCGCATCCGTCCGGAGGACATTGTGGAGATCCGTATTTCCGACGGCAGCTTCGCCGCCGGACAGCGCCCCTCGAGCGAGCGGGAGATGCACCGGCTTGTTTACGCGCAGCGCGGCGATATCCGCGCCGTGATCCACACGCACTCCGCGGCGCTGCAAACGTTCGCCGCGTGCCGGGAGAGCCTGCGCACGCCGGAGATCGACGCGCCCTGCGCCTCCTATGGCGTGAGCGGATCGAAAAAGCTCGCGGAGAGCGCGTCCGGGGTGCTGCGCTCTCACGATCTCTGCATCATGGCAAACCACGGCTTTATCGCGGTCGGAGCGGATCTTGAAACGGCGCTCTCGCGCGCTGTTGCCGCCGAGAACGCCGCGAAGCGGCTGCTGGAAGCGGAATAAAACTTTGGCGGCGCCGCATTCTGCGGCGCCGCCGAAAATACAGGAGGGTGGAACATGAGCGAACATTTTGCACGGGGCCGGTCGGCGGAGATATTCCGCACGGAGGACGGGAAGATCTTAAAGCTCTTCTTTCCCGACTATCCGAGAGAATACGCCGAAAAGGAGTATAAAAACACGAAGATCGCCGCGTCTCTCGGCTGCACGGGGATGCAGGTCTACGATGTGGTCGAACGCGACGGGCGCTTCGGCTTCGTGATGGACTGCATCGACGGCGTTTCGCAAAACGACATGCCGGGGAAAAATCCGGCGTATCTCTTCCGGGCGGGGAAAGATCTCGCCCGCTGCCACGTCCGCGTACAGAAGGCGCGCTCCGGGGAGCTTGACGATGTGCGCGAGGTCTGTCTCGGCATTCTCGGCGAGGACTGCATGGCGTTTCTGACGCCGGCGGAAAAATCGCGTGCCGCCGGGTATCTTCGCTCTCTTCCGGATGACGGCACGGTGCTCCATCTCGACTTCCATACCGGCAACGTGCTGGTGGACAAGTCCGGCGAATGCAAGGTCATCGACTGGATGACCGCCGCGCACGGCAGCCGCGCCGTGGAGGAGGCGCTCATGGAGTTTTTCTTCTCGGAAGCGGAGCTTTTTCCGGAGGCGAGCCGGGTGAAAATCGCTCTCTTTTCCGCCATCCGCGGCTCCATCGGGAAGGGCTTTTTCAAAGAATACCAAAAGCTCTCGCCGCTCAGCGCCGGGGAGATCGACCGCTACCGTCTGGCCGCGCTCATCCTGCGCCGCCACTGGAATATCGCGTTTGAAGAACCGTACCTCACAAAAACCATCCGCGCGCTGATCGCAAAATACGGCGTGGAAGAAAAGGAGACGATCGAATGAAGGCTGTGTGCATCTGTGACGCCGGCGTACCGGAAATGCTCATGCAGTATATGAAAAAGCTCCCCGGCTGCGACGTGACGCTCCATACCGAAAAGACGCTCACGGACATCCGGTCCCTCACAATGTGCGAGCGCACCGCAGAGCTTCACGGCGCGGAGGCGTGCAGCGTGAGCGCGGAAATGCTGGAAGCCGTGCGCGAGGCGGAAATTCTCGTAACGCACGTCGCGCCTGTGAACCGCGCGGTGCTCGACGCCGCGCCGAACGTGAAGATCATCGGCGTGCTGCGCACCGGTACGGAGAATGTGAATCTTGACCTCTGCCGCGAGCGCGGCGTCGCCGTATACAACGCCGAAGGGCGCAACTCCACCGCCGTGGCCGATCTCGTCGTGGCGCTCATGCTCTGCGAGATGCGCAACATCGCCCGCGCGCACGGCGCGCTCGTGCAGGGCAAGTGGGTCAAAATGTTCCCGAATATTATGATGAACCGCGATATGTGCCGCTGTACCGTCGGCATCATCGGTGTCGGCAAGATCGGCACGATGGTCGCGGCACGGCTCAAGGGCTTCGGCTGCCGCATTCTCGGCTGCGACATCTTCCTCTCCCCGGAGGAGATCGAAAAGCGCGGCTGCGAGCCGGTATCGAAGGAGGAGCTGCTCCGGCAGTCGGACTTCATCACCATCCATATGCGCCACGAGGCAGGACAGCCGCCGCTCATCGGGGAAGCTGAGCTTGCCCTGATGAAGAAAAACGCCATTCTCGTCAACTGCGCCCGCGCGGGGCTGGTGGACACGGCGGCGCTCGTCGAGGCGCTGCGCGCCCACCGCATCGGCGGCGCGGCGATCGATGTGTTCGACGAAGAGCCTCTTCCGCCCGGCTCCCCCCTGCTCACGCTCGACAACGTCACGCTCACGCCGCACATTGCCGGCACGACCGTGGACGCCTTTGCGAACTCCGTGGAGATCATGCTCCGCCAGCTCTCCCGCGTTCTCGCCGGAGAGGAAGCTCCCAACCGTGTCGTATAACGTTTGATCCGGTCATGATACGCCAAAACCGCCGGAGGGGAAACCCTCCGGCGGTTTTGATTTCAGTTTGCGAAAGATCAGCTGCGGATGATGCGCTCCGCGGCGGCGCGGGCATGGGCGATAATGTCCTCCGGCGATTCGCCGACGTGGTACACGCCGTTCTCGTAGAGAATTTTCCCGTTCACCATCGTGAGAAGCACGTTCGTATTTGAGCCGCTGTAAACAAGATTTTTCACCGTGTTGTGCTCGGGCTGCATGTTCGCCTGGTGCAGGTCGATAACGACGAGATCGGCGAGCTTGCCCGGGGCGATGCAGTCGGCGTCGATGCGCATGGCGCGCGCGCCCGTGGAGCACGCGGCGCGGAGGATTTCGCGCGCGTCGCACGAGGCGGCGTCCTCCTCGCGGAGCTTCTGCAGCACCGCGGCAAGATACATTTCGCGGAACATGTTGAGCGCGTTGTTGCTCGCCGGGCCGTCCGTACCGATGGCGAGGGGGATCTTCCGGCGAAGGAATTCGCTCACGGGCGCAATGCCGCTTGCGAGCTTTGCGTTCGAGGCCGGGCACGTCACGGCGTACAGACCGCGGCGGGCGAAAATGTTCATATCGTCCTCGTTGATCCACACGCAGTGGAAGCCGCCGCCGCCGTGCTCGAAGAGCCCGTTCTCCTCGAAAAGCTGCGTCGGCGTGAGGCCGTGGCGCTCGATGCACTCTTCCACCTCGCGCTTCGTTTCCGAGTTGTGCGTGAAAAACGGCAGCCTGTACTCGTCCACGAGCATCTTCATGAACATGAGCAGATCGGGATTCGCCGTATACTCGGCGTGGATGCCGGGGATGTAGGAGATGAGCGGGTGGAGATTGTTGAACTTGATCGTATCCATCTCGCCGACCGTCCAGTCATCCCCCGCGGCGAGCGCGCCGCAGAGCACCATGCGGAAGCCGCAGTCAATGGCCGCCTGCGCGAAGGCGTCGCGCTTATAGTACATGTCGAACGCGCTCGTGATGCCTCCCCGGAGATATTCGAGAACGGCGAGCTTCGTGAGAGCGTAAATATCGTCCGGCGTGAGCCGGGCCTCCAGCGGGAACACCTTGTCGAAAAGCCAGCTTTGCAGCGGCAGATCGTCGGCGTAGGAGCGAAGAAACGTCATCGCGCTGTGCGCGTGGGCGTTTTTGAAGCCGGGCATCAGAAGATTGCCCCGGAGATCGATCTCGCGCTCAAACGGCGGGTGCGCGCCGATGGCGGGACCGACATAGAGGATCATCGATTCCTCGACCCAGACCTCCCAATCGGAAATTTCAAACCCGTCGCTGAGCGAAAGGAGCCTGCCGTTATAAAAGCGGATCATGCCTTCCCCTCCGCGTGCATGGCAGCGATGGAATCCCACATGAGCTTTTTGAACTTCGGCGCGGCGGCGTTGGCCGCTTCGATGACCTCGTCGCCGTCGAGCGGACGCTCGGAGAGGCCGGCGGCGAGATTCGCCACGCACGAAACGCCGCACACGCGCATACCGGCGTGGTTGGCCGCGATGACCTCCACGACCGTGGACATTCCTACGGCGTCTGCGCCCATCGCGCGGGAGGCGCGGATATCGGCAGGAGACTCGTAGCTCGGGCCGGTGAACTGGATGTACACGCCCTCCTTGAGATCGATGCCGTCCTTTTTCGCCGTTTCGCGCAGAATGGCGCGGAGGCCCCTGTCGTAGGCGTTCGACATATCCGGGAAGCGGACGCCGAGCTCGTCGATGTTCGCGCCGATGAGAGGATTGGGGATGAGCGCACTGATGTGGTCGCTGATGCTCATAAGCGTACCGGCGGTGAGATCGCCGCGGATGCCGCCCGAGGCGTTCGTGACGAAAAGGATCTTCGCGCCCATGGCCTTCATAAGGCGCACGGGCAGCACAACGTCGTGCGGCGTGTAGCCCTCGTAGAGATGCACGCGTCCCTGCATGACGACGACGGGCGTCTCCTCGACATAGCCGAACACGAACCGTCCGGCGTGGCCGGGCGCGGTGGAGACCGGGAAGCCGGGGATCTCGCTGTACGGCACAACGGCAGCCTGCTTCACCATGTCGGCAAAGCCGCCGAGACCGGAGCCGAGCACGACGGCGACTTCCGGAACAAAATCGGTGTGGCGCCGCACCGCGGCGAGACAGTTCTGGATGCGTTCCATTTCGGGATGCATAAAAGAGCCTCCTTATGTAATATTCTCCGCTTTTTTATTCTTCGGTGAGATCGGCGAACTGCGCGCCGATATAGCCTGCCAGAGCTTCGGGATCGATCCCGATCTGCGCGCCGAGCCGCCCGGCGCTGCAAAAAAAGGCGTCGGTCAAAAGCGCCGTTTCATCGATCCATGTGGGAAACGGCTTTTTCATCCCCACCGGGGAGCAGCCGCCGTGAACATAGCCGGTGAGCGGCAGCAGCTTTTTCTGCGGCAGCATCACGATGCTCTTCACGCCTGCGGCCTTCGCCGCCTTTTTGAGCGAGAGCGTTTCCGGCGCGGGGATGACAAACACAAAGTGCTCGCCGGTATTGGCTTCCGCCACAAGCGTTTTGAAAACGCACTCCGCGCTCTGGCCGAGCGCGGCGGCCACCTCCGTGCCGGAGGCGAGCGAGACGTCGTAATACCGCGGCGCATACGCAATGCCCGCCTGATCGAGCAGACGCATCACGTTCGTCTTTTCGTTTGCTTTATCCGATTTTGCCATGGAAGTACTCCTCAACCTTTTCGCGGGAAGCGCGAAGGCTTCCCTGGATCATGCCCGGCGCGCCGCCGCCCCGGCCGGAGAGCGCGGCGTTGATGCTTCGCGCCGCGGCGCGAAGGTCGACCGTTTCCGACGCCATCACGTACCGGTATCCCCCGTCCTCCGCGCAGAGCGCGGCGCAGACGCCCGTGCAGCGCGTCCTGCCGCCCTCGGCAAGAGCGCGCAGCGCGGCGGGCGAAAGGCTCTCTTCAAAATAGAGCAGATTTCCCTCGCACGGTTCCATTGCGGCGAGCCGCGCCTCGACATACCGCCGCTCCGCGGCGGCACGGGCGTACTTCTCCGCTTCCAGCTCGCCGAGCACGCGCTCGGCGGCGGCGCAAAGAGCGTTTTGCGGCGCGGAAAAGAGGCGCGAGAGCGCTTCGGTCTCAGCGGCGCAGAGCGCGGCGTCCTCATAGGCCGCGCGGCCGGCAAGCATGGTAAAACGCACGCCGCCGCGGTGGCGCATCCGGTCTTTTAAGCGAACAAGGCCGATCTCGCCGGTGAAGCTCACATGCGGCGCGCAGCACGCGCAAAGATCCACCCCCGGCACCTCTACGATGCGCACCGGCATCGAGAGCCCCTTTTTCTGACGGAACGGCATCGCCGCAAGCTCTTCCTCCGGCGGCCAGAGGATGTTTATGGGAAGATTTTTCCACACGTCCTCATTCACAAGCCGTTCGAGCCGCATGAGCTGAGGCGCGTCAAGCTCGCGGTCAAAGTCGATCGTCGCGCCGTGCTCGTCCATGTGAAAGCCCACGTTCCCGCAGCCCCAAAGCGCGTGCGCATGGCCGGACACCAGATGCTCGGCCGAGTGGATCTGCATGCGCGCGAAGCGCGTTTCCCAGTCCAGCTCGCCGGTCACTTCCGCGCCGGGGACGAGCGGGGCATCGCAGAAATGGAGGATCTCGCCCTTCTCCTCGCGCGTATCCGTCACACGCACGCCGCCGAGCGCACCGGTATCGCCGCGCTGTCCGCCGCCCTCGGGGAAGAAGGCCGTGCGATCAAGCGTCACGGCAAAGAGACGGCCGCTCTCTTCGCACGAGAGGACGCGCGCGGTGAATTTCCGCAAATGCGCGTCGGCGTAAAACAGCTTTTCGGTCACGGGTTTCAGAATTTGAAGAGGTTCAGGCCGGTCACGCCGTCCTTGAAGCGGTCCACCGCGCCGTCGATCACGCGGATGACCATCTCGCACGTCGCGCTCACGCGCGCGGCGTTGAGATGCCCGCCGACGACCGCGCCGGACTCGTTCGCGGCGCTCATGTGCAGATGGCTGTAGTATTCGCCGTTCATCGTGTTCACCGTGCCGGTCAGCGACACGATCTCGTGCGCGCCGGTAAAGGTGAGCGCGTGGTACTGCTTTTCGTCCACGTTGTACACGCCGACGGTGAACTCGTCCGTCGCGCCGAGCGCCTCAACGCTCGCCAGACGGATATTTTCCTTTTCGCACAGCGCGCGAAGCTGCGCTGTGATCTCCTCGCCGCGGTCGAAGCGCGCAACGATCGTATTTCCAAAACGCCGGTAGTCCATAGTTTGTATCTCCTTTGCATAGGATGTATCTGTATTATAGCCGCTCGGCGAGCGTAAATCAAGGTTGTCAAGGCCCGGTCCTTCGCGTATAATATCCGGAGAAACGAAAGGATCGGCCTATGGAAAACTTTTCCCGTCCGCTGGTGGACTGGTACAAAAAAGAGGCGCGCCCTCTCCCCTGGCGGGAGGAGCCGACGCCGTACCGCGTGTGGGTCTCGGAGATCATGCTGCAGCAGACGCGCATCGAGGCCGCGCGCGAATACTTCAACCGCTTCACGCGCGCGTTCCCGACCGTGGAAGCGCTCGCCGCGGCAGAGCTTGACGATGTGCTCAAGCTCTGGGAAGGGCTGGGGTACTATTCCCGCGCACGGAATCTCCACAAATGCGCCAAAACCGTGTGCGAGACTTACGGCGGCGTGTTTCCCCCGAACGCCGCGGCGCTGCGCGCGCTGCCCGGCATCGGGGACTATACCGCCGGGGCGATCGCCTCGATCGCCTACGGACTGCCGGAACCGGCGGTGGACGGAAACGTGCTGCGCGTGCTCGCACGCATGGAGCGCTTCGGCGAGAGCATCGGCAGCGACAAGGTGAAAAAGCGCTTCCGCGAAGCGCTCCGGGATATCTATCCAACGGGCGAATGCGGCGCTTTTACGAGCGCGCTCATGGAGCTGGGCGAAACGATCTGCACCGTCGGCACGCCCGACTGTGCGCGCTGCCCGGTCGCGGCGCACTGCGAGGCGCACCGCCGCGGCGAGGAAACGCTCTACCCCGTGCTGCCGGAGAAAAAACCGCGCCGGATCGAAAACCGGCGGGTGCTGCTCCTGCTCTGCGGCGATACATGCGCCGTGCGGCGCCGCGCGGATACGGGGCTTCTTGCCTCGATGTGGGAGCTGCCGAACGATCTTGTGCCGGACGCGCCGGAGGGCGGCGAGCCCTGCGGCGAGGCGGTACACGTTTTCAGCCATGTGGAGTGGCATATGCGCGGGTATATCGTCCGCTGCAGGGAGAAGCTTCCGGGCTATGTCTGGGTGACGCGAGCCGAGCGCGAAGCGCTCGCCATGCCCACGGCGTTCCGGTATTACCGAAAAAAACTGGAGGAGATGGGATATTGAATATCTGTGTGTTCGGCGCGGCGCGCGACGAGATCGGCGAGGGCTTTATGGCGCTCGGCACGGCGCTCGGCCGTGAGCTTGCCGCGCGCGGTCATACGCTCGTGTTCGGCGCGGGCGGTCACGGCATGATGGGCGCCGCGGCACGCGGCGCTTACGAAGCGGGCGGGAGGATCATCGGCGTCGTGCCGTACTTTTTCAATGCTCCCGGCATCCTCTTTGAGCACTGCACGGAGCTTGTGCGCATGGAGACGATGGCAGAGCGCAAAACGGTCATGGAGGAGCGCTCGGACGCCTTTATCGCCCTTCCCGGCGGCGTCGGCACGATGGAAGAGATCTTTGAGGTCATCACGCTCTCGTCTCTCGGACGGATGCGGAAAAAGAGCGCGTTTCTCGACGCGGAAAACTATTGGCAGAGCGCTGTCGAGCTGCTGCGCGGCGCGGTGGAAAAGGGCTTTGCGGGCAGAGAGCTTGAAGATCACTACGCCCGCTTCACCGACATAACCGCGTGTCTCGACTATCTGGAAACGTAAAAAGAGCGTCTGGAACCTTTTTATCATGTTCCGCCGCCAGCGGCAGAGCATCTGCCGGTATTTGCGCTTTTCCGCAAAATGTCAGCCCGCCCTTCCTCCGGCCGGCGCCTGTTCCGCCGTTGACATCGGAACCGCGGACTGCTATCATGTTTTCCGGAGGCGATAAATCCGTATGAAAACGTTACTCAGGGAATTTAAGGAATTTGCCGTGAAGGGAAGCGTAGTCGATATGGCGGTCGGCGTCATTGTCGGCGGCGCGTTCGGAAAGATCGTAACTTCGCTTGTCAACGACATCATCATGCCGCTCGTCGGCGTGCTGACCGGCGGGGTCGATTTCAGCGATCTCTTCGTTCCGCTCGACGGGAATACTTACGCCACGCTTGCCGAGGCGGAGGCTGCGGGCGCGGCGGTGCTCAAATACGGCTCGTTCCTTTCGCAGGTGCTTGATTTTCTGATCGTGTCGTTCGTGATCTTTATTTTTATAAAGAAGATCATGGCGCTGGGCCGGAAAAAGAAAGCGACCGCAGAGGAAGCGCCGAAAACAAAGGTCTGCCCGTACTGCAAGACCGAGATCGCCATCGACGCCACCCGCTGCCCGCACTGCACCTCGGAGCTTTCATAAGCCGGCCGCTGTCAAGCTGTTGATCCCGTGTCCTGGAGGCATGCCATGCAAACGTTTGAAAGCGAGCATTACATCTTTCACTGCGGTGCGAACACCGCCGCGGCGCGCGATATCCGGAAGATCGCCGCGCTGCAGGAGGGCTGCTTTTCCCACATCTGCGCCGTGCTGGGACTGACGCCGGATTTCAGGATCGAATACTTCCTCTGCGATTCGCCGGAGGAGGTTGGGCACATATATGGTGACGACGATCCCTGTAACGGCTTTGCCAGCCCGCCGGACCGCATTTACGCCGTTTATAATGAGACGGTCCAATGCGTCGGCTTCCATGAAGATGCCCACATCATCAGCTACAGGCTGAACCGTCCGGACTGTCCTGCCGTCCGCGAAGGGCTTGCCATGTACTTTGACCGCAAATGGTGGGGTATAGAAAATCTGGACTGGACGGGCTATTATCTCAAGACCGGGCGGTATCTGCCGATGGACAAGCTGCTGGACAGGGAGTTCTTCTGCGCGCACGACAGTCCCTTCACCTACCCGATCGTGGGCGCCTTCACCGACTGGCTACTCACGGTCTACGGCAGAGAGCGGTATATGGAAATGTACTCCCGGCGAAACCCCGCCGCCGTCATGGAACAGGTATACGGAAAAACGCCGGCGGAGCTGAACGCCGATTTTGAAAGGTACGTCCGCCTGTACCGCACCGACGGGGCGCTGGAAGCCCGGATGGAAGAGCTGCTGCGGCAGGAAAACGCTGTATAGCTCCAACCGCCCGGATGCATGTGCATCCGGCGCTCCGCTCACTCCCGCCCGGATGGATCCCCCGCGGGAAACTCCATACCAAAAAAACAAGCCCTCATCTAATGCTCATGGTTAATAAAATAGCAGACTAAAGATACAGACAGCCACCCCGTACTTTTCCGTAAATGGTCTTAATTCAAAACAAACGACCGCTGCTATAAAAATAATCTTTTATAGAAAGTGGAAAGGAGTTCATTATGAATTAATGTCATTTTTATACCGCAAATGTTAGTGACGGAGCTGTCAGTTTTCCTCTAACGAGTTCTGCCTTGAGTAACCGTGCGTGGTTTATGTTGAAATGGTAGCGTGTAGGGAGGGGTGTATATGCGACGGTTCTTTCTTCCCATTCTCATTGGGGGGATGGCAATTTTAATGTTATTGACAGGGTGCAATTCTTTTAGTGAAAAGGAACAGGTTGATCACACATTGGAAAAGGTTAAAGTCGTCTATTATGCAGATTTTGACGAATATTCCAAGACAACCACCAGCACTGTGACTATTGATGATGCGGAAGTCCTTCAGGACTTGTTTGACTTGATTGTTTCCTGTCGAGATAATGCAAAAAGTACAACAAAACCTATTGGCTTCCCGCGATATTATATTACCTTTGAGGAGTGCGGAGAGGAACACTCTTTTACTATTGATGTAGAGTCCGTTTATGCAACAGACTACCTTAGCAATGGTAACTATATCACGCCAGAAAGCTCCGATCTTTTTAGTAGTTTTTCCAATTTATTATCTATCGAGTGATTAAAACCGCTTAAACAAACGGACGCTGGCCAAGGCGGATCTGCTGTTCCTGGATGAGCTGAGCTATCTCAGCTTCAACCAACACCAGTCGGAGTTGCTGTTTAAGGTCATCTCAGAGCGAAGTGAAAAGAGCAGCACCATTGTGACCATTACATCTGGTAAGATAAAAGTAGACGTTCACAAAAAAAATGAAGTGACCCCGAAAAGTTAGACAATAATAGAAAGTAAAAATTGTTCAAGCAACCGAAAGGGCTTGTTGTCTGTGAAGAGCAGGCGGCAAGCCCTTTAGCTTTGCCTTAATACGTTGGTTATTGCAATAGTCCAGATAAGCAATCAATTCCTGCTTGAAGTGTTCCATGGAATCAAATTCTTGCAGATAGCGCAATTCGCTTTTGAGTAGACCGAAGAAGTTTTCCATGACAGCATTGTCCAGACAGTTTCCTTTCCGGCTCATGCTCTGCCGGATGCCTTTCTTGCGAAGCATCCGCTGGTACTGCTTGTGCTGGTATTGCCAGCCCTGGTCGGAATGAAGGATCAGCCCGGTTCCATCCGGTATTTTCTCGAATGCCTTTTCCAGCATGGTCGTTACCATATTCAGGTCGGGTCTGTCTGAGATCGTATAGCTGACCAGATCGCTGCTGCACAAATCAAGAATGGGTGAGAGATAGAGTTTCTCTCCAAACAAACTGAACTCTGTCACATCGGTAACCCATTTCTGGTTTGGCTTTTCGGCGTGAAAATCCCGGTTTAACAGATTTGGAGCAATTCTCCCTACCTCACCCTTGTATGAATGATACTTTTCATCCTGACACAACAAACCAGGCCCAGCTCCTTCATGAGCCTCTGGACAGTCTTGTGGTTCAAGGGAATATTACGGCTGCGTAGTTCTGTTGTAATGCGGCGGTAACCGTATCGACCTTTGTTTTCGTGGTATATGGCTGTGATCTCTGCCTTGGCGGCTTCTTACTTGTCTGTGCGGTTCATCCGCTTGAGATGATAGTAAAAGGTTGCACGGGGCAGTTGAGCGATTGAAAGAAGAATATCCAGAGAATGTCTTTGCCTCAGCATTTGGACTACCTGCGTTTTCTGCGCTGGCGTCGCTCGTCTTCCAAAACCAAGGCTTGCAAGTTTTTTAGGTATTCGTTCTCCGCGCGCAGCCGCTGTACCTCGGCCAGCAGATCTTCTTCCACCTCTTTCGGCAACTTCCTCGTTCTGCCACTACTGCCGCGGCCACGGCGCTCAATTGTGAAGCCTTCCAGACCTTCGGTAAAATAAATCCGTTCCCACGCTGTGATCCTACTCCGTACAACATCAAACCGTCGTTCTGTTTCACTATAGCTCATATTCTCCTTGAGCATTGTCTCTACGACCTGTTTCTTAAACTCTGGCGGATACCTTTTATTTGGTACTCCTTTTGGCATTATTAACACACCACTTGCTAGATAGTATATCATACTGTCTAACAAATGGGGTGCAATTCAGTTTTCAGGGCATCCTCTTTACGGATCATCAGACGCCCGAACAGGTCCGCGAGACCGTCCGTCTGGTCAGGAGTGAAACGCCGGAGATGGGCGGCCGCTTCGGCTACCCGAATAAGCGCTTCATCGGCTTCCAGCCCCGCATTGCGCAGATGGACCATGCCAGGCGCGTGGACGAGATCGTTTTGCTCTTCATGATCGAAAAGGCCGTCGCGGTCGACAATATTGAGGAGATCTGCAGCATACCCGGCGTGGATATGATCCAGTTCGGTCCCTCCGATTACTGCATGAGCCGCGGCTGGAATGTTAAGGATCACCGCGAGGAGGCCCGCGCGGCGGAAAGGCATTGTATTGAGGTCGCGCTCGCTCACGGCGTTCAGCCGCGCTGCGAGATACACAGCGTCGAGGCGGCAAAGTGTTATATGGATCTCCGCGTTCGCCATTTCTGTCTGGGCGACCAGCTCGTGCAGTTCTAGGCATATCTCAACGGCGAGGGCAAGCTCATGCGTGAGGCGGCCGACGCGCTCCGGTAAAGGCGGACAATAAACGATCCCCCTCTATGTAGGAAATGAACATCTACATAGAGGGGGATCGTTATTTCAGGGGGAACAGGAGAAAGCGGGAAAAGGACTGCTGAAACAGCGCTTGCGGGATTTTGTTTTATTTCGCATGACGCGCTGCCGCCGTGTCCGTTGCGGAGGAGTGTCCCGTCCTGCCGCGCTGCTTGCGGTCGAGCTTGCTCATGGCGCTGATCTTCGCGCTGTCTGCGGGCACCGCGCCGAGAACCCGCAGACGCATGCGCTGTGTCAGGCTGTCCGCAGAGCAGAGCCGGTCGCTGACGGCCACTGCTTTTGCGCTTTGGTTCCATACAGCGCCGCACCGTCAAGCGTCCCCGCGAAGGGCGGCGACCTGCTCCGCCATGGTGGGAACGTCGCATTTTCCGGTGCGGATGGCCTCCAGAATGACCTCCGGCGAGGCCGGGACCTTGTTAATGCGCACGCCGGCGGCGCGGGAGACGGCGTTGAGGATCGCCGGGGTGATCGGCACGGTGGCGACCTCGCTCACGCCCTTCGCGCCGTAAGGCCCGATGGGTTCGGGATCCTCGATGAGGATGAGCTTATAGCGCGGCGTGTCCTCCGCTTTGGGCAGCCCCATCTGCCCATAGAGCTTTTTGACCGGGTAGCCGTTCTTCGTCGGGTGTCCCTCGGTGAGCGCGTACCCCTGCCCCATCGACACACTGCCCTGCATCTGCCCTTCGATGATGCGCGGGTTGATCGCGCGGCCGACGTCGTGCGCGGCGATGACCTTGAGGAGCTTCACCTTGCCCGTGGCGGTATCCAGCTCAACGATCGCCGCCTGCGTCGCGTAGGCGTAGGCGGGAAAATTGCGGTACTTTACGCCCTTTTCCTCCGCGCCCTTGAAGTTGCCGATGGCGAAGCATTCCGGCGCGCGGAAGTAATACTCCGCGTACCGGCTCTCGCCCGGCTGCGGCGGACGCTCCTCCAGCTCCTTTTGCAGCAGGCGGCACGCCTCGTACACGGCGCGGCCGCCGCAGAGCGTCTGGCGTTCGGACACGCTCTCGCCGGTCGGGATCGTGATGTCCGTGTCGCCGATGACGATGTCGATATCCTTCATGTCCATGCGGAGCGTTTCGGCGGCGATCTGCACCATGGCCGTGCGGAAGCCCTGCCCCATGTCCGTGCCGGAAACGATCATACGGAGCTTGCCCTCGCCGTCGAGCGTGAGCTTGCACGCGCCGTCGTCAATGAAGATCCCCTTGCCGACGCCGGAATTTTTAAACCCGGACGCCACGCCCCAGCCGAGGCGCTTCGTGCCGTTCGGATATTTCCCCTCGTATTCTTTGAGCGCTTCCCTGAGCGCCTTTTCGCACAGGTCGATCGTATCGTGCATGCCCATGCTGCTCTCGAGCAGTTCGCCGCCGACGGAGCAGCTGCCCGGATACACGGCGTTGCGGCGGCGCAGCTCAAAGGGGTCGATGCCGAGCTTTTCCGCCATTTCGTCGAGCGCCGTTTCGATGGATATCGCCGCCTGATTGATGCCGTAGCCGCGGAACGCGCCGCCCTGCAAATTGTTGTTGCGGATGCAGCGGGCGTCCACGCGGACATTCGGGATGATGTACGGCCCGCCGGACATCAGGCAGCCGGTCATAAGCGTTCCGTAGCTTTCGGCCTCGTAGGGGCCTCCATCCGAGAACATGAAGCTCTCAAGATACCGGAATTTCCCGTCCTTTGAGAAGCCGATCTCATAATCCGTGTGGTAGCCGTGGCGGCGGGTCGTGACGATCATGTCCTCCTGCCGTGTGAGCGTGACCTTGACGGGCTTACCGCAGCAGAGCGCCGCGACCGCCGTGGGCGCTTCGAGAAACGAATCGCATTTCTTTCCGAAGCCGCCGCCGAGCGGCGTTGCCACAACGCGGATGTTCTCCTCGTCCATGGCGAGGTTTTTTGCGAGCATCCGGCGCACCTCAAAGGGCGCCTGCGTACAGGCGTACACCGTGACTTTGCCATCCCTTGCATAGCCGATGGCGCTCACCGGCTCCATGCACATGTGATCCTGCGGCTGAATGTCCTTGGAGACCCGTACCTTCACGATCCCGGGATCAGCTTTGCAGGCTTCCACGTCGCCGGTTTCGCGGCCGGTGCGGACAATGTAGCTGTTCGCGTTCACCCCCTCGGCGATCGTGTAAATGCCGGGGAGCTCGGTATAATCGATCGTTACGAGCTTTACCGCGGCACGGGCGTGCTCCGGCGTGTCGGCCACGACCATGGCGACAAAATCGCCGAGGAAGCGCACCTCGTCCGAGCAGAACACCGGCTGATCGGGCGTCCATGTCCCGATCTTGTTGAGGCCGGGAACGTCTTTATGCGTAACGATCCGCACAACGCCCGGCGCATTCTCCGCCGCGGAGCAGTCCACGGCGTTGATGCGCGCGTGCGGCACGGGAGCAAAGACAAACGCGCCGTGGAGCATCGTATCCTCGCCGAATTCGTCGGCCTCGTAATCGTCGCAGTACCGGAGCGTTCCGGCCGTTTTGGCAAGTCCGTCCACGTCCCAGACGCTCTCTCCGACGAACCGGCCCTCGATCTCGGGAACGGTCTGTCCCTTACCGGCGACGATCTCGGTCGGGTCGTTCACCTGCACGGCCGCAAGCGGCACATCCTCGCCGCGCAGCCGCGCCGCGGCGAGCTTCACGCCCTCGATGATCTTCACATAGCCGGTGCAGCGGCAGTAGTTATGCTTCAGTCCCTCGTATATATCCTCCTCCGTTGGGGCGGAGTTATGCAGCAGCAGCGCCTTGGCCGCCATGACCATGCCCGGCGTGCAGAAACCGCACTGCACCGCCCCCGCGTCGAGGAAGGAGCGCTGAATGACTTGCAGCATCGTGTCGTTCGGAAGGTTTTCGATCGTCTCCACGCTCTTTCCGGAGAGCGTTTTGAGCAGCGTGACGCATGAGCGAGCGAGCTGTCCGTCGATCAGCACGCTGCACGCGCCGCAGTGCCCGGTGGAGCAGCCTTCCTTGCTCCCCTTCATACACTCGACATTGCGCAGATACTTCAAAAGCGTCATGCGCCCCTCGTATGCCGCCGTGATCTCTCTGCCGTTCAGGATAAATGTTGCGTTTTCCATGCAGCTTCCCCTTTCCCTCGCCGGTATTTGGGTTATTTTCTTTACAGAATAGTTTGTTTCCTTGGAAACGAGTTGTTATTTGTATTATATACGGCCTCGGAGAATTGTCAAGCGCTTTTGTTGACAGGCGCGGAGATCACGGATAGAATATAGGCAGTTCAAGGGAAAGGAACTGCCGCTGATGGATCGAAGCGAAGAGCTTTTGCAGCTCGTACTGGAATACACCAACCTCTCGGATGAGACCGACAAGCTGCACAACCGTGACAGTCTCTCCGGCTATGATAACTCCGAGCTGAACTGTCTTGACGCCATCGGACGTCTGGAGCAGCCGAACGTCACGGCGCTGGCCGGGGAAATGCGCATGACGAAGGGCGCGATCAGCAAGATTCTGCGCAAGCTCGCGGACAAGGGCGCGGTGGAGCCGTATCAGCTCGGCTCAAACCGGCAGAAGATCTTTTACCGGCTGACCGACGCCGGGCAGGAGCTTTTCGACGCGCACCGCGAGCGCCACCGCGGCTGGGAGGAGCGCGAGCTTTTGTTCTTCCGCTCTCTGTCCGAGGAGGAACTGTCGGGAGCCATACGCTTCTTCAACGACTACAATACCGATCTCCGTGCCCGGCTGGGAAAAGAATAACGCTTTAAAGATAGCAGAAGAGAGATGGAACGATCCATCTCTCTTTCGCTTTTTTCAGGGATTGAAAATGCCGTAGAGCTGCTTATATTGCAGCACGCGGTACACGCTCTCGTCGAGGCGGGTCTCGGATATCGTGCCGTTTTCCACTGCCGTCACAACGGCGTCAAACGCCTCGGACAGCACCTCGGGCATGAGAACGACATCCACGCCCGCCTGGATCGCGGCGATCGCGGCGTCGCCGGATGAGTAAGCATCGGTCACGCCGTGCATCGCCATGGAATCCGTGATCACAAGCCCCGTGAAGCCCAGCTCGCCGCGAAGATACTCGCGGATCACCGTTCCGGACAGGCTCGCGGGCGTCAGATCGCCGGTGACGTTCGGCGCGGCGATATGCCCGACCATAACGGCGGCGCCCGTCAGGTCGTTCGCGCTGTACGGGATCCACTCGCACTCGGCAAGCTCGTCGTGCGTTTTATACGTCACGGCAAGGCCGTTGTGGCTGTCCTCGGCGGTGTCCCCGTGACCGGGAAAATGCTTGTATACCGGCAGGACGCCCTGCGAGGCGAGGCCCTGCGCGCACGCGCCCGCCATGGCCGCGGCGGTACGGGCGTCCGTGGAAAACGCGCGACTGCCGATGACGGTATTGGCGGGATTCGTATACACGTCCGCCACGGGCGCGAAGTCCACCGTGAAGCCGTAATCGGTGAGATATGCGCCGATCGTGCGGCCCATATTCTCCGCGTCCGCCGCGCTGCCCGACGCGCCCACAGCGGCGGCGCTTTCATACTTCGGCAGACCGAAGGCGGCGTTGTTCGCGAGACGCGCGACCAGGCCGCCTTCCTCGTCCACGCCGAGGAACATCGGCACCGTCGTCGCGTCGCGCAGCTGCGCGGAAAAGGCGCGGAGCGTTTCGGGATCGGAGATATTTTTGCCGAAGATCGCGACCCCGCCGACCGGGTATGCCGCGAGCACGGCGCGCATATCGTCCGTGAGCGTTTTCACGCCCTCCGTTTCGGAGGAATTGATCTCCCCCGGCGTCCGCGCCGGATCCAGCGCGTCCGGACGGATGAAGAAGAGCTGCCCGACCTTTTCGCGCAGCGTCATCGTGTCCATATACCGCGCGACGGCGTCGCTCTCCGCCGGGGCTTCGGCCGTCGTCGGAGTTTCTGTCTCTGCCGGAGAGTGTGATGCCTCCGTTGATTTCTCCGGCGTATCCGCCGGTTCGGGCGTGGCAGTCGGCTGCGGCGTTGCCGTGGGCCGGAGCGCCGCCGTGCCCTCCGGCTCCGGGTATCCGGACGCCGGAGACGGCGCGCCGCAGGCGGTCAGAAGGACGCACAGTGCAAGCAGCAGCGCGGCGGAAACAGACAGCTTTTTCATTTTCGCGTTCCTTTCGCTTTTTCTTGTATGTTATAGTAGATAGACGCATTTCCCTGCGGTTTTGTTCGAAAAAATGGCGCAGCCTTTCTCAAGGCTGCGCCGTTTTTGCGTTTTATGCGGGAATTACACCAACTCGATGACCGCCATCTCCGCGGCGTCGCCCTTGCGGGTGCCGATGCGGGTGATGCGGGTGTAGCCGCCGGTGCGCTCCTTGTACTTGGGAGCGATCTCGTCGAAGGTGCGCTTGGCGATGTCCTCACGGGTGATGAAGGAGCAAGCCTGGCGGTAGTTGCTCAGGCCGCCTTCCTTGCCGAGGGTGATCATCTTCTCAGCGAGAGGAGCGATCTCCTTGGCGCGGGTGACTGTGGTCTCCATCCGTCCCTTGTCCAGGAAGTCCGTGACCTGCTGGCGGAGCATTGCCATGCGCTGATCGGTAGTCTTACCGAGTTTTCTGTTGGCAGGCATTGTTTTTTCCTCCTATTTACTGGTTGTTGTCGTCGCTGGCCAGGGACAATCCCATCATGGCGAGTTTGTGCTCGACCTCTTCGAGAGATTTGCGGCCCAGGTTGCGGACCTTGATCATCTCGTCCTGCGTTTTGGAGATGAGGTCCTCGACGGTGTTGATGTTTGCGCGCTTGAGGCAGTTGAAGCTGCGAACCGAGAGGTCCAGCTCCTCGATCGTCATTTCCAGCACCTTTTCCTGCTGCTGCGGCTCGCGCTCCTTGACCGTGACGGTCCCGCCGGCGGCGTCCGAAAGGTCGGTGAAGAGCGTGAAGTGGTCGCAGAGGATCTTGGCGCCCAGCGAAACGGCGTCACGCGCCGTGATCGTCTTGTCCGTCCACACTTCAATGGTCAGCTTGTCGTAGTCCACCTGGTTGCCCACGCGGGTGTTCTCGACAGAGTAATTGACCTTCAGCACGGGGGAGTAGATCGAGTCAACGGGAATGGTGCCGATGACGGGCTGTGCCGGCTTGTTGTGCTCGGCCGTGACGTAGCCGCGGCCGTGCCCAACGGTCAGCTCCATGGAAAGAGAGCCGTCCGGGCCCAGCGTGGCGATGTGATGCTCGGGATTGAGGATCTCAACCTCCGCGTCCGTCTTGATGTCGCCGGCGGTGACTTCGCCCTCGCCGGACGCTTCAATGTAGACGGTCTTGGGAGTGTCGCAGTGGAGACGGGCGATGATGCCCTTCACGTTGAGAACGATCTCGGTCACATCCTCGGTCACGCCGGGGATGGTGGAAAACTCATGCTGGATCCCGGCGATCTTGATCTTCGTGACCGCCGTTCCGGGCAGGGAGGAGAGGAGAACACGCCGCAGGGAGTTGCCCAAGGTCGTGCCATAGCCGCGCTCCAGCGGTTCGACGATGAATTTGCCGTAGGATGCTTCCGCCGAATTTTCGATGCACTCGATACGCGGCTTTTCTATTTCGATCATGTAGTACCCTCCTTTAAATGTCGGCGCCGTTGGATCGGCGCCGCAGTTGTGTCAGCTTACCAATCGGACGGGGGTATTACTTGGAGTACAGCTCGACGATGAGGTGCTCCTCGATCGGAAGGTCGATATCGTCGCGCTCGGGCACGCCGACGACCTTGGCAACCATATTGTTGGCATCGTACTCCAGCCACTTCGGCGGCTGACGGAAGGCATTGGCTTCGACGCTGGACTTGATCTTCTCCAGGCTGCGGCTGCTGTCCTTCAGCGTGATGACCATGCCCGGCTTCACAAGGTAGCTGGGGATGTTGACCTTGCGGCCGTTCACGGTGAAGTGGCCGTGCGTCACGAGCTGACGCGCTTCCGCGCGGCTCATGGCAAAGCCCAGACGGTAGATCACGTTGTCCAGACGGCTCTCCAGGATGGCGAGCAGGTTCTGGCCGGCCTGGCCGGGACGGCGCTCCGCAAGATCATAGTAGCTGCGGAACTGCTTCTCGAGCACGCCGTAGTATCTCTTGGCCTTCTGCTTCTCACGCAGCTGCAGGCCGTACTCGGAGTTCTTGCTGCGGCCCTGACCGTGCTGGCCGGGGTTGCCGCTGCGGCACTCTATGGCGCACTTGCCGGTGTAGCATCTGTCGCCCTTCAGAAAGAGCTTCTGGCCCTCGCGGCGGCACTGCCGGCAGACGGCCTCAGTATATCTTGCCATTACTCTTACCTCCTTTGATCAGACGCGGCGACGCTTGGGCGGACGGCATCCGTTGTGCGGGATGGGGGTCACGTCCTTGATCATCGTCACTTCGAGTCCGGCGGTCTGGAGCGCGCGGATGGCCGCTTCGCGTCCCGAACCGGGGCCCTTGACAAACACTTCCACGGACTTCAGGCCGTGCTCCATAGCAGCGCGGGAAGCCGTTTCAGCGGCGGTCTGCGCGGCAAACGGGGTGCTCTTGCGGCTGCCCCGGAAGCCCATGCCGCCGGCGGAGGCCCAGGAAATGGCGTTGCCCTGGGTGTCGGTGATGGTCACCATGGTGTTGTTGAAGGAAGAGCTGATATGCACCTGGCCCTTCTCGATATTCTTCCGCTCTCTGCGGCGGGTACGGACTTTCTTGCCCTTCTGTGCGGTAGCCATAGTATCAGTTTCCCTCCCTTACTTCTTTTTGTTCGCGATGGTGCGCTTCGGACCCTTGCGGGTACGGGCGTTGGTCTTGCTGCGCTGGCCGCGCACGGGGAGACCCTTGCGGTGGCGCAGGCCGCGGTAAGAACCGATCTCGGTCAGATTCTTGATGTTCAGAGCCACCTGGCGGCGAAGGTCGCCTTCCACGATGAACTCCTTGTCGATGCACTCGCGGATACGCGCCTCTTCCTCGTCGGAAAGGTCGCGCACGCGGGTGTCAGGGTTGATTCCGGTCTCTTCGAGAATTCTCTTCGCGCTCGTTCTGCCGATACCGAAAACGTAGGTCAGACCGATCTCGATTCTCTTGTCTCTGGGCAGGTCAACGCCGGCAATTCGTGCCATGTTTTGCAATCATTCCTTTCAATGATTTTATGCCATGTCTGGGGGTGGTTCGGGCCTATGGCATAATGAAGGCCGACCCCAAAGGGCAGTAATGAATTATGCCCTTTCTTACGGTTTTCTTATCTGCGATTGATCCGCCGCCGGGCAGATCTCAGCCCTGGCGCTGCTTGTGCTTGGGGTTCTCGCAGATGCACATAACTTTACCCTTGCGCTTGATGATCTTGCACTTCTCGCACATGGGCTTCACACTGGGACGCACTTTCATGGTTTATCCTCCTTCGTGTCGCACTGTTGGAGTTCGTAATTACTTGGACCGCCAGGTGATGCGGCCACGGGTCAGATCGTAAGGACTCATCTGTACCGTCACCTTGTCGCCGGGCAGGATGCGGATGAAATTCATGCGGAGCTTGCCGGAGATATGAGCAAGAATGGTGTGGCCATTGCCGATGTCCACCCGGAAAGAGGTGTTCGGCAGGGATTCCACGACCGTTCCCTCCAGCTCGATAACGTCGTCTTTCGCCATATAAGTCCCTCCTTAAATGTCGTCGGCGATGGTCAGGATTTCCGGCTCGCCGTCTGTGATAAGCACGGTGTTCTCATAATGGGCGGACAGGCTGCCGTCCACGGTGACGACCGTCCATTTGTTGGACAGCACGCGCACCGCCGGACCGCCGGCGTTGATCATCGGCTCTATCGCCAACGTCATGCCGGGCAGAAGCCGGGGATTGGCTCTGTGATCGCCCCGCGGGGGAACATAGTTCGGAACTTCCGGATCCTCGTGCATTTTGGCGCCGATGCCGTGGCCGACATAGTCGCGCACAACGCCGCAGCCGCGGCTTTCCGCGTACTGCTGCACCGCGGCGGAAATGTCGTACAGACGTCCGCCCGCACGGGCGTGCCTGAGTCCCTCAAAAAAGCTCTGCCGCGTGATGCGGATGAGCTCCTGAGCTTCCGGCGATACCTCCCCGACCGGGAAGGTGCCGGCGCAGTCTCCCACATAGCCCTTGTAGGTAGCCCCCACGTCGATGGAAACGATGTCTCCGTTGCGGATGAGGCGCTTTCCGGGAATGCCGTGGATGACCTCGTCGTTCACGGAAATGCACGCGCTCTTCGGGAAGCCGCCGTAGCCGAGAAATGTCGGTGTGGCTCCACAGGACAGGATGAACTTATGGATCTCTTTGTTGATCTCTTCGGTCGTTACGCCGTCGCGCAGCATCCGGCGCCCGACGCTTCGGGCAGCCGCTGCGATCTTTCCGGCTTCGCGCATCCGCTCGATCTCTCGCTGTGATTTGATCGTGATCATCATTCACCGATCCCCAGGGAGCGGAAAATCTCGCGGCTGACATCTTCGATGCTGCCGGCGTTTTCCACACTGCGGAGCAGCCCCAGCTTTTCGTAAAAGCCCTTGAGCGGCTCGGTCTGCTCATGGTAGATATGCAGGCGGTCGCGCACGGTCTCGGGCGCGTCGTCCGGCCGGACGATGAGCGCCGTGCCGCAGGCGTCGCAGACGCCGTCCTGCTTCGGCGGATTCATGCGGACATGATAACTCGCGCCGCAGCGGGGGCAGACGCGCCGCCCCGCCATGCGTTCTACGATGTCCTCGTCGGAAACCTCAAGGGAAAGCACGCCGTCGAGCACAATGCCGTGGGCAATAAGCGCTTCCGCCTGGGGGATCGTCCGGGGCATGCCGTCGAGGATGAATCCGTTGGCGCAGTCGGGCTGCGAGAGCCGTTCCTGCACGATGTCAATGATCACGTTGTCCGGCACAAGCTGGCCTTTGTCGATGTACGACTTGGCCGCGAGTCCCACGCTCGTGCCATCGTGGATGGCAGAGCGCAGGATGTTGCCGGTCGAAATGGTGGGGACACCCAATTTACGGGATAGGATGTCCGACTGGGTGCCCTTTCCAGCGCCGGGAGCGCCCAGCAGAGTCAGCTTCATGACGGGATCTCCTTATTCAAGGAAGCCCTTGTAGTGGCGCATGAGCATCTGGCTCTCCAGAGCCTGCACCGTTTCGATGGCAACGCCGACCACGATGATGATCGAGGTGCCGCCGAGGGAGATGCCCGTATTGGCAGCGGCTTCGGAGCAGGCGCTGATGACGATGGGCACGCAGGCAATGATGCCGAGATAAATGGCGCCGAACAGGGTGACCTTGTTCAGGACCTTCTGAATGAACTCGCTGGTCGGCTTGCCGGGACGGTAGCCGGGGATGAATCCGCCGTTCTTCTTCAGATTGTTCGCAACTTCCACGGGGTTGAACTGGATCGTCGCGTAGAAGTAGGCGAAGAAGAGGATCAGCAGGAAGTACACGATCGCGTAGGGGATCGTGTTGCTGTCAAACGTGCGCATGAACCAGCTGTCCTGACTGCCGCCGCAGAGCAGAATGATCGTGGGGGGCAGGGACGCGATGGACTGCGCAAAGATGATGGGCAGAACGCCGGACATGTTGACCTTCATCGGCAGGTACGTGGCCTGGCCGCCGTACATCTTCCGGCCGACGACGCGCTTGGCGTACTGGACCGGGATGCGGCGCTCGGCGTCGTTAACGATGACGATCAGCACGATCATGGCGAGAGCGCCGATCAGCATGAGGACCGTGGCGACCCAGGAGAGGTCGTGGTTGATCGCCTTGCTGACAAGGCTGCCGAGGCTCTGCGGGAAGCGGCTGACGATGCTCGCGAACAGGATGATGGAGATGCCGTTTCCGATGCCGAATTCGGTGATCTGCTCACCCAGCCACATGACGAGCGCAGAGCCGGCCGTAAACGTCATCACGATGACGATGGCCGCCCAGACGGCGGGAGCGTCGGACACGATGATGCCGTTGCGGCTCATGAGCACATAGAAGCCGTAGCCCTGAAGGAGGCCGATGCCCACCGTGGAGTAGCGGGTGATGGCAGCGATCTTCTTCTTGCCCTCTTCGCCGCCCTCTTTGCTCAGCCGCTCGAGCGCCGGAATGGCGATGCACAGGAGCTGGATGATGATGGAGGCGTTGATGTAGGGCTGGATGCTCAGGGCGAAGATGGTGGCCATGGAGAACGCGCCGCCGGACATCGTGTTGTAAAGCCCGAGGACGGTGTTCTTCAGCTGGGCAAAGTAGGTGGCAAGAATGTTGGTGTCCACATAAGGCACGGGCACGGCGTTGCCGAGCCGGTAAAGAAGAACGATGAACAGCGTGAAGAGGATCTTCCGGCGCAGCTCAGGGATCTTCCATGCGTTACGGAAAGTCTGGAGCACCTTACACCACCTCGGCCTTTCCTCCGGCGGCTTCGATCTTCTCCTTGGCACTGGCCGAGAAGGCACTGGCCTTGACGGTGAGCTTCCTGGTGAGCTCGCCGTTGCCGAGGATCTTCACGCCGTAGACACACTTGGACAGGATGCCCTCGGCCAGAAGGACGTTCGCATCAACAATGGCGCCGTCCTCAAAGTGGTTGAGAGCAGAGACGTTGACAGACTCGAGGGGCTTGGCAAAAATGTTGTTGAAGCCGCGCTTCGGGATGCGGCGCGCCAGAGGCATCTGGCCGCCTTCAAATCCGATGCGGACACCGCCGCCGGAGCGCGCTTTCTGGCCCTTGTGGCCCCGGCCGCCGGTCTTGCCGTTGCCGGTGCCGATGCCTCTTCCCTTACGCTTGGCAACGTGCGTGCTGCCGGCGGCGGGAGAAAGTTCGTTCATAAACATACGTTGGGCCTCCTTATTCTTCCGTGACCTTCAGCAGATAGCCGATCTGGGCGATCTTACCGCGGGTCTGGGGGTTGTCAGGCTGGGTCGTCTCGTTGCCGATCTTGTAAAGACCCAGGGAGTTGGCAGTGGCAATGTGCTTGTCCAGTCTGCCGTTCAGGCTCTTGACGAGCTTGATCTTCAGAGTTGCCATACCGTTATCCTCCTTACGCCTTCAGCTCGTCGGCCGACTTGCCACGGTACACGGCGACCTGCTCGGCGTTGCGCAGAGACAGAAGTCCTTCCATGGTAGCGGAGACGACGTTGTTGGGGTTGTTGGAGCGCAGGCTCTTGGCGCGGATATCCTTGATGCCGGCGGCTTCCATCACGGCACGCACAGCGCCGCCGGCGATGATGCCGGTACCGGGGGCGGCGGGCTTGAGCAGCACGCGGCCGGCGCCGAAGGCGCCGAGGACTTCGTGCGGGATCGTGGTGCCCGTCAGCGTGACGGTGTGCATGTTCTTCTTCGCATCTTCAATTCCCTTGCGGATCGCTTCGCTGACTTCGCCGGCCTTGCCCATGCCGAAGCCGACCTTGCCCTTGCCGTCGCCGACGACCATGAGCGCGGAGAACTTCATAACACGGCCGCCCTTGACGGTCTTGCTGACGCGATTGAGGGAAACGAGCTTCTCGATATACTCGGAGCTTTCCTCGCGGCCGCGGCGATTGTCGCGGCGATCGTTACCATATGCCATAATTCGTTTCCTCCTCCCGCTTAGAATTTCAGGCCGCCCTCGCGGGCAGCTTCGGCCAGAGCCTTGACGCGTCCGTGATAGATATATCCGCCGCGGTCAAAGACCACTTCTTCAATACCCTTCGCCAGAGCGCGCTCGGCGATCCTGGAGCCGATCTTCTTGGCGGCTTCCACGTTGCCGCCGTTGCCTTCAAAGTCCTTCTCGACGGAAGAGGCAGACACCAGAGTGTTGCCGTTTACGTCGTCGATGACCTGAGCATAAATGTTGCTTTCGCTCCGGAACACGCACAGGCGCGGACGCTCCGGCGTGCCGGAGATCTTGCCGCGGACTCTCGCGTGGCGCTGCTTGCGCTGAGCGGCAGTATTCGGTCTGTTAACCATTCAGGCGCACCTCCCCTTATTTCGCACCGGTCTTGCCTTCTTTGATACGGACAACCTCGCCCTGATAGCGAATGCCCTTGCCCTTGTAGGGTTCCGGCGGACGCTTCATGCGGGTATCCGCAGCAAACTGGCCGACCTTCTGCTTGTCCATGCCCTTGATGACGATGTGGTTGGCATCGGGAACTTCAATTTCGATCCCGTCGATCTCGGGAACGATGACCTGATGGCTGTAGCCAAGGTTCATCACGAGATTCTTGCCGTCCTTCTGCGCACGGTAGCCGACGCCCTGGATCTCCAGCGTTTTGGAGAAGCCGGTGGTAACGCCGACGACCATGTCGTTGACCAGCGTGCGGGTCAGACCATGGAGCGCGCAGTTCTGCTTTTCGTCGTTGGGACGCTTGACGTGGAGGACGCCGTTGTCGATCTCAATGAGCATCTGCGGGGCGATCCTGCGCTCCAGCGTGCCCTTGGGACCCTTAACGGTGATGTGGTTGCCCTCGCCCACGGTGATCTCAACACCGGCGGGGATGGTAATGGGAGCTCTACCGATTCTAGACATGTTCTCTCTCCTCCCTTACCATACGAACGCGAGGACTTCGCCGCCGACATGCTCGGCACGGGCCTGCTTGTCGGTCATGACGCCCTTGGAAGTGGAAATGATGGCGATGCCCAGTCCCTTCAGGACGCGGGGCAGCTCTTCGGCGCCGGCGTACACACGCAGGCCGGGCTTGGAGACTCTCTTAAGGCCCTGGATGGCCTTCTCCTTGCCGGGGAGATACTTCAGCGTGATGCGGATGATGCCCTGGGTCCCGTCGTCAACGAGCTGATAGGACTTGATGTAGCCCTCGTTCAGCAAAATTTCGACGATCGCCTTCTTCATCCTGGAGGCGGGGACATCGACGGTTTCATGCTTGGCGGTGCCGGCATTGCGGATGCGTGTAAGCATGTCGGCAATGGGATCGGTGATCTGCATTTGGGTATATCCTCCTTATTAGAGTTACCGGCGTTGACCGGTTCAGGCAGCGAGGTTCCGCGTCAATACATGATTGACCGCGGCCTTTCGCTATCCTTTACGAGATTTGTTGGCCGCGCCAACCGATTTATTATACCAAAGAGCGGCTGACACGGCAAGTCCGCCAAGCCCCAAAATTCAAGTTTTTATTGAATTCCGGGGGGCTTGACGGAGCTTTTCCGCAATTACCAGCTGGCCTTCTTCACGCCCGGGATCTGGCCCTTGTAGGCCAGCTCGCGGAAGCAGATACGGCAGATGCCGTAGTCGCGCAGATAGGCGTGGGGACGGCCGCAGATCTTGCAGCGGTTGTAGCGACGGGTGGAGAACTTGGCAGGCGCGGCCTGCTTGAGCTTCATGGAAAGTTTCGCCATTTTTCTTCTCCTCCTTAGTCGTTCGTGAACGGAGCGCCCATGAGCTTGAGCAGTTCGCGGGCCTCTTCGTCGGTGTTGGCGGTGGTGCAGATGGCAATGTTCATGCCGCGCAGCTTCTCGATCTTGTCGTACTCGATCTCGGGGAAGATGATCTGCTCGCGGATGCCGAGGGAGTAGTTGCCGCGGCCGTCGAACGCATCGGCGGAGATGCCGCGGAAGTCACGGACACGGGGCAGAGCCACGTTGAACAGGCGGTCCATAAACTCCCACATGCGGTCCTGACGCAGCGTGACCTTGACGCCGACCTTCATGCCCTCGCGGAGCTTGAAGTTCGCAACGCTCTTGCGGGCGACGGTGGCAACGGCATGCTGGCCGGTGATGGCGCTGATGTCCTTGATGACGGATTCCAGCATCTTGGCGTTGTCCTTGCAGTCGCCGCAGCCGACGGACACGACGATCTTGTCGATGCGGGGGATCTGCATGACGCTCTTGTACTGGAACTTCTGCATCAGAGCGGGAGCGACTTCCTCATTATACTTTTTCTTCAGTCTTGCAACGTAAGCCATAATATTCTGTCACTCTCCTCTCTCAGATGGCGGCGCCGCACTTCTTGCAGGCGCGCACCTTTTTGCCGTCGGCGACGGTGTGGCCCACGCGGGTGGGCTTGCCGCACTTCGGGCAGACCAGCATGACCTTGCTGGCGTAGATGGGGGTCTCGCGGCGGATGATGCCGCCCTCTTCGCCCTGCTTGCGGGGCTTCTGATGACGGGAGGCGACGAGCACGCCCTCAACAATGACCTTGCCGTTCTTCGGGTCGGCGGAGAGGACTTTGCCCTCCTTGCCCTTGTCGCGGCCGGACAGAACGACGACTTTATCGTCTTTACGAATCTTCATTCCCATGCCCTCCTCAAATGACTTCGGGAGCCAGAGACAGGATCTTCATGTACTCCCTGTCGCGAAGCTCGCGGGCCACGGGCCCAAAGATACGGGTGCCCTTCGGGTTGTGGTCATCTGCGCCGTTGATGAGAACGGCAGCGTTCTCGTCGAAGCGGACGTAGGTGCCGTCCGCGCGGCGGACGCCCTTGGTGGTGCGGACGATAACGGCCTTGACCACATCGCCCTTCTTGACGCTGCCACCCGGGGTGGCCTTGCGGACGCTGGCGACGACGACGTCGCCCACGTTGCCGTACTTGCGCTTGGAGCCGCCAAGAACGCGGATGGTCTTGAGCTCCTTGGCGCCGGTGTTGTCGGCAACCTTCAGATAAGATTCAGCCTGGATCATTTCTTCGGCGCCTCCTTACTTCGCTTTTTCGATGATCTCGACCACGCGCCAGCGCTTGTCCTTGCTGAGAGGGCGGGTCTCCATCACGCGGACTCTGTCGCCGACACCGCACTCGTTGTTCTCGTCGTGCGCTTTCAGACGGTAGGTCCGGCCAATGATCTTCTTGTACGTGGGGTGAGCCACGCGGTCTTCCACGGTGACAACGACGGTCTTATCCATCTTGTCGGAGACGACCTTGCCGACGCGCATCTTGCGGGAAGAAGTTCTGTTTTCAGTCATTTTCGGTTACCTCCTTCACTGCTCGAGCTGCTTCTGACGAAGCACGGTTTTTACTCTCGCGATATCGCGGCGGACGTTGGAAATCTTGATGGGGTTGTCGAGATGGTTGGTGGCGTGCTGCATGCGGAGCATGAACAGGTCCTTCTTCAGGTCAGCGAGCTTCTTGTCGAGCTCTTCGACGGACAGGTTGCGAATCTCATTAGCCTTCATCAGTTTTCACCACCATTCTCGGTCTCGGCGGCCTCACGCGCGACGATCTTCGTCTTGCAGGGCAGCTTGTGGCTGGCCAGGCGCATGGCCTCGCGGGCGGCATCCTCGGGAACGCCGGCGATCTCGAAGAGAACGCGGCCCGGCTTCACGACGGCAACCCAATACTCGGGAGAGCCTTTGCCGGAGCCCATACGGGTCTCGGCGGGCTTCTGGGTCACGGGCTTATCGGGGAAGATCTTGATCCAAACCTGGCCGCCGCGCTTGGTGTAGCGGGTCATGGCGACACGGGCGGCCTCGATCTGGTTGGCCGTGATCCAGCAGGGCTCGGTAGCCATCAGGCCCCATTCGCCGTAATTGACGACGTTGCCGCGGGTGGCTTTGCCCTTCATACGGCCGCGCTGCTGGCGGCGGTATTTGACTCTCTTAGGCATTAACATCAGGAATTACCTCCTTCTTTGGGGGCGGCGGGACGGCTGTAGCCCTGGTTGGCAGGACGCTGACCGTTCGGGCGGTTGTAGCCCTGGCCGGCCGGACGCTGGCCGTAGCCCTGGCCGGGCGCGCGGCTGTCGCGGTTGTAGCCCTGACCCTGGCCGCGGTTGTCGCGGTTGTAGCCGCCGCGGCGATCGTCCCGGCGGCCGCCGCGGCGGTCGTCACGACGGCGCTCGTTGAGGGGCTTGCTGGTGTCCATCACGCGCGGCGTGGTGCGCAGCGTGGTGGTGAGGATCTCGCCCTTGTAGATCCAGACCTTCACACCGATGCGGCCGTAGGTGGTCGCAGCCTCGGCAAAGCCGTAGTCGATGTCGGCGCGGAGAGTCTGCAGGGGGATGGTCCCCTCGTGGTAGGTTTCGCTGCGGGCGATCTCGGCGCCGCCGAGACGGCCGGCGCAGCAGACCTTGATGCCCTTGGCGCCCATGCGCATCGCGCGGCCGATCGAGTTTTTCATCGCACGGCGGAAGCCGATGCGCTTCTCGAGCTGCTGGGCGATGTTCTCGGCAACGAGCTGGGCGTTCGTATCGGGGGTGCGCACCTCAACGATGGAGACGGCGACCTTCTTGCCGATGAGCTTTTCAACATCCTGGCGGAGCTTTTCGATCTCCGTGCCGCCCTTGCCGATGATCACGCCGGGGCGGGAGCAGTGGATGAAGATGCGGACCTGGGCGCTGTCGCGCTCGATCTCGATGGTGGGCACGCCGGCGGCGTACAGTCTCTTCTTGAGGTACTTGCGGATCTTGTCGTCCTCAACGATCAGATCGCCGACCTTGTCGGGACGGGCGTACCAACGGGAATCCCAGTCCTTGATGACGCCGACGCGGAGGCCGTGCGGATTAACTTTCTGTCCCATAAATCAAGCCTCCTTTTCCGCCACAACAACGGTGATGTGGCTGGTTCTCTTCAGGATACGCGCGTAGCGGCCACGGGCGCTGGCACGGCCGCGCTTCATGGTCGGGCCGCCGGTGACCATAACCTTGGAAACGTACAGCTTGGAGGGATCCATCTCGTGGTTGTTCTCGGCGTTCGCGCAGGCGCTGCACAGGACCTTGTACAGCAGGGCGGCGCCGGAGTTCGGGGTGTTCTGCAGGATGCCCTTGGCAAGCTCGACGTCCTTGTCGCGGATCAGATCGCAGACGATCTTCACCTTGCGGGGAGAAATACGCGCGAATTTGTGTTCAGCTCTTGCTTCCATCAGTATCTCTCCTCCTTACTTTCCGGCAGTCTTGCTGCCGGCGTGGCCGCGGAACGTGCGGGTAGGCACGAACTCGCCCAGCTTGTGACCGACCATATCCTCGGTGACGTACACGCTGACGTGACGGCGGCCGTCATGCACAGCGAACGTATGACCGATAAAGGACGGGAAGATCGTAGAGCTGCGGGACCAGGTCTTGAGGACCTTTTTCTCACCGGCTTTGTTCAGTTCATCGACTCTCTTGAGCAGCTCAGGAGCTGCGAAGGGGCCTTTCTTAATGCTTCTGCTCATATTTCCTTCTTCCCTCCTTACTTAGCGTTGCGGCGCTTGACGATCATCTTGTCGGTCGGGTTCTTCTTCTTGCGGGTCTTGTAACCGAGCGTCGGCTTGCCCCACGGGGTGACAGGGCCGGGACGGCCGACCGGGGACTTGCCTTCGCCGCCGCCGTGCGGGTGGTCGCACGGGTTCATGACCGAGCCGCGGACTTTCGGACGCCAGCCCATGTGACGGACACGGCCGGCTTTGCCGAGAGAGACGTTGGCGTGGTCGATGTTGCCGACCTGGCCGATGGTGGCGTAGCAGTTCATGCGGATCTTGCGCATTTCGCCGGACGGCATACGGACGGTCGCGAGAGCGCCCTCCTTCGCCATGAGCTGCGCGGCGTTGCCCGCGGAGCGGACGAGCTGCGCACCCTTGCCCGGGTACATTTCGATGTTGTGGATAACGGTACCCACGGGGATGTTCGCCAGAGGCAGAGCGTTGCCCGGCTTGATGTCGGCGCCCTCGCCGGCAACGATCACATCGCCGGCGGCGAGACCGACCGGAGCGAGGATGTAGCGGCGCTCGCTGTCGGGATACTCGACCAGCGCGATGTAGGCGCTGCGGTTGGGGTCGTACTCCAGGCGGAGGACCTGCGCCTCGACGCCGCGCTTGTCGCGCTTGAAGTCGATGATGCGGTACTTCTGCCGGTTGCCGCCGCCGTGATGGCGAACGGTGATGCGGCCGTAGTTGTTGCGGCCGGCGTTCTTCTTCTTGACCTCGACCAGGGACTTCTCCGGGGCGGCATGCTTGTCGATCCCATCAAAGCCGGAAACGGTCATGTGCCGGCGGGCGGGGGTGACAGGACGGTAGGTTTTAATAGACATTCTCTTTCCCTCCCTTAGGCCATGCCTTCGAAGATCTCAATGTTCTTGGAATCTTCGCTCAGCTTGACAACGGCTTTCTTCCAGGTCTTCGCAAAACCGGCGGGGTAACGGCCGGTGCGCTTCTGCTTGCCGTGGACGGTCGTGGTGGTCACCTTAACGACGGTGACGCCGAAGATCTCTTCCACAGCCTTCTTCACTTCGATCTTGGTGGCGTCCTTCGCCACTTCAAACGCGAATTTCTTGATGTCCAGGTCTTCCATGGACTGCTCGGTGATGACCGGGCGGATGATCACATCATAAACGCTCTTCATCAGCAGTACACCTCCTCGATCTTGGCAAGGGCGGCCTTGTCGACCACGAGAGAGCGGGCCTTCATGATATCGTAGGTGGAGAGGACGGTAGCGATCGTCGTCTCGACGCCGGGGATGTTGCGGGCGGACTTGATGACATTCTCGTTCACGGTCTCGGTGACGATCATGGCGTTCTCGGCGCCGAGCTTCTCGAGGAGAGAAACGCAGGCCTTCGTCTTGATCTCGTCGAAGTTGAGACCGTCCACCACGAAGATCTTGCTCTCGGCCGCCTTGGCGGACAGAGCGCTCTTCAGGGCGATACGCTTTTCCTTGCGGTTCATGGTGTAGCGGTAGCTGCGCGGCTTCGGGGCAAAGGCGACGCCGCCGTGCGTCCACACGGGGCTGCCCTTGTAGCCGGCGCGGGCACGGCCGGTGCCCTTCTGGCGCCAGGGCTTGGCGGTGGTGTAGGACACCTCGCCCTTGGTCAGAGCGCTCTGCGTGCCCTGACGGCAGTTGGCCAGGTGGTTCTTGATCGCCGCATGAAGGACGACCTCGTTGGGCTCGATGCCGAAAACGGCTTCGGAGAGCTCAACCTCGCCGACCTGCTCGCCGGCCATGTTGTAAAGATTCGCTTTAGGCATAAATCAGACTCTCCTCTCTTTAGCGGTTGCGGGCGGAAGCCTTCTGCGGGTTGGTACGCGCGGAAGCCTTCTGCGGGTTGACACTCGTGCTGACGCTGGCCTGCTTGACGATGAGCGTCTTGGCGGTGTTCTTGATGAACACGATGCCGCCCTTCGGGCCGGGGATGGCGCCGCGGATGACGATCATATTCAGTTCGGGATCGACCTTGACGACGTCAAGGTTCTGCACCGTGACCTGCTCGGCGCCCATGTGGCCGGCGCCGATCTTGCCGGGAAGGATGCGGCTGGGATCCGTGGAGGAGCCCATGGAGCCGGCATGACGGTGGACCGGGCCGCCGCCGTGGGTCATCGGGGTGCGCTGGGCGCCCCAGCGCTTGATGACGCCGGCGTAGCCCTTGCCCTTGCTGATGCCGGTGACGTCGACCTTATCGCCCTCTTTGAAGGCGTCGGCCTTGACGACGTCGCCGACGTTCATCTCGTTGGCATTCTCGAGGCGGAACTCGTGCAGCACGCGCAGCGCGCCGACGCCGGCCTTGTCGAGATGACCCTTTTCGGGTTTGTTGAGCTTGCGCTCGGGGACTTCCTCGAAGCCGAGCTGGACGGAAGCGTAGCCTTCCTTCTCCACGGACTTCTTCTGGACCACTTTGCACGGGCCGGCTTCGATAACGGTCACGGGGACGACCTTGCCGGTCTCGTCGAAGATCTGCGTCATGCCGACCTTCTTGCCGATGATGGCCTTTTTCATTGGATTGCTCCTTTCAGGTTATTGGTCAGGTCGCATGGATCATACTGTCCGGAGGCTCCTGACTTGACCCTGCCTTCGTAAGGCGCGGGGTTCAATACAGATTTTGAACGCGGGGGTAATGCCGGGGAATAAAATATAAGGTATATCTCAGAGCTTGATCTCGATCTCGACGCCGGCGGGAAGCTCCAGAGACATGAGCGCTTCCACGGTCTTCTGGGTGGGAGCGATGATGTCGATCAGGCGCTTGTGGGTGCGGCGCTCGAACTGCTCACGGCTGTCCTTATACTTGTGAACGGCGCGAAGGATCGTGATGATCTCTTTCTGCGTCGGCAGGGGGATGGGGCCGGAGACCTTCGCGTCGGTACGCTTGGCGGTCTCGACGATGGTCTCGGCGGCCTTGTCGATCAGCTGATGATCGTAGGCCTTGAGGCGGATGCGGATCATTTTCTTTGCTGCCATGTTTGTTCCTCCAAAACTTTCGTACTTAGGTGGTGGCGGCCACCCATTGGTACGGTGAGAAGTTTTCATCCACCGCGCCGTGCGTATCAGACCCGAACCGAAAATAGAACCGGCTCTCTGATGGCCGGTTTTTCTTCCCGTTCCGGCGATATACGCCTCTGCTGGCCGGGGATACGATAAACTCTCAGCCGCCCGATTCACGGACATACTCCACGGAAGTTACCACCGTCAAACGATGCAATCTCCCGCTTCACCGCATAATACGCCCTGCTTCTTCGCACAGGCGCTTCGTTAGAATAACAAAATCCCCTCTTATTGTCAAGAGGGGATAGACAAAAATATCAAAGTTTTTTTGGAGGTTTCTCCGAATTTTCCGGATACGGTAAATTTGTCTTAGCCGCCGTCGGTGCGGACGCTGAAATGCATGAAATCGCGGCTCGACTGCCACGTTCCGCCCCAGCCCCAGCCATAAGCGGCGAAAGCCTTCACAACGCTCCCGCCCCCGGCGATCGAGTACGGGCTCGGCTCGGTGAGCGAGCCGGCCCACTCGCTCTTATCGGCGCCGAGCGGCCACCAGCCCTTCCCCACCGTGATCTTCACGGCGCCGTTTTCCCTGTCCGCAGCGCAATTCCAGTCGGGGTTGATGTCGATCGCCGCGCCCCAGGCGTGGCGCAGCTTGTCCGAGCAGCGAAGCCCACCGGCGGAGGCGATCGGGAATTTCTCCTCGTCCTCAAATATGCGCTGGAAAATTTCGTACACGTCCGCGGCGAGGTATTTATGTACCGTAACCTTGAGCGTGCCCTGCGTTTTCGTGCCGTCCGGCTGAAGCTGCCAGACGTTCACGGTCACATCGCGCATAAAGGGCGCGGCTTCCTCGACGCTTTCAAAATACGTTTTGTTCTCATCGCCGAAGAGCAGCTTGTTCAAAATGCCGCGCGGCTCGTTGCTGTTGATGAGATAGCCGTTCTCGCGCGCCCAGATCATAAACGGCTGCATGCCGTTCGGCGCGTCGGCGAGACGGTAGGGATTGCTGTCGCTGAGATCGACGGGCGAGCGGCGGGCGGGGTCGAGCAGACGCACCATAACGGCGCTCGCCTGCGCGCGGGTGAGCTTTCGCTCGCCGCAGAAGGAGCCGTCCTCCGCCCCGGCGGTGTTCTTCATGCCGTTGATGACGCCCTTGGCGTACACCTGCGCCACCGCGCCGCGGTACGCTTCCGGGATATACGCCCAGTCCGGAATCCTGCGCGCCGCGCCGTTCGTCACGGCCTCGGTCTCTCCGCGCACCTTGGCAAGGAAATTGCGGATCATCACCGCCATTTCGTAGCGCGTGGTTTTTTTCTGCAGGGCGTCGAACGTGCAGGGGATGTCCAGCCCCTCGAGCACGCCGTTTTCCGAAAGCATCGCCCAGTATTGCTCCGCCCAGTGCCTGCCGGGCAGCTCGCTTTTGTATGAGAGCGGCGCGCTCGCGGCGAGCATCTTGATAAACTCGCTCCGGCGCAGATACCCCGTCGGACGGAACGTGCCGTCCTCAAAGCCGTTGACGATGCCCTTTTCGGCGCAGAGATCCACATACTCCGTATACCACTCGTCCGCCGGCACGTCCGGGAACGCGGCAAGCGCCGGCGCGGTGAGCGCCGGGACGAGCAGGCACATGCATAAAAGCGCTGCGGCGATTCTCTTTCTCATAAATTTGCTCCTCCGCCGGTTCTGACGGCTTCGTATGAATCAGAAATCAAAAAAGAACGGCATCATTTCCGAGAGCTTGTGGCTCACGAAGCTCCCGTCGCTCCTGGCGCAGAGCACGGTCATGTGTTTGGAAAACTCCTGCAGAAACTGGCGGCACGAGCCGCAGGGATAGCAGTATTCCCGGCTGTTCCCCCAGATGGCAATGCGGACAAAGTCGCGGCGGCCGCTGCTCACAGCCTTCACCGCCGCGGTGCGCTCGGCGCAGATCGTGTCGCCGTAGGCGGCGTTCTCCACGTTGCAGCCGGTGAATACCGTCCCGTCGCTGCACTCGAGCGCCGCGCCCACGGGGAATTTCGAGTACGGCACATAGGCGTATTCGGCAGCCTTTTTCGCCATGTCCATCAGTTCCTGATCGGTCATATGCGTTCGCTCCTTTTCTTCCGCAGGGAGGTCAGCCGATGTGGACCGTCCACGCAGTAATATTATTGAATATGTCGTACTGGTTGGGCGACATACCGGAGATCGTGCCGAGATGGGAGATAACGTCGCGCGTCTCAAAGCACACCGGCAGGATCACCGTGGTCGTCGTGAGAAGCTGGAGCCAGTCGCGCACGGCCTGCGCGCGGTCGTCGTCCTTCGCGCCGAGATAGGCCTCGGTGAGCTGTTCGAGCTCGCTGTTTTCCCAGCCGCCGTAGTTGAGGGTGTTATCCTCCTCCCAGTCGCCGGAGATCAGCGTGAGGATGTTCCAGTCGCCGGTCAGAGCGACCTCGGCGAGATACATGTCCATGGGGATCTCCGGCTCCTCCTGATCCGCATCGATATAACCGGTGCGGAGCGCGGCAACGTAGTCTTTCCACGTCAGCTCGCGCAGATTGACGCTCAGACCGACGGCTTCCATATCCTCGGCGATCCGGCGCGCCTCCTGCACCTTGGCGGCGTTGTCGGCGCAGACGGCGAAGTTGAGCTCAATATCCACCTTCATGCCGGAAAGCGCAAATTCCAGCATGCCGTCCGCGTCCAGATCGCGGCAGCCGCCGCGCTCGAGCTCGGTGAGACAGCGCGCGGGATCATAGGAAAACTGCGAGGCAATATCGGTATCGTACAGCGAGCTGTTCGGATGGATCGGGAGCACCGTCGCCACGGCGTTGCCGTCGAGCGTGTCCGATACGATCTTATCGCGATTCACGATCCAGTTCATCGCGTAGCGGTAGGCGTCGTATTGGAAGAACCGGCTTTTGCTGTTGAAGCCGATGAAGTGGAGGTTTGAGGTCGTGATCACGCGCTTTTCGTTCTTGCCGCCGTAGCCCATATTGTAGATGCCGGTCGGGTCGTTCACGACGAGATCGACAAGGCCGCTTTCAAACTCGGTGATCAGTTCCTCCATGCCGCGGTAAGCGCGCAGCTGCACCTCGTCCAGCGGGAGGCTCTCGCTGTTCTCATACCCGTCAAACTTCACGAGCGCCGTGCGGTCCTCGTTATACATGTACGGGCCAGACCCGACAGGGACTTCGTCGCCGACAGAGCCGGATTTGATGATCGGGATGCTCATGCGCTGCGGGAGCTGCGCGTTGTCCGCGCCCTCCGTGGCGAGATACACCTCGCCGTTAAAGGCGCTCGAATAGACGCGCCCGATCTGCATCTGCAGATTTTTGTGCTTCTCGCTCGTGAAGATGCAGGACACGGAATACGCCACGTCCTGCGCGGTGAGCGTGGAGCCGTCGTGCATCTGGATGCCGTCCTTAACGCGGAGCACCCACACGCCTGCGCTGTCCTCGTTTTTGGAGTAATACCAGTCCGAGAGGACGCGCGACGTTACGTTGAAGTTCTCATCGACCTCGAAGAGCCGGTCGTACACGAGACAGTCCACGAGCTGATTGAGCGTGCTCTGCGTCTTGACGGGATTGAGGCTCTTCTCATAGTCGAGCGAGAGGGAGAACACGCTGTCCGCGGCGTCGCCGAAGGTGAGCGTCTGGCCGGATACGGTCGCGGCGCCCTCATCCGGCGTGGGGTCCGGCGTTGTCTCCGGTCCGGCGGCGGCTTCGCCGCACGCGGCAAGCGAGAAGAGCGTCGCCGCGGCGAGCAGCAGAGCGAAGATCTTTCTGTGTTTCATAAAGCGGTACCTCAAAGCATGATGACGGACGCCTGCGTGCCGCGGCGGCCCTTTGTGGCGCGGTGCGACCAGTAAACGTCCTGCATGCACATCGTGCAGTCCGGCGATACGTCGATATGCTCCGGCGCGAGACCGAGCTGCAAAAGTCTCCGGCGGTTCGTTTCCTTGAGATCGACGAGGAATTTCCCCTCGACGCCCTCTTCCGGCAGGCACAGGCCCCCGGCGTCGCTTCCGAGAAGAGCGCGCACCGCCTCCGGCACTTCCGGGCCGGTCTCAAAGCAGCAGCGCGATATGGCCGGGCCGATCGCGGCGCGGATGTTCTCCGCCCGCGCGCCCATGTCCTCCATGCATCGGACGGCGGCGCCCATCATGTCGGCAACCGTCCCCTTCCAGCCGCTGTGCACGGCGGCGACAACGCCCGCTTTCGGATCGTGGAACAGCACCGGCACGCAGTCGGCGGTGAACACGCAGAGCGGCACGTCTTTCCGGTCGGTGATAAGCCCGTCGCAGTCCTCCGGACGGCGCGGCAGCGGCGGAAGAGCGCGGTCTGCCTCCGTCACATAGCGCAGCGCCGTGCCGTGTACCTGCCGCGTGAAGCAGAAGCCCTCGGCGGGAAACTCCGCCGCGTCCCGGAAGCGCCGCCATAGAGCACGCACGCGCTCCTGCCGGCTCTCGCTCTCCCACTCGGGGTCGGGCTTGGAGCTGAACGGGAAATCCCCGACGCCGCCGAGCCGCCGCGAGAAGAGGTGCTTCGTGCCGGGCACGTCCGACGTGACCCACTGGATATTGTCTTTTTCACAGAGTGTAAATGCCATAGCCGATTCCTTTACGGGGTGTTGGAGGGGGCGCCTCCATATTTTTATATATAAATAGTATACAGCGGTTTCCTTACCGGTTTTTGCCGCAGCAGTCCTTGTATTTCATCGGCAGGCCGTTCGGACGGAGCTTGCCGCACGGGCAGGGATCGTTCCGGCCGGGCTTTTTGACCTTTTTGACCGGCTGCCTGCGCACGGAAGCGTCGCCTCCGGCGTTCGCCACGGCGTTTTTCGTCACGCTCTTGCGCTCGACGCGCTCCTCCTTGCGGACACGGACGGTATAGATGCGGCGCACGACCTCGGCGCGGATGCCGGCGACCATCGCCTCGAACATGTCGAAGCCTTCCTTTTTGTAAGCGTCGATCGGCTTGATGTTGCCGTAGCCGCGCAGACCGATGCCGCGGCGGAGATTGTCCATCGCGTCGATATGGTCCATCCAGTACTCGTCCACGACGCGCAGCATGACGACGCGCTCAAGCTCGCGCATGAGCGGCGTGCCGTCCGGCATGGAGCCGAAGGCCTCCTCGCGTCTGGCATACACGTCCGCGGCGATGGCGGCGAGCTTTTCGCTGAGCTCTTCCACCGTCATGCCGTCATGGTAGACGATCTCGCCCGGCCGTATAAAGAGACGGGTGAGCGGCGCGATGCGTTCGGCAAGATCGTCCGCATTCTCCGGCGGGATGTTGCCGACCGTCTCGGCGATCGTGTCGCGCACCATGCCCTGAATATTCCCCCGGATGTCCTCGCCGTCGAGCACCTTGCGGCGCTGCGCGTAGATGAGATTGCGCTGCACGTTCATAACGTCGTCAAATTCCAGCGTGCTCTTTCGCGCCTGGAAGTTGCGGCTTTCGACGGTCTTCTGCGCCTGTTCCAGCGCGCCGGTGAGCATTTTGTGCTCGATGGGCGTGTCCTCGTCGACGCCGAGGCTCTCAAACACGCTGATGAGCCGCTCGGAACCGTAAAGACGCATGACGTCGTCCGTCAGCGCGAGGTAAAACCGGCTCTCGCCGGGGTCGCCCTGGCGGCCGCTTCGGCCGCGCAGCTGGTTATCGATACGGCGCGAATCGTGCCGCTCGGTGCCGAGGATGTACAGGCCGCCCGCGGCGCGCACCTTTTCGGCCTCCGCGCCCGTCGCGGCCTTGTGCTCGGCCAGCTTCCCGCGGAAGAGGGCGCGCGCTTCGAGGATCGTTTCGTCCTCGGTCTCGGCATAGCCGGTCGCCTCGCTGATCGTGTCCTCGTCGTACCCGGCGCGGCGAAGATCGGACTTTGCCAGATACTCCGGGTTGCCGCCGAGCATGATGTCCGTGCCGCGGCCGGCCATGTTCGTGGCGATCGTCACCGCGCCGAGCTTGCCCGCCTGCGCGACGATCTCCGCTTCCTTTTCGTGGTGCTTGGCGTTGAGCACGTTATGCGGCACGCCCTGCCTGCGCAGCAGGGAGGAAATGTACTCGCTCTTCTCAATGGAGACCGTGCCGACGAGCACGGGCTGGCCCTTGGCATAACACGCCTTGATCTGCTCGATGATGGCGCGGTCCTTGCCCGCCTGGTTTTTATAGACAACGTCGTTCCGGTCGATGCGGATGACCGGCTTGTTCGTCGGGATCTCGACGATGTCGAGCGCGTAGATCGACTGGAACTCCTCCTGCTCGGTAAGCGCGGTGCCGGTCATGCCGGAGAGCTTGCCGTACAGACGGAAGTAGTTCTGGAACGTGATCGTGGCGAGAGTTTTGTTCTCCTTCTGCACGTCCACATGCTCCTTGGCCTCGATGGCCTGGTGCAGGCCTTCGGAGTAGCGGCGGCCGAGCATGAGGCGGCCGGTAAATTCATCGACGATGATGATCTCGCCGTCCTTGACGACATAGTCAATGTCGCGCCGCATGACGCCGTGCGCCTTGAGCGCCTGGTTGATGTGGTGCGAGAGCGTGGAGTTCTCCATGTCGGCCAGGTTTTCCAGGTTGAACGCCGCCTCGGCCTTGGCGATGCCGCGGGCGGTGAGCGTGGCGGTGCGCGCCTTTTCGTCGACGATGTAATCGGCGTCGATATCGGCAGACTCCTCTTCCTTCTCGTCCACCGACGCGACGACGAGCTTTTTGAGCCGGCTGACGAAGTCGTCCGCGCGGCGGTAGAGGTCGGTGGACTCGTCGCCCTGACCGGAAATGATGAGCGGCGTGCGCGCCTCGTCGATGAGGATGGAGTCCACCTCGTCCACGATGGCAAAGGCGTGGCCGCGCTGCACCATGTCCTCCTTATAGAGCGCCATGTTGTCGCGCAGATAGTCGAAGCCCATCTCGTTGTTTGTACCGTAGGTGATGTCCGCGGCGTAGGCGGCGCGGCGCTCCGCGCCGGTGAGACCGTGGACGATGAGGCCGACGCTCAGCCCCATGAAGCGGTGGACCTTGCCCATCCACTCGCTGTCGCGCCGGGCAAGATAGTCGTTCACGGTGACGATGTGCACGCCCTCGCCGGTGATGGCGTTCAGGTACGCCGGGAGCACGGCGACGAGCGTTTTGCCTTCACCGGTTTTCATTTCCGCAATGCGCCCCTGATGCAGCACGATGCCGCCGATGAGCTGCACGCGGAAGGGCTTCATGCCCAAAACGCGGGCGCTCGCCTCGCGCACGGCGGCAAACGCCTCCGGCAGCAGGTCGTCGAGCGTTTCGCCGCTCCGGTAGCGCGCTTTGAATTCCCCGGTCTTGGCGCGCAGAGCCTCGTCGCTCAGCGCGGCATATTCATCGCCCAGCGCCTCGATCCTGTCGACGGTCGGAAGGAGCTTTTTTACCTCCCGGTCGCTGCGGGTGCCGAACAGTTTTTCGATAATGCTCATGGTTTTGCCTTTCCTGCTCTCCGCCCTGGAACGGAGATCGTTATACTTATTTTAGATTATACCACATCCCCCGCCGAAAAAAAAGAAAAATTTCGCCCTCTTCGGGTTTGAACTGCGGAGGGAAATGATGTATACTGTAGAATAGAGTAGTATGGACTGCCGCAAAGGAGGCTTGCGTATGGAGGAGCACGGTACCGTGAAAGGGCGCCGCCGCCACATCTTTGTCTGGAAGGCGCTGCGCCCGCTCGCCAGACTCATCTGCTGGATCAAGTTCGGCTTCACGAGCGAAGTTTCGCGCGTCAGGGGGCCGTTTCTGCTCGTGAGCAACCATGTCACGAACTGGGACCCCATCCTTGTGGCGTGCAGCATTCCGGAGCAGACCTATTTTGTCACAAGCGAGCATCTGCTCCGCGCGGGGCTCGGCGGGAAGCTCGTGGGATGGCTCCAGTCCCCCATTCCCCGCCAGAAGAGCGGGAACGCCGCGACCACCGTTCTCACGATGATGCGTTATCTCCGCCGCGGGCTGAACGTATGCGTATTCCCGGAGGGCAACCGCACATGGGACGGCGTGACGGCGGAATTTCTCCCCTCGATCGCCAAGCTCGCGCGCACGAGCGGCGCAGCGCTTGTCACCTACAAGCTCACGGGCGGATACTTTGCAAGCCCCCGCTGGGCAGGCAACTCCATCCGCCGCGGCAAAATGCACGGCGCGGCGGTGCGCGTCTATTCCCCGGAGGAGCTTCGCGCGATGACCCCGCAGGAGATCAACGGGCACATCGTTTCCGACCTTTACGAGGACGCCTACGAGCGCCAGCGGAAAGACCCCGTGCGTTTTGAGGGAAAGGCCCTCGCCGAGCACATGGAACGGCTGCTCTTTCTCTGCCCGAGGTGCGGCAGGATGCACACGCTCCAGAGCCGGGACGATACCGTCCGGTGCTGGAAGTGCGGCTTTTCGTTCCGCTATCTGCCGACGGGCTTTCTCTCCGGGGAGGATATCCCCTTTGATAATCTCCGCGACTGGACCCGCTGGCAGAAGGGCGAGATCGTCCGGCTGTGCGACGAGGCGGACGATAAGCCCATTTTCACCGATACCGACGTGCGCGCCGATACGGTCGTGTCCGGCAGCGGCACGAAGCTGCTCGGCCGCGGCGATATGCGTCTTTTCCGCGACAGGCTGGAGCTTCCCGGCGCTTCGCTGCCGGCCGGCGATATTACCGGCGTGTCGCTCATGGGCCCGCAGGATCTGTACATCAGCGCCGGGGATACGCACTATGTCGTCCGGAGCGGCACCGTTCACTGCATGGTAAAATACCTTACGGCGCTGTCGCATCTCAACGGCGGCGTGCATTACGGCGAGTAACAAAGCAGGGGAGAAATAATAAAAATGAGAAAGATCGGCTTTGACAACGACCAGTACGTCCGGCTCCAGTCGGAGCGCATCCGCCAGCGCATCAGCAAATTCGGCGGCAAGCTCTATCTGGAGTTTGGCGGCAAGCTCTTTGACGATTACCACGCCTCGCGTGTTCTGCCGGGCTTCCAGCCGGACAGCAAGATCCGCATGCTCATGGAGATGAAGGCGGAGAGCGAGATCATCGTAGCCATCTCCGCGGATGATATTGAGCGCAACAAGCGCCGCGGCGATCTCGGCATCACCTACGACATGGAGGCGCTGCGCCTCATCGACGCTTTTCGCGCCTGCGGGCTGTATGTCGGCGGCGTGTGCATCACGCACTGCCGCGAGCAGGGCGCAGTGTCCCAGTTCCAGAAGCGGCTCGAAGCGCTTAACGTGCCGGTCTACCGGCACTATCTCATCCCCGACTACCCCGCCAACCTGCCGCTGATCGTATCACCGGACGGCTTCGGCCGGGACGAGTTTATCGAAACGACCCGTCCGCTCGTCATCGTGACCGCCCCCGGCCCCGGCAGCGGCAAAATGGCGACGTGTCTTTCCCAGCTTTACCATCACCACCAGCGCGGCGAGCGCGCCGGGTACGCGAAGTTTGAGACGTTCCCGATCTGGAATCTGCCGCTCAACCACCCGGTGAATCTCGCGTACGAGGCGGCGACCGCCGACCTCGACGACGTGAACATGATCGACCCCTTCCATCTCGAGGCCTACGGCGAGAAGGCGGTCAACTATAACCGCGACGTGGAGATCTTCCCGGTGCTCAGCGCGATTTTGACGCGCATTCTCGGTGAAAGCCCGTATAAAAGCCCCACCGACATGGGCGTGAACATGGCCGGTTACTGTCTCTGTGACGACGAGGCGTGCCGCGAAGCCTCCGGGCAGGAGATCCTCCGCCGCTGGTATCACACGGCGTGCGAGGTGCGCAAGGGCATGGCGAGCCAGAACGCCCTTATGAAGCTTGAGCTTCTCATGAACCGGCTCGGCGTCACCTGCGAGGACCGTCCCCCCGTGGTCCCGGCGCTCAAAAAGGCGGAGCTCAACGGCGACAAGCCCGCCATGGCGATGGAGCTGCCCGACGGACGCATCGTCACGGGCAAGACGAGCTCGCTGCTCGGCGCGTGTTCGGCGTGCATTCTCAACGCTCTCAAGGCGCTCGCCGGCATCCCCGACGACGTGCTGCTCCTCTCCCCGGAGATCCTCCGGCCGTTGCAGCATCTCAAGGTCGAGCATCTCGGCAACAAAAACCCGCGCCTGCATGTGAACGAAGCGCTCATCGCGCTCGCGGTGTGCGCTGTCAGCGACCCGGTCGCCTCGCAGGCGATGGAAGCGCTCAACGATCTCGCCGGAAGCGAGGCGCACGCCACCGTCATTCTCGCCCGCGCCGACGAGAACACGCTCTCCAAGCTGCACATCAACCTCACCTGCGAGCCGAAATACGAGACGCACAAGCTCTATCACGGCTGATCGGATATCCTTTCGCCTGCCGCGCCGGATTTTTGAAAGATTTTCTTGCGGGAACTCTTGACATCCGGCGCGGATAATGGTAAGCTCTTATAGCTTGCGGGTGTAATTCAATGGTAGAATACCAGCCTTCCAAGCTGGGTACGAGGGTCCGATTCCCTTCACCCGCTCCATTTTCCGAGGGCCTTGAATGTGCGCCAGTAGCTCAGCCGGATAGAGCAACTGCCTTCTAAGCAGTAGGCCGGGGGTTCGAGTCCCTCCTGGCGCGCCAGCGTCAAAAAAGACTCTGAAATGAATATGGTGGGATTAGCTCAGTTGGCAGAGCACCGGATTGTGGTTCCGGGTGTCGAGGGTTCGAGCCCCTTATCCCACCCCATTGATCGGGGGATCGGGAATAACTCCCGGTCCTCCGCGTCTTTTCCACTTTGGGATGTCGCCAAGTGGTAAGGCACAGGACTTTGACTCCTGCATTCGCGCGTTCGAGCCGCGCCATCCCAGCCAATGCGGGCTGGCATTGCCGGCCCGCCGATCTGACTCAGTAGCTCAGCAGGCAGAGCAACTGCCTTTTAAGCAGTGGGTCCGGGGTTCGAATCCCCGCTGGGTCACCAAAAAGAGAAAGCCCGTAATCCGTTGGGATTGCGGGTTTTTCTTTGTTTTTCAATGCTTTGCCGGCTTTCGGCAATTCCAAAAATCTGCAACAGATCTCAATGTAAAGCGGGTGCGGCGTATCCTCTGGGATACGCCGCACCCGTGAATTCTTCTTTATTCTTCCAATGCGCCGACGAGAGCGATGTGCAGCTCGTCGAGCTGCTTCTGTTCCACAGTGGAGGGTGCGCCCATCATCACGTCCTGCGCGTTCTTGTTCATCGGGAACGGGATGATCTCGCGGATGGAGCTCTCGCCCGCGAGGAGCATGACCATACGGTCCACGCCCGGGGCGATACCGGCGTGCGGGGGCGCGCCGTAGCAGAAGGCGTTGTACATGGCGGGGAACTTGGCCTTTACGTCGTCCTCGCCGAGGCGGACCATCTCAAACGCCTTGACCATGATGTCAGGGTCGTGGTTGCGCACCGCGCCGGAGGAGAGCTCCACGCCGTTGCACACGAGATCGTACTGATACGCCATGATGGTCAGCGGGTCGAGCTCGCCGCGCTCGGCAGCCAGCAGCGCTTCCAGACCGCCGTTCGGCATCGAGAACGGGTTGTGGCAGAATTCCAGCTCGCCGGATTCCTCGCCGATCTCGAACATCGGGAAATCGACGATCCAGCAGAACTCATAGCGCTTCTCGTCCATGTGGCCGGGGACGAGCGCGCCCGCCATTTTGAGCATGACGCCGGCGGTCTTCTGCGCCTCGGTCTTTTTCCCGGCGGAGATGAGCACGAGTGTATCGGGCGTAAGGCCGAGGGTCTCCTTGAGAGTCTCTTCCTTACCGGCAAAAAATTTCGCCACGCCGCCGACAAGAGCGCCGTGCTCGTCCATGCGCAGCCAGTAGGGCTTGCGGCCGGCCTGCACCTCCACGTCGGCGCAGAGCTTGTCGATCTGCTTGCGCGTCAGCGTGCAGCCGGAGACCGGCACCGCCTTGACGGTCTGACCGGCAAACGGCTCAAAGCCGGTATCCTGCACCATGGCGGAAATGTCTGTCACGGTGAGGTCGATGCGCAGATCGGGCTTATCGGAGCCGTACCTGTCCATCGCTTCCATATACGGAATGCGGCGGAACGGCGGCTGAGAGGCGATATCGTAGGTGCCGTACTTCGCAAAGATCGGCGGCAGCACGTCCTCGAGCACCGCGAACACGTCCTCCTGCGAGGCGAACGCCATCTCCATGTCGAGCTGGTAGAACTCGCCGGGCGAGCGGTCGCCGCGGGCGTCCTCGTCGCGGAAGCAGGGAGCGATCTGGAAATATTTGTCAAATCCGCTCGTCATCAGCAGCTGCTTGAACTGCTGCGGCGCCTGCGGCAGAGCATAGAACTTGCCGGGGTGCTTGCGGGCGGGGACGAGATAATCGCGCGCGCCCTCGGGAGACGAGGCGGTGAGGATCGGCGTTGTGATCTCCAGAAAGCCGTGATCCATCATCGCGCGGCGCAGCGCCGCGACAACGTTGCAGCGGAGGATGATGTTGTTCCTGACCGCGGGGTTGCGCAGATCGAGATAGCGGTATTTGAGTCTCGCGCTCTCATCGGCCTCGCGGCTGCGGTTGATCTCGAAGGGCAGCTCATTGTAGCGGCAGCGGCCGAGAATCTCGATTTTCTCGGGCACGATCTCGATCTCGCCGGTGGCGAGCCTGGCGTTGGGGCTCTCGCGCAGACGCACCGCGCCGGTGACGGCAATGGTGCTCTCCTTGTTGATGCCCTTGACGGTCTTCATCATCTCGGCGGAATCGACGACGATCTGCGTCGTGCCGTAAAAATCGCGAAGGATGACGAACGCGAAGTTATTGCCGACCTCGCGGACGTTCTCCATCCAGCCGGCCAGCGTGACGGTTTTGCCCGCGTCGGCGGCGCGGAGCTCCCCGCAGGTGTGGGTACGGTACTGTGACATGCTCCTTTTCTTCCTTTCCCGGGTTCGTTACGGTAATTTGCCAAAATATTATACACATCCCGCCACCGCTTTGCAAGATACCCCGTCCCCGTTCGGACAACATTTTCGTCCCCGGCGGGATATGCTTGGGACATGAACGTGATCTATGTGGATGAGCTCTTTTTTCTCAATGCGCTCACAGACTATCTGCTCCTGCTTTCGTGCGCGCGGCTGCGCGGAAAGGCGCTGCGCCGCGGCCGGTTCGCCGCGGCCGCGGCCCTCGGCGGGGCATACGCCGTGTTTGCCGCGATCCCCCCGCTCTCCTTTCTTCTCTCTCTTGCGGTGAAGGCGCTCGTTTCGCTGCTCATGGCGTGGATCGCGTTCGGCGCGCCGCCGGAGCTTTGGCGCGGCTGGGGCTGCTTTCTCGCGCTCTCCTCGGCGTTTGCCGGCGCGGTATACGGCATTTCGCTGCTCTCCGGCGCGGAGGGGCGCGGCACGGTCTCCGGCGCGCCGCTCAAAACGCTTGTGCTCTCCTTCGGGCTGTGCTATGCCGCGGTGCGGCTCTTTTTCGGGCGGTTCCTGCGCCGCCGCGAGCGGTGCATCGTTGAAGCGAGGATCGAGCTTTGCGGAAAAGCTGCCGTGGTGCGGGCGCTGCGGGACACCGGCAACGCGCTTTTCGACCCGCTCTCCGGCTCGCGCATCCTGCTCGCGGAGCCGGTCTCTCTTGGCTCTCTCTTCTCCCCGCCGCTCGCCTTCCCGCTGCCGGACGATCCCGCGGCGTGCTTTCGCGCCCTTTCCTCACACCCGGTGCTCTCGCGGCGGCTGCGGCTCGTCGGCTTTTCCGCCGTCGGCACGAAGCGGGGACTGCTCGTGTGCTTCCGCCCCGACTCGGTCACGGTCGAGGGTACGGAAGAACCGTATCTTGTCGCGTTCTCCCCGACGCCGCTCGGTGACGGGGAGTATGCCGCGCTCGTTTGAATATCACAAGGAGGTCATGCCCATGTTTTCCGATTTGCTCCAACAGCTTCTTCTCGCCCTGCTGCCGAACGAGCCGGTCTATTATATCGGCGGAAGCGAGGTGCTGCCTCCGCCGCTCTCGCGCGAGGCGGAGGAGGCGGCGCTTACCGCGCTCTGCGCCGGGGACAAAAGCGCCGAGCGCACGCTCATCGAGCACAATCTCCGGCTCGTCGTCTATATCGCGCGGCGCTTTGAAAATACCGGCGTGGGATTGGAGGATCTGATCTCCATCGGTACGATCGGGCTTATCAAGGCCGTGAGCACGTTCGACCGCGAAAAGAACATCAAGCTCGCGACCTACGCCTCGCGGTGCATCGAAAACGAGATCCTGATGTATCTGCGCAAGATCTCCGCGCAGCGCACGGAGGTGAGCTTTGACGAGCCGCTCAACACCGACTGGGACGGCAACGAGCTGCTGCTCTCGGACGTTCTCGGCACCGACGAGGACGAGGTCTCCCGCCCGATGGAGGATGACGCCGACCGCCGTGCGCTGCACGAGGCCGTGTCAAAGCTCAGCGAGCGCGATCGCGACATCATTTCCCTGCGCTTCGGTCTGCTCGGACGGCGGGAGTATACGCAAAAGGAAGTCGCCGACCGCATGGGCATTTCGCAAAGTTACATATCGCGGCTCGAAAAGCGCATCCTTCTCCGTCTCCGCCGGGAGATGCAGAAGATCATGGCATGAAGGGTTTGCGCTTCCATGTTCTCTTGCTTTTTTCCGGACAAATACGGTATACTATTCAGATAATACCGCTTTCCGGAAAGGATCCTTTTATGTTCCGCAACGCTGAAGAAAAAGATTTTGCCCTTTATATGGAGCTGGCACAGGAGTTTTACCATTCTCCCGCCGTGATGCATCCGATCCCGACGCAGTACATGGAAAACACGTTCCGCGAGGCCATGCGCTCGGACGAGTATATCATCCTCCGTCTTTTTGAGGTGGACGGCGAAGCCGCAGGCTACGCCATCCTGTCGCGCAGCTTCTCCCCCGAGTCCGGCAGCCCGATCTGCTGGATCGAGGAGCTGTATATCCGTGAAGCGTACCGCGGTCACGGCCTCGGCACGAAATTCCTCACATATGTGCGGGAAGAATTCCCTTCGGCCCGGCTGCGGCTCGAGGTCGAGCCGGAAAACACCGGCGCCGCCGCGCTCTACAGGCGTCTCGGCTTCACGCCGCTCGCGTATGTGAGCTACGTCGCCGAGCCGTACAAGACGGAGGTGAAGTAGATCATGTGGCTGCGTGAGCTTATCTCCAACCGGTTTCTGCTGACCGGCGTTTCGTCGTGGCTGTGGGCGCAAATACTCAAAACGATCCTCCACGCGCTCGTCACGCACCGGCTCGATCTCTCCCGTCTCATCGGCGACGGCGGTATGCCGAGCGGCCACTCCGCAACCGTATCCTCGCTCGCCGTCGCCGCGGCATTTGTCTACGGGCTCGACTCCTTCGCATTCGCCATCGCTGCGGTTCTGGCCGTGATCGTATGCAAGGATGCGATGGGCGTCCGGCTCGAAACCGGCAGGCAGGCCGCCATCATCAACGAGATCGTGAAGGCCTTCGACGATCTTTCCACCGGGAAGCTCTCGGAGGTCAAGCTCAAGGAGTTTGTCGGCCATACGCCCATTCAGGTGCTGGCCGGGATCCTTCTCGGCATTATAAACGCGGTGCTGCTGCACCTCTTTATCTTTCCGTAAATACCCCGCGCAGAAACGCGATGCGATACGCCGTCACGGGCTTGAGAAATTCGCTGTTCACAGCGATATCATAGCCGTGCATGGCGTTTTTTATCGGGTGATACTCGCACGGCACGCCCTCATCCGCCAGCCGCGCGGCGTACTGCGCGCCCTCGTCGCGCAGGCAGTCAAACTCCGCCGTTTCAATATACGCCGCCGGAAGTCCCCGCAGCGACGCGCTCTCCGCCGGGGAGAGCCATTCCCGCGGCGCGGCGGACAGGCCGGGCGCATACATGGCATAGTATTTTTCCATATCGCGGCTGCTGCACATGGGCGTATCCGTGAACTGCCGGCAGCTTTCGGTGTTCATGCGCGCGTCGAGCACGGGGTAGAGCAGCATCTGCGCGCACGGCATTGGAAGGCCTTCCCTCCGCGCCATGAGACAGAGCGCCGCGGCGAGATTCCCGCCCGCGCTGTCCCCCGCGGCGGCGATCCGCCCGGGATCGATGCGCAGCGCCTCGGCGTTCGCCAGAAGCCAACGGTACCCCGCCAACGCGTCCTCGTGCGCCGCCGGGAAAATGTGCCGCGGCGCGAGACGGTAGTCCGGCAGCGCGACGCGCACGCCGAGCGCGCGGGAAAGCTCTCTCGCGAGCGCGAAATGGTGCGGCGCCGCGCTGAACACGAACCCGCCGCCGTGAAGAAAGTACAGACAGGGCGTCCTGCCCTCGCACTCCGCCGGGGCAAAGAGGAGCATGCGCATCCTTCCGCCGGGCCGCGGCACGCTTACGCGCGAAACGCGCACCGCACCGCCGCTCCGCTGTACGGCGTACAGGAGCTTCATCGGGGGCTGGGACAGACGCACAAACCACGGCGAGAGCGTGGATCTCATATGCGCATAGCGCATCAGATCGGGATGATAGGTATATTCCGGCATGGTTTTCCTCTCCGTATGGCAAAGCCCGCCGCACGATACACGGCATCGTGCGGCGGGCGGTTTTTATGTTTCTTCCGGTTTCTCCGGCTCCCTGCGCAGCAGCATGAGCAGCACAAAGAGGATGCAGCAGACGTTGATGGCGATATCGGCGATGTTGAACACCGCAAAATGCATGAACTCCAGCTCGAACATATCCACGACATAGCCGTAGAGCGCGCGGTCGATGCCGTTGCCGATCGCGCCGGCCATGGCAAGCACCGCGAGCCAGCGTTCCCACGGCGCGGAGAGCTTATGGCGCACGAGCGCCCACACGACGAGGACGCAGAACGCCGCAAGCAGCGCGAGGAACAGCCACCGTCCGCCCGAGAACATGCCGAAGGCGACGCCGCTGTTGCGGATGTGCGTGAGATGTACGACGCCGGGGATCAGCGCGCGCTGCTGCGCCGCCGAAGCATTGAGCGGAATGCTCCGCACGACCCACGCCTTGAGCGCCTGATCCGCCGCGATGATCGCGAGCGAGGCGAGAACGTATCCGATCACGGTTTTTTTCTTAGCTGTCATACCGGCTCCTTCCCGTAAAGCATAAAGCAAAGAGCCGCCCGGTATCGGGGCAGCTCTTCGGAAAAAGGCTTACTTCTTATCGACAGCTTCCTTGAGAGCCTTGCCGGCCTTGAACTGGGGAACGCGGGAAGCGGGGATCTCGATCTCCTTCTTGGTCTTGGGGTTGCGGCCCATGCGGACGCCGCGCTCCTTGACGTCGAAGGCGCCGAAGCCGACAAGCTGCACCTTCTCGCCCTGAACGAGGGTCTCGGTGATGGTCTCCAGAGACGCGTTGACGGCAAGCTCGCTGTCCTTCTTGGAAAGGCCGGTCTTTTCGGCAACCTGAGCGATAAGTTCTGTTTTGTTCATGGATATCCTCCTCTTTTGTTTACAATCTGCGATCGAGCCGCGGCGCCGCCGCGCGTCCGGTCGCTGCGATCCTTTTTATGGCGCAAAAAAGCGTCTTTTTTGCGTGCTCGAAAACCCTATCATATTTTTCACCATAACGCAAGAGGAAATTCGGCAAACGCCGGGGGTTGCGTTTCTTTTTGGCGATTATTACCCGTTTTTCCGGCGAAGCGTTGTCTCAGCGGTCTTTCTTTTTGAGATGCGCTCCGCCGCGGCTCGCGCTCCGGCGCATACTGCCGGAAGCGCGGGGACGCGCCGTTTCGTCCAGCGTGTGCAGGCGCAGGATGCGCCCGATCTTCTCCCCGTGCGGGATAAGCGCCATATCCTCCATCGTAACGGCGCGGGTAAGGCCGATCATCACAACGTATACAGCCACCGCCGCGGCGATAGCCGCGATCATCGCGCCCGCCATGGCGAGCCGTTCGGAAAGGCCGCGCAGCGGGATGCGGACGAGCCCGTACACCGCCCACGCCGCAACGCCCATCGCAAGGCTCGAAAGGAGCGGCGCGCCGATCACGCGGCTCAGCCGCGGGGCGCTGCCGAGCGTCCGGCAGAGGAAGATGTAGTCCATAACGCAGATGATCGCAAAGCAGCAGATGCTGCCGACCGGCGCGCCCTGAATGTTGATGGCTGCCGTGCCGACGAGCACCCAGTTGACCGCGATCTTCACAACGCCGCCCACGGCGGTGCTGACGATGGGGAGCTTTTCCTTCCCGCTCGCCTGCAGGATGGCGTTGCCCATCATGGACATGCAAACGAAGAACGACGCGACGGCGAGCAGCTTTAAAAGTCCCGGCCCGGCCGGGTTGCTGCCCCAGTAGATCACGCGGAACACCGGGTCGGCCAGAACAAAGAGGCCTACCGCCATCGGCATCGTGACAAGCGCGGCGATGCGCAGCGACGATTCCGCAAGATGGCCTGCCTCGGCGCGGTTGCCGCGTGTGAGCTGTCCGACGATCGCCGGGACGATACTCAGCGTGAGCGGCGTGATGAAGTACGACGGCAGGTTATAGAACGTCTGCGCCTTGCCGTATACGCCGTACAGCTCGCGGGCGCTTTTCTCCACAAATCCGGCGGCGGACTGCAGCCGGTTGAGGCAGAGCGCATTGTCGAGCAGGTTGATGAGCGAGAGCACCGAGGAGCCGATGGCGATCGGAATGCCGATGCGCAGGAACGAGCGCACGATCGTATCACGGCTGTCGGGGACGTCCGCCGTGCCGTAGGGCCGCGCGGGGTAGTTGCGGCGCTTGTAGAGCATCATATAGGCAAGCGCGCCGACCGCGCCCGCCGTTACGCCGAAGATCGCGCCCGCCGAGGCGACCGGCAGAGACTTGTGCGCGCGGATGAGAAGATAAGCGAGCGTCAATCCGACAACGAGCTTGCCGACTTCCTCGATCACCTGCCCGAATGCTGTGGGGATCATGTTCCCCCGGCCCTGACAGTAGCCGCGGTAAGCGGACGTAAGGCACACGATCACGACCGCGGGCGCGAGCGCAAGAATGCTCGGCGCGGCGTCCGCGTTGCCCATCATCGCGGCAAGCTGCCGGTTGAAGAGGAGCATCAGCAGCGTGAAGAACCCGCCGATGGCCGCGAGCGTCCCGGAAGCGGTGCGGAAAATGCGCTGCACCTGGGCGGGCCGGTCGAGCGTGTCGGCCTCCGAGATCATACGCGAGAGCGCCACCGGGAATCCGGCCGTCGCAAGCGTGAGGAAAAAGCTGTAGATATTGTACGCCACCATAAAGTGGGCGAAGCCCTCGTCGCCGAGCAGCTTCATGCTGCCGAGCGGGAGTTTATAGAAGAATGCCGCGATCTTTACGATAACCGTCGTTCCGACCATGATCGCCGCGCCGTGAAGATAGTTTTGCTTTTTGGCTTCCGACAAGGCAGTCCCTCCTTTGCGGTGATGCGCCGCCTGCTTCCGCAATAAGGATATGCGGTAAGTTTGTATTTTACACCAACGCGCGAAAAAAGGCAAGCGCGGCAAGCCTTTTCCCGCGCAGAGCCGTGAGAGCGCGGCATCGTTAAACGCCCCGTTTCCCGGTATAAGTGTTTTACCGTACCTGTCTGACATGTGGGGCGCGGTTCACGGCAAGACGCACCGAAGAAGCCGCTCCGCCTGGAAACTTACCGTTCCGCAGCTCCGCCTTGCGCCTGCCGGCTCCCTTTCACAAGGGAGCCGGCAGGCGCGGAGAGCATGTTTTGTCTACTGTATCTCCTGCTCCAATCCGTCAAATTCCGGGGCGGAGAAAAATTCGCCGAGCGTTATGCCAAGCCCGTCGCACATCATTTTGATCGTCAGGAGCTTCGGGTTTCGGCTCTTTCCGTACAGGATGTTCTTGATGCTCGACGGCGGAAGTGCCGAGATCGTTGCCAGACGGTTGATCGTAAGCTTCCGTTCCTCGCAGAGCCGGAGAATACGCGTGTGCATCGCGGTGATCGTGTTCATTTCTCTTACCTGCCTTACTTTTTTCCGTAACACAAGTATAAGAATACAAAGCCGTATTGCACAAAGTAGGCTATGCGTGCTACTATTAGGCTATGCATAGCCCAAAAGGCAGGAGGATGACGGATGGACAGCAAAAAACTTCGTATCGCCGAAAACGCGATCCGGCAGATCGCCGAGCGTGAGGGAACAACCGTGGACGCCGTGCGCGAGGAGATCCGCGCCGCGGTCGCCGCCGGGCAGCGCGACCCAAGCCCCGCCGCCCGGGCGTTCTGGCAGCGCTTTCCCCGCGGGGACGGCGAGCCGACGCCGGAGGACGTCATACTCCGTCTGGCGGAGGAGGCGCGCCGCCGGATGAACGGCGGAACCTCTTAAACCGCGCCGGCTCACCCGCGCGGGTTTTCATTGACGGCGGTTTCCTTTGCGTGTAAAATGATTTTCAACAAAAGAAAAGGACGGCCCGCCTATGAAAATTCCATGCAAAAAACTCCGTGAAAACGCCGTATTGCCCACGCGCGGCACCGCGCTCGCCGCAGGCGTCGATCTCTACGCCCTGCTGCCGGACGGGCAGGAGAGCGCCACCGTTGCTCCGCAGGGCAAATACCTCTTCCCCACCGGCGTCGCCGTGGAGATCCCGGAGGGATATGTCGGGCTGGTGTTCGCCCGCAGCGGCATCGCCACGAAGCGCCAGCTCGCCCCCGCCAACTGCGTCGGCGTGATCGACGCCGATTACCGCGGGGAGCTGCGGGTATTTTTGCAGAACAACGGCACCGAGCCGCAGACCGTGGAAAACGGCGAGCGGATCGCCCAGCTCGTCATCACGCCGTGCCTTGATATCGAGATCGAGGAAACGGACGCGCTTTCCGAAACACTCCGCGGCGCAGCGGGCTTCGGCAGCACCGGCACGCGCTGAATCGCCGCCGGCAAAGCCGCCGCAGAAGCACATCGCCCCGCGTTTTGGACGTTCTCTCCAAGACGCGGGGCGATTTTTATATTATCTTTTCACCGAAACAAAGACAGGCTTGCCTGCACGATACGCTGCACAAACCGCACGACCGTTTCGCGCTCATACCGGTCGTAGCCCTCCGTTACGACGTGCATCAGCCCGTTGGACAGATGCGTGTACAGCATCTCCAGTTCCTCCTCGGTCGCGTGAAGCTCCTGCCGCCAGTAGGCGATGCTCTGCGGCCGGGCGCAATCGATCATCCGGTGTATGACGGGGGAGCCGGGGTTTTGGAAGATCAGCACACGGCAGGCGTCCTCGTTTTTCCCGACCATGTCATAGATCGCTTCGATCAGCGCCGCCACATCGAACGATTTTATCAGCGTGAGCGACTGCACAAACGCTTCGAGCAGCTCGTTCTCGATCGATTCCAGAAGCGCGAAGCAGTCGCTGTAATGCGAATAAAACGTCGCGCGGTTCAGCTCCGCCAGAGCGCAGACCTCCTTGACCGTGATCTTGTTCACGCTTTTTTCCTTCAGCAGCGTTAAGAGCGCCTGCTTGAGCGCGCGCTGCGTATAACGGACTCTCGCATCGGTTTTTCCGGCCATGGCGTACCTCATCACAAATTGTTTACAGAAATGCACAACGCTTCCGCGCCGTGTGTCGGTTTTCTTTCACGCGGCGGCCGGTTGACGGTTGTCTGCCGCCGCCGGAAAAAGTATACTATACCCGTGAAAGATAATCAACATCTGTCTTTCTCATTCTCCCATGGAGGTGGATCACTATGTATAAAACCTATCTTGTGACCGGTGCGACGGGCTTTCTCGGCCGCACGGTCGTTTCGGAGCTGCTGTCCCGCGGCGCGGCGGTACGGGCGCTCGTACTGCCCGGCGACTCGCTCGCCGGCGTTTTGCCGGAGAGCGTGGAGCGCACGGAGGGCGATATCTGCAGCGCATCCGCGCTGGAGGAGTTCTTTGCCGGAGCGGACGGGAACACCTGCGTTATCCACACGGCGGGCATCGTAACGGTGGCGTCGCGCCCGGACGCCTCGCTCTACCGCGTAAACGTAGACGGGACGCGCGCCGTTCTGCGTGCGTGCGCCGCGCATGGCGTCGGCAAGCTCGTGTATGTCAGCTCCGTCCATGCGCTGCCCGAAAAGCCGAAGGGCATGACGATCACGGAGACCGACGCCGTTTCTCCGGAATTTGTTTCCGGCGATTATGCCAAGAGCAAGGCGGAGGCGACCGCGCGCGTATTTGCCGCGGCGAAAAACGGTCTGAACGCGAGCGTCGTGTTCCCGTCCGGCATTATCGGGCCGGGCGATATCGCCGGGGGCAGTATAACGGCAATGTTCCGCTCGTTCCTTGCGGGGCGGCTCCCTCTCGCGGTGCGCGGCGGGTACGATTTCGTTGATGTGCGCGACGTTGCCCGCGGCATCGCCGACTGCGCGGAGAACGGCCGGCACGGCTGCGGCTACATTCTCTCCGGGCACTATACAACGATCCGCGATATGCTCGAAACGTTCAAAGCCGCGGCCGGCATACGGCGCACGGTAGCGTATCTCCCGCTTGGGTTCGCCCGGGGCGCGGCGAAGGTCTTTGAAGAATTTGCCCGGCGGGGGAAAAAGAAGCTCTTCTTTACGCCCTATTCCGTGGAGGTGCTCGGCTCAAATGCGGATTTCAGCCACGGAGCGGCCAGCCGGACGTTCGGCTATACGCCGCGTCCGCTGCTCACGACGCTGCGCGACACGGCGCAATGGCTGTGCCGGGCAAAGTCTCTCGCGGCAGCGACATAAAGACATAAATATACCATGCACGCCGGCGGAAGCATATCACATGCTTCCGCCGGCTTCGTTTTCCGTGCGTTGGGCAACCGCGCGCACGAGCGCTTCAAAGTGCCGCGCGGTGTCCGGGCTGTCGGACTCGATGCAAAGCGCCGCGCGGTCGGCGCAGGGCGCGATGTGCACGCCGCCGGGGACCGTTCGCACCGTAAGACCGTCGGTGAGATCCGCTCCCGCCTCCATGAGCCCCGCGGTGAGCGCGCGCATGAGTCTCGCGCGGTGCGGCGCGCCGCAATACACCCGGCAGGCGTACCGCGCGCGCTCCGGGGAAGCCTCCGGCGCGCGCCCGAGCGCGCCGCCCTCCCGCTCCGGCAGGCGCAGCCGCCCTTCCCAGGCGTCGAGATTGGCCTGATAATACGAGCCCGGGTCGCCGATATCGCGCCAGTAGCCGCTCATCGGCACGCCGCGAATGCCGCGCCCCGACGCCATCAGCCGCGGGAAAAGGTCGCGCGCGAAGTCAAAGGGCGTTTCGGCGGGAATGAAGCGCAGCACCTCCGGGGAGAGAACGTAGATGCCGGTATTCACGAGATCGGTCACGACGCGCTCCCACGCAGGCTTTTCGATGAAGCTGCGCACCCAGCCCCCGCCGTCGGTCACGGCGAGACCGTAGGGCAGCGGCGCTTCGTGCGGATAGAGCGCCATCGTGACGGCGGCGTGCGCACGCCGGTGCTCGTTCCAGAGAGCGCAAAGGTCGAAATCACACGCGGCGTCGCCGCTGATGATGAGCACGTTTTCACCCGCGATAAAATCCTCGCAGTTTTTCACCGCGCCCGCTGTGCCGAGCGCGCTCTCCTCGCGCCGGTACTGCATCCGCACGCCGAAGCCGCTCCCGTCGCCGAAGTACCGTTCGATCTGCTCGGGCAGGCAGGCCGTCGTGCAGCAGAGATCGCAAAAGCCGCACCGTTTCAAAAGCGCGACAATGTGCTCGAGCATCGGCGCGCCGAGCAGCTCCGCCATGGGCTTTGGCACCGCGCCGTGGGTGACCGGGGCGAGCCGCGTCCCTCTTCCTCCCGCCAAAATGACCGCTTTCATCTTTTTATAAAAGCTCCTTTTCTTTTTTTACGGAGGAAGTTTCTGCACTGCGGCAAAAAATATGCAGAGCGAAAAAGAATGCGGCGAAAAGGTCTCGCATTCTTTGGATATTTGTGGTATATTATATTCTGTATTTTTGTATGATGCCCGCCCTGAGGTTTCGGCGGGCATGAGGAGTGGATACCTTGAACAGCCGCAAACCGCAGAAATTTGCCGAGCCGGGCATCCGCATGTGCCTGCTCATCATGCTCATATTCGCGCTTGTGACCTTCTTTTTTGCCCGCTTCAATCGCTATATCGCCTACGGCGAGGCGATCGTCACGGTGCTGTTCGCGATCTACGCGCTCATCCGCGCGAGAGCGCGCCAGAAGGAGCTGCAGGCGTTCGTCGAGAGCGTCACCTACAACGCCGAATCCGCCACAAACAACACGCTCATCCACTTCCCGCTGCCGATGGCGGTGTTCCGTCTGAACGACAGCGGCGTTGTCTGGGGCAATCAGCCGTTCTGGGAGATGTGCGGCCGCACGAGTCCCGCGTTCGACGCGAAGCTCGCCTCGCTCGTGCCGGAGTTCAACAGCAAGTGGCTGCTCGAGGGCAAGAGCCGCATGGCGGATCTTCTCGAGGTAGACGGGAAAAAGTATCAGGTCAACGGCAACATGGTCCGCGCCGGAGAGCGCGAGGAGACCTATGAATTCATGGGCATTACCTACTGGGTGGACGTGACCGAGTACGACGACGTGAAGCAGGAATACCTTGCCACGCGCCCGGTCGTGATGGTCATGCTCGTGGACAATTACGACGAGCTGATGAAGCCGCTCACCGACCGCCAGCGCACCGAGCTGCGCGGCCAGCTGGATATCGCCATCGAAAAGTGGTGCGAGGGGCGCGGCGGCATTCTCCGGCGCGTGGACCGCGACCGGTACATCTTCATTTTTGAAAAGCGCCATTTTGACGAGATCACGAAAAACCGCTTCACGCTCGTCGAGAGCATCCACTCGATCGTCAATCTCACGGGCATTCACGCCACGGTGAGCATCGGCGTCGGGCTTGACGGCGCGAGCTACGACGAGGACTACTCCTTCGCCACGCTCGCCGAGGATATGGCGCTCTCACGCGGCGGCGATCAGGCGGTCGTGAAGAACAAATTCAACTTTGAATTTTTCGGCGGGCGCGGCGCGGAGGTTGAAACGCGCACGAAGGTCAAGTCCCGCGTTATGGCAAACTCGCTCTCCCGGCTCGTGCAGGACGCCTCGCAGGTGTTCATCATGGGTCACCGGTACGCCGATCTCGACGCGGTCGGCGCGGCGGTGGGCGTGCGGTGCATCGCCCGGCGTTTTCACTGCCCGGCGAAGATCGTGCTCGACATGGAGAAAAACGCCGTCGGACCGCTGCTCACCGCGCTACACGAAGAGGAGGAATACAAATCCGCCTTCATCAGCCCGCAGGAGGCGCTGCTCGAGGCCGACAGCCGGACGCTGCTCGTCGTGGTGGACACGAACCGTCCCGAGCAGGCGGAGGACGAATCGCTGCTCACCGCGTGCAGCAACCGCCTCGCGGTCATCGACCACCACCGCCGCGCCGCGACCTATATCAAAAACGCCACGCTCACGCTCTATGAGCCGAACGCCTCGTCCGCGTGCGAGCTTGTAACGGAGCTGATGCAGGAGCTGTGCGAGCCGGCGGACATCCTCCCCTTTGAGGCGGACGCCGTGCTCTCCGGCATCGTGCTCGACACGAAAAACTTCACGATCCGCACCGGCGACCGCACGTTTGACGCCGCGGCGTTTCTCCGGCGCAGCGGCGCGGATACCACGCGCGTGAAAAAGCTCTTCCAAAACGGCATGGAGGAGACGATGGAGCGCTATGACATCATGAAGCAGGCGCGCATCTACAAGGGCATCGCCGTGGTCGCCGCGCAGGAGACGCAAAACCGCATTGTCGCCGCGCAGGCCGCGGATGAGCTTTTGAACATCTCCGGCGTGAACGCGAGCGCCGTTTTGTACCCCACCGGCGACGGCGGCGTCGCGGTGTCGGCGCGGAGCATCGGCGATGTGAACGTGCAGGTCCTGCTCGAATCGCTCGGCGGCGGCGGCAACCGCTCGGCGGCCGGGGCGCAGATCGCGAACTGCTCTCTGCGCGACGCGGTGAACAAACTCTTCGCCGCCATTGACGAATACCGCGCCACAGAATGATTCAACGAAAAAATAAGCAGACCGAAGGAGGTCATATACCATGAAAGTTATTTTCCAGCAGGACGTCCGCGGACAGGGCAAAAAGGGCGAGATGAAGGAAGTCTCCGAGGGCTACGGCCGCAACTACCTTCTCCCCCGCGGTCTCGCCGTAGAGGCGAACAGGGACAATCTCAACACCCTTGCGCTCAGGGAAAAGGCGAAGAAGGCGCAGGAAGCGCGCGAGCGCGCCGAGGCCGAGGAAGCCGCTGCGAAGCTCCGGGACGTGATCGTCACGGTGCGCGCCAAGGCCGGCGCGAACGGACGTCTTTTCGGCAGCGTCACCTCGCAGGAGATCGTGGACGCGCTGCGCGAGCAGCACGGCGTTTCCGTCGAGAAGAACCGCATCGTGCAGTCCGAGCCGATCAAGAGCTTCGGCAGCTTTGAAGTCAAATGCAAATTCGGCTACGGCATCGACGGCACCGTGCAGCTGCTCGTCATCGAAAAGTAAGAGCGGATGGAAGAACTGCTCGGACGGCGGGTGCCCTGGTCCGCGGAAGCGGAACAGGCGGTGCTCGGCTCGTGCCTGATCGACCCGTCCTGCCTGCCGGACGTCATGACGGCGGTGCGCGGCGCGGATTTCTATCTGCCGCAGAACCGGGAGATCTTTGAAACGATCTTCTCCATGTTCACCTTCGCCAAGCCCATCGACCCGGTGACGGTGCTCGATGAAATGAAGGTACGCGGCGTTTACCATGACGAGAACTCGCAGCAGTATATCCGCGAGCTGATGCGTCTGACGCCCACGGCGGCGAATGTCCTGAAATACGCCGCCATTGTGCGCGATCAGGCGCTGCTCCGCAACGTGATCGCCGTGTGCGAGGAGACGGTCGAAGCCGCGTCCTCCGGCGCAGGCGAGGCCGGGGATGTGCTCGATCTCTGCGAAAAGAAGATCTATGCGCTCCGGCAGGACCGCGTTGTCGGCGGGCTCATGCCGGTATCGCAGGTCGTGAACAGCGTCTATTCCAATCTTTCGGAGCTTGCCGCCTCCGGTCAGCCGATCCCCGGCATTCCGACCGGCTTCCGGGATGTGGACCGCCGCATCATGGGCATGAACAAGGGCGACTTTATCCTCGTCGCCGCGCGCCCCGGCATGGGCAAAACAAGCATCGGCCTCAACATCTGTCTGAACGCTGCAAAGGCCACGGGAAAGACCGTCGCCATCTTCTCGCTGGAAATGAGCCGTGAGCAGCTTGTGACGCGCTTTCTCTCCCGCGAGGGCGAGGTCCCGCTCGGGAATCTTCTCACGGGCAATCTTTCGATGGACGAGTGGAAGCGCACGGCGCACGCCTGCGCCGCGGTGTCCTCGCTCGATATTCTCGTAAACGACAACCCGACGCTCACCGTTGCGGAGATGAACGCGCAGTGCCGCAGGCTCGGCAATCTCGGCCTTGTGATGATCGACTACCTTCAGCTCATGCAGGGCTCCGGCAGCAAGAACAACTGGGCAAACGAGAGCCGCCAGCAGGCCGTCAGCGATATTTCGCGTATGATGAAGATCATGGCGAAGGAGCTGAATGTGCCGGTGCTGTGCCTTTCGCAGCTCTCGCGCGCGAACGAGCAGCGTCAGGACAAGCGCCCGATGCTCTCGGACCTGCGCGAGTCCGGCTCGATCGAGCAGGACGCCGACATCGTCATGGGCATCTACCGCGAGGGCTATTACAACCAGGAGGTCGAAAACCCGAATCTCACGGAGCTGATCGTACTCAAAAACCGCCACGGCGAGACCGGCAAGGACAATCTCCAGTGGCAGGGCGAGTTCACAACGTTCCGCGACGCCGACCGCTGGCACAATGAGTGAACCGGTGCTCGACCGCGCCCTGCTTCCGACGGGATGCACGGTGCTGTGCGCCGTATCCGGCGGGGCGGACTCGGTGTGTCTGCTCGATCTCGTGCGGCGGCTCGGCGATGTGACGGCGCTCTGCGCCCACTTCGATCACGGTATCCGCGGCGCGGAGAGCGCGCGGGACGCTGCGTTTGTCGAAGCGCTCTGCGAAGAATGGGGCGTCCCGTTCTTCCTTGGCCGGGGCGACGTTCCGGCGTATGCCGCGGAGAACGGTTTGAGCATCGAAACCGCAGCCCGGGAGCTGCGCTACGCCTTTCTCGAGCGCACCGCGAAGGAGCAGGGCGCGGACGTCATCGCCACGGCGCACAACTTAAACGATAACGCGGAGACCATTCTCTTCCGCATGGCGCGCGGCACGGGGCTGCGCGGGCTCGCCGGGATTCCGGCGCGGCGCGGCAAAGTCGTCCGCCCGCTTTTGCAGACGCCGCGGCGCGACATCGAGGAATATCTCGCCGCGCACAACATCCCCCATGTGGAGGACTCCACGAACGCGGAGCCGGACGCCGCGCGGAACCGCGTCCGGCGCGATGTGCTCCCGATGCTTGAGAGCGTCCATCCCGGCGCGGCGGCCGGCATCGTGCGCATGAGCGAAACGCTCGCCGAGGACGAGGCGTTTCTCGCGTCGCTTGCGGAGGAAAGGCTCGCCCGCTGGGGCGGCGCGATCCCCGCAAAGGAGCTTTGCGCGCTGCCGCGGCCCGTTGCGCGGCGCGCTCTTGCGCGCTGGCTCGGCGGGGAGCTGTCGCGCGAGCGGTTCGACGCGCTGCTGCGCTTTGCCGCGCTCCCCGGCGACGGCGTGCTCGAGCTGCCGGGGCGGCGCATCCGGCGGGAGCTTGGGCGGCTCCGGCCCGACGAAGGGGACGCGCCGCCGCTCGAAGAGCGCGCGCTTCTGCCCGGAGAAACGCTCCTTTACCCCGGGCGGTGGCAAATTTTGTGCGAGCTTTGCCCCGCGGGGACAGAAATTCAAACTTCGTTCAACACTTTTTGCTTTTCATATGCCAATATATGTGGTAAACTGACCGTTGCGTCCCGCGCCGCGGGAGATACGATCGTCCTGCGCCGCCGCGGCGGCACGCGCTCGGTGAGCAAGCTGCTCGGCGAGGCGGGCATTCCGGTCTCGCAGCGCGCCGCCGTTCCGGTTTTGCGCGACGGGGCGGGCGTTTTAGCCGTTTACGGCATCGGGCAGAGTGAGAGAGCTTTCCCCGCGCCGCAGGAAGAATTCTGTAAAGTCACCATTTTGCCGATTTCGGAGGAAGAGAGAGAATGAGAGAAGATATTGCGTCCATACTGCTCAGTGAGGAGCAGATCCATACGCGCGTCCGCGAGCTCGGCGCGGAGATCTCCCGCGATTACGCCGGGAAAGAGCCGCTGTTCGTCGGCGTATTGAAGGGCTGCTTCATTTTTATGGCGGATCTGTTCCGCGAAGTGACGATCCCCGGCAGCGTGGACTTCATGGCCGTTTCGTCCTACGGGAACGGCACCTCCACCACGGGCGCGGTGAAGATCAACAAGGATCTCAGCCAGGACATCGAAAACCGCGACGTGATCATTGTGGAGGACATTCTTGACTCCGGCGTCACGCTCAGCTATCTCACAAAGTACCTCCGGAACCGCAACCCGAGCTCCATCTGCATCGCAACGCTCCTCGATAAGCCCGCGCGCCGCCGCGCCGATGTGCAGGCAAAGTACGTCGGCTTTACCGTGCCGGACGCCTTCGTCGTCGGATACGGGCTGGACTATGCGGAGAAATACCGCAATCTCCCGTTCATCGGCATTCTCAAGCCGGATATCTACGAATAAATCTCTGATTTATATATTTTTGTCCGCGCCGTCCGGCGGGACGGCAGAAAAGGAAGTGACAGTTTTTGAACAACCGACCCTCCCCCAACAAGACCCGTCAGATCGGTTTTCTCGTATTGATCCTCATGCTGCTGCTCGGCACGATCTATTCCATGACGAGAAACACCGCGAAGGAATCGCTTGTCTACTCCGAGGTCATCGAGCTTTTTAAGACAAAGCAGGTCGAATCCTTCGCCATCGACACCGACGGCAATCTCACCATGCAGCTGCGCTCCGCCTACAAGGGGCAGACGAAGTATTCGTACGAGTGCGGCAGCTTCAGCATTTTCTACAACGATCTCAACGATCTCGTGCAGGAGCAGAAGGCCGAAGGCATTCTCACCGAGTACGACTATCCGCCCGCGTGGGAGGCGGCCTGGTGGCTGAGCTTTGTGCCGTATCTCATCATCTTCGTCATCATGGGCGTTCTCTGGTACTCCATGATGCGCTCGGCGCAGGGCGGCGGCGCCGGCGGCGTTATGAAGTTCTCCAAGGCGCGCACCCGTCTCGGCAGCGAGGAAAAGCAGAAAAAGACGTTTGCCGACGTTGCGGGCGCCGATGAGGAAAAGGAAGAGCTGCAGGAGATCGTCGAATATCTGAAAAATCCCGCGGCGTATTCCCAGATGGGCGCGCGCATCCCCAAGGGCGTGCTGCTCGTCGGCCCTCCGGGCACGGGCAAAACGCTGCTCGCCAAGGCGGTCGCCGGCGAGGCGGGCGTCGAGTTCCTGTCCATCTCCGGCTCCGATTTCGTCGAGCTGTACGTCGGCGTCGGCGCGGGCCGCGTCCGCGACCTGTTCGAGCAGGCCAAGAAGGTTGCCCCCGCCATCGTGTTCATCGACGAGATCGACGCCGTCGGCCGTCAGCGCGGCTCCGGTCTCGGCGGCGGCCACGACGAGCGCGAGCAGACGCTCAACCAGCTGCTCGTGGAAATGGACGGCTTCAACGATAACCAGGGCGTCATCGTCATGGCGGCGACAAACCGCGCCGACATTCTCGATAATGCGCTCCTCCGCCCCGGCCGCTTCGACCGGCAGGTGTACGTCGGTCTGCCCGATATCAAGGGCCGCACCGACATTCTGAAAGTCCACGCCCGCGGCAAGCCGCTCGGCGAGGACGTCGATCTGCACGACATCGCCAAGGGAACGCCCGGCTTCTCCGGCGCGGATCTCGAGAACGTGCTCAACGAGGCCGCGCTGCTCGCGGTGCGCCGCAAGCGCCGGTTCATCATGCAGAAGGATATCGACGACGCCATTCTCAAGGTGTCCATGGGTCCGGAGAAAAAGTCCCGCGTCATCACCGAAAAGGATCGCCGCCTGACCGCGTACCACGAATCCGGCCACGCCATCGCCGCGCACTATCTTGAGCACGTCGATCCCGTGCAGTATATCACCATCATCCCCCGCGGACAGGCCGGCGGCTTCACGCTGTTCCGCCCGCAGGATGACAAGAGCTTCCGCTCGCGCAGCGAGATGTTTGAGAACATCGTTGTGGCGCTCGGCGGACGCATTGCCGAAAAGATCTTCCTTGACGATATCTCCACCGGCGCATCCGGCGATATCCAGCAGGCGACGCAGATCGTGCGCAACATGGTCACCGTGTACGGCATGAGCGACCGTCTCGGCCCCATCAGCTTCGATTCTTCGGGCCACAGCATCTTCATCGGCCGCGACTTCGGCCAGACGAAGAGCTATTCCGAGGAGACCGCCGCCATCATCGACGAAGAGGTCAAGCGCATCTTTGACGAGGCCGCGCTCAAGTGCGAGGAGATCCTCCGCGCCCATGCCGACGTGCTCGTCGCGCTCGCGGAGTACCTGCTCATCAACGAGACGATCGACGGCGACGACTTCCGCTATTTCTGCGATCACAAATGCATGCCCCCGCTGCCGGAGAAATCCGACGCCGTGAAGCAGAAGGAGGCCGAGCTTCTCAAGGAGACCGAGAGCAATACCGAGCCGGCCGCCGCGCCGGAACCCCCTGCCAACGGCGCGGATACCCCGGCCGAGCCGGACGGCAAAAAAGAAGAATAACAAAAAACAACCTCGCTGAACGATTGATCTCGTTCAGCGAGGTTTTCCATGTGCGGCCGGATCTTGCACGGGAGAGGCGCCTCCCTCCGGCGCGAATGCAGATCCCCACGCGAGCCACAGAAGCGGCGCGCTCACGACAAGGCCGAGCGCGAAAAACGCCTGTATCCAGTACGCCGCGACGCCCCAGAGCCATGCGGCGTCCTCTCCGCTCTTCCGCGGGCGGAAAAACGTGACGCCCACCATGCCGAGATAAAGCGCGAGCCCCGGCCACCCGAGATTCATCGCATAGCCGAGATACTCGTTGTGCGCGTTCGTGACATACGTTCCGAGCGTCCGTCCCGTCTCCGGCACGAAGCGCGTGAACTCGATGTGCAGCCGCGCCGCCGCCGTGCCCGGCCCGCCGCCGAACACGGGCCGCTGCGCAATGAGCGCGCAGACCTCACGCCAAATCTCCACGCGGTGCGAGCCGAACGAGCCGTCCGCCTCGCCGTGCAGCAGCCGCGAAGCCTCATACAGCGTTCCGTTCCGTCCCGGATAAAAATAGACCGCCAGCACGGCTGCCGCGAGCAGCGCCGCTTCCGCGGCGAGAACGGCCGTGCGCCGCCGTCCGCGCGCGAGCTTCGGCAGCATCAGCGCGCATGAGCCGGGCAGCGCGACCCACGCGGACGAGCACTCGCTCCGGTACAGGACATAGAGTGCCATTGTCGCGGGGAGCAGCAAAAGAAGATCGTACCCGCGCTTTTTGACCGCCGTATATACGAGCACCGGCACCGCGAGAGAAAGCACGGAGCCGAGGATCAGGGTATTGCCCACCGTGCCGAGATACATGCCGGAATAGAGCGTCCCGGCGTCGGCAAAGCGCCAGCCGTTCGGATACAGCCCGAGCGGATCCCCGCCCGCGATCTGCCGGAGCGCTACGGTGCAGCAGAGAAACACGCTCGCGCCGAACACGCGGACATACAGCACTTTTCGCCGCCCCCAGCGCGCGGCGCCGAGCGCCGTGAGCGCATAGAGAAGCTGCGTGATAAAGCCGTCGTACCGCCCCGCGCCGAGGAACGTTTTCTCCCGCCACGGACTGAGGGCCGCGGAAATGAGATTCCAGACGAGAAATGCGCAGGTCAGGCAGAAAAATGCACCCGGCTTTTTCACGAAAAGGCGTGCGCCGGTGCAGAGGCACACGGCGAGACCGAGCAACCAGAGCGCCGTCGCGCCGGTATAAAGCCAGAATTTCGCCGCCGTGAGGTTTGCATAGCCGTGAAAACCGGTAAAGAGCGGAAAAAGCGCGAGAAGGCAGAGTATGTACTTGTCCGTGAGCCATTCGCAGCGCTTTTCGGCTTTGTTCATGCGGCCGGTCTCCTTTTTTAAAGGTCGGTTGACAGCGGGAGGCTATAACAGAAAAAGTATAACTCATTCCCCGCGGGAAAGCAACTTGCCGCGGCTCTCCGTGCGTGGTAGAATGTGTCCGACAGGAAGGTGTTTTCCATGATTTTTGATACCCACGCCCACTATGACGACAGGAAATTCGACGCCGACCGGAAAGAAGTTCTCTCCGCGATGCCGGCAAACGGCGTTTCGCTCATCATCGATCCCGGCTGCGACGGCGGCAGCTCCCGCGCGGCGTGCGCGCTCGCGCAGGAATTTCCGTTCGTTTACGCCGCCGTGGGCTGGCATCCGGAGGAGTGGCAGAGCTGGAACGGCGAGAGCATGGCGCTGCTGCGCTCTCTCTGCGCGCAGCCGAAGGTCGTCGCTGTCGGGGAGATCGGGCTGGACTATTACTGGGACAGCGAGCACCGGGCGCTGCAAAGGGAGATGTTCGAGCGGCAGCTCTCGCTCGCCATCGAGCGGGACCTTCCCGTGATCGTGCACGACCGCGAGGCGCACGGCGACTGTCTCGAGACCGTGATGAACTACCCCGAGGCGCGCGGCGTGTTCCACTGCTTTTCCGGCAGCGCGGAGATGGCGAAGGAGCTTGTCCGGCGCGGCTGGTATCTCGGCTTTGACGGCCCTGTTACCTACAAGAGCAACAAAAAAGCCGCCGAGGTGCTCGCCGTAACGCCGCTCGAGCGCATTCTCGTTGAGACGGACAGCCCGTATATGGCGCCCGAGCCGTGCCGCGGGAAGCGCAACGACTCGTCGCTTCTCGTGTACGTGCTCGAAAAGATCGCCGCGCTCAAGGGCGTGAGCGCGGAGGAGATGGCGCGCATCACGCACGAGAACGGCTGCCGCCTGTTCGGTATTGAAGCATAAAATCCGCCGCCGGGGTCTCTTGCCCCCGGCGGCAGATCGTTTATTCTCTGTATTTGCGCCGGTATGCCTCCGTCGGCAGCACCTCGCTGAGCTCCGTCAGCAGGAGCTCCGGCCCGCTGTCGTGCCGCAGCGTGTCGCGCAGCGGCAGCTTGCCCGTGAGCGGAAGCTGAAGATGCATGCTCGTTTCGCCGCCCTTGCCGCGCTGAATGACGAGAACGCCGTTGTGGAGCTGCGCCAGCCCCTGCGCGATCGAAAGGCCCAGCCCCGAATCCTGCACGTTGGTGGGCAGATCCTCCCGGTTGGGCATGAACGCCTCGGCAAGCTCGCTTTCCGTCATGCCCCGCCCGTCGTCGCAGAGCGTGAGCTGGCAGCGCTGGCCGTGCCGTTTCAGCCGGACGGCGATCGTGCCGCCCTCGCCGGTGTGCATGACGCTGTTGGCGATCAGGATCAGAAGAAGCTGCTCGAGCCGGTCGCGGTCGCCCTCAACAAAGAGGTTCTCCCCCAGGATCTCCCAGCGGAACGTGATGTGCTTCCGCCGGAGGAAGAAGTCCGCAGAGCCGAGCAGCTCGCTCACAAGGCGGCTGATCGACACCGGCTGCATCCGGCACGCCATCGTCCCGGCGGCAAGCGCATTCACGTCCGAGAGCTGGTTGATGAGATGGAGCATCGAATAGTAGCTGTGGAAGAGGATCGAGGAACACATCTCCCCGCCATCGTCCCCGTTCTCCGGCTCATCCTCCGTCAGACAATCCAGCGCCATCCGGAGATTAAACGCCGCCGTGCGCATCTGCCGCAGCGCCGTCGGGGGCACGGGCGGGAACGGCGGTTCCTCCGTCCGGACCGTGAGCACAAGAACCCCGCCGCAGCGCGCGGCGGTAACGTTCCTTGGCGTGCCGTCAACGGTAACCGATGATGCGGCAAAGCCGTCGCCACAAATATTTTCTTCAAGGCCGGGGAAGCGGGTCTCCACGCGCTCGCCCGTAATGTCCGCGCCGAACAGCCGGCATGCCGCCGGATTGGCGAATACGATACGGCCCTGTGCAGCTCCGCAGACGGCGTCCCGGCTCAGTTGGAACAGCGGCGCAAGCTCCGCGCCGGACATTTCATTTTTTCCCATATCAGCAGTTTTCCCTTTCCGCGCTGGATTATTGCCCGTATCATACCACAAATTTTACGGCGTGGATACTACGATTTTTTGTTTTTTGCGCAGTTTTGCAGTCAATCGCTGTTTTCTATACATATTCACTAACTAAATGTCGAGAATAATTTAATATTGTTTGAAAAAAACACTTGTTCTGTGTGCAGAAATGTTGTAAAATGCAGCCGGTTAGAAAAGAGATCAAGAATTTTTTACAGGAGGATACACACATGATTAGAATTGGTATCAGCGGATTCGGGCGCATCGGCCGTCTGGCGGCCCGCGTGGCTCTTCGCCGCGGCGACATGGAGGTCGTTGCTATCAACGCTCCGGACAAGACTCCTGAGCAGATCGCCTACGTTTTCTCCCATGACTCCGTCCACGGCAAGTGGGAAGGCACCGTCTCCTACGACGAGCATCATCTGATCGTTGACGGCAAGCCCATCCTGCTTCTCAACAGCCGCGATCCCTCCACCCTCGGCTGGGGTGAGCTGAATGTTCCCTACGTTGTTGAGTGCACCGGCAAGTTCCTCACCGCCGAGAGCGTGCAGCCCCATCTGGACGCCGGCGCGAAGTTCGTGCTGATGAGCGCCCCCGCGAAGGACAAGACCCCGATGTTCGTTTACGGCGTCAACCACAAGACCTACAGCGCCGATCTCTCCGTCGCCTCCGCCGCTTCCTGCACCACCAACTGCCTCGCCCCCATGGCGAAGGTCCTGCACGACAACTTCGGCATCGTCGAAGGCCTCATGACCACCGTTCATGCCGCCACCGCCACCCAGAGCATCGTGGACGAGTACTCCAAGAAGAACTGGCGTCTCGGCCGCAGCACCTACGACAACATCATCCCCTCCACCACCGGCGCCGCGAAGGCCGTCGGCAAGGTCATCCCCGAGCTGCAGGGCAAGCTGACCGGCATGTCCATGCGTATCCCCGCTCCGGACGGCTCCATCGTTGACCTGACCGTGTCTCTCGCCAAGGAGACCACCTACGAGGAAGTCTGCGCCGCGATGAAGGCCGCCTGCGAAGGCGAGCTGAAGGAAGTCATGGCTTACGAAGATCAGCCCATCGTCTCCTCCGACATCATCGGCGAGACCCACTCCAGCATCTTTGACGCGCAGGCCGGTATCGCTCTGAACGGCCACTTTATGAAGCTCTGCGCCTGGTACGACAACGAGTACGGCTTCACCTGCAACATGATGCGCCTGCTCGCTCACATTGCCTCCGTCCGCGGCGAGTAAGTTTCCGGCCGCTTGATTTTCAAGGCATAAACCCATGCCCCCGTCCTGCCATGAGCAGAACGGGGGCATTTTTTCGGAGGACTTCGGATGACTACGGTACTTCTCGGCAACATCGTTGCACTCGTCGGCGCGGCCATCATGGTTTTGATCGGCTTTCTGAAAACGAAAAAGCAGATCCTCACCGCGCAGTGCTTCCAGTACGTCGCGCTGAGCGTCTCAAACGCCATTCTCGGCGCGTTTTCCGGCATCACGGCCAACGTCGTCGGCATCGCGCGCAATCTCTTCTGCATGAAAAGGGAGTTCACGGCGCCGTGGAAGATCGCGTTCATCGCCGCGCAGCTCGCGCTGCTCTTTGCCTTCAACTCCGACGGCTGGCTCGGTCTGCTGCCCGCGGCGGCCACCTGCGCCTACACATGGTTTCTCGATCGCAGGGACGAGGTGCAGCTCAAGACCGTCCTTATCCTCACGGTGCTCTGCTGGGCGGTCTACGACTTCGTATTCAAAAACTATGTGACGTTCGCCTTTGATCTCGGCACGGCCGTGTCCAATCTCATCGGCATTATCACGCTGCGGAAAGCGGAAAAGCGGGGATAAGCGGCGGCTTTCCGCCAAAAAATCCGCCGGACTTGGCGGGGTGCCCGTAAGACAGTTAACGGAGCGTATCGGTGCGGATGCGCTCCGTTTCTTATGCTATTATGACATATGGCGCAGTTGCAGGCAGCCCCTTGGCTCTCCCTCCGGGAGAGCCAGGTTCCGCGCGTAACGCACTACGCCAAACGGTGTATAGAAGTGCGCTCTTATCTGTTTGGCAAACTGGAAATTGTCGAGATATGTTACACGGGAGTTCCCACTTCAATCAGATTTCCGTCAGGGTCATAAAATCTGACCACCTTTTGCCCCCAGCTGTGTGTCATCAGACGATTGACATATTCGGTTTCGGGGTAGAGCATCTCAAGCCGTGCCACAAATTTTTCTATATCGGATTCTTCAAAATATAATTCGGACTGATTGCTGTTTGAAATGATACGTTTTTTCGTAAAATCTTCCCAGTAACCCAACTCCTGCAAATACAAATGATCCGTCAGTTCCATATTTCCATCGTTATCTCGCAGAAGTTGAAGCCCAAACATATCACGATAAAACTTTAGAGCACGGTTGCAGTCTTTCACAACAATAAGCGTTCCTTTGTATTTCATGCTCTCCTCCACAAATTCCGGTTTGTAGGTCTGTTCGGTTCCGTTTTATCACATAACAGGATAAAATACAAGAACAGCCACAGCAGACTGCTGCTGTGGCTGTTAACGGTCTTATGACCGCCGGACTTGCGTCCGGCAGATTATTTTTATTTGTTTTCCATGGAGGCCTGGATCTGCTCTTCTCTGTACTGGCGGGTGTAGAGGCCGTAGTACACGCCCTTCTTCGCCATGAGCTCGGCGTGGCTGCCGCGCTCGACGATCTTTCCGGCGTTTACGACGAGGATCACGTCCGCCCGGCGGATCGTGGAGAGACGGTGCGCGATCACGAACGACGTGCGCCCTTCCATGACTTTTTCGATCGCGTCCTGAATGAGCCGCTCCGTGACCGTATCGACGGAGGACGTCGCCTCGTCCAGCACAAAGATGCGCGGATCGGCGAGCAGCGCGCGGGCAAAGGACAGAAGCTGCTTCTCGCCGGTCGAAAGGCTGCTGCCGCCCTCGCCGACATCGCTGTTGTAGCCGTCCGGCAGCCGGGCGATGATCCCGTCGGCGGAAACGGCCCTGACCGCCGCCTCGATCTCCTCCATGGTCGCGTTCTCGCGGCCGTAGCGGAGGTTTTCCAGCACCGTGCCGGAGAAGAGGTGCGGCGTCTGGAGCACATACCCGATGTTCGAGTGGAGCCAGAGCTGGCTGCGCTCCCGGGCGTCCCTGCCGTCGATGAGCACCTGTCCCTCCGTCGGCTCATAGAACCGGCAGACGAGATTCACGAGCGTGGACTTGCCCGCGCCGGTCTCGCCGACGATGGCGACGTTCGTTCCCTGCGGCACCTTGAGATCGAAGTGCTCGAGGATGTTCTCGTCGCCGTCGGGGTAGCGGAACGTCACGTCACGGAACTCGATATCGCCGTGCAGCTCCTCCCAGTTTTCCTTTTTGGGGTTGAACGTATCGCCGTATTTCTCCACGACCTCCGGCGTATCCTGCACGTCGGACTCGGTCTCCATGAGCGTGGTGAAGCGCTCGACGTTGACCTGCACGTTCACAAGGCTGGAGAGCGCCTGCACGAGCCACTGGATCGGCTCCATCATGCCCTGCGCGTAGTTCATGAAAACGGTGAGCGTGCCGATGAGCATCAAGCCCTCGCGCGTGACGATGCCGCCGCGCCAGAGGACGAGCGCGAGCGCGAGCGAGGCCGCGAGCGTCGTTGTGGAAATGAAGATCGCCCGAAAGTGCATCGCGCGGACGCTGACCTTTTTCATGTCGGCGGTCAGCTCATCGAACTCCTTTTCCATCTTGTCCTCCACGACGAGCGTTTTCGTCGTCGTCGCGCCGGTGATGCCCTCGTTGAAGGCGCCGGTGATGCGGGAGTTTTTCTCGCGCACCTGCCGGTGGAAGAACACGAGCTTCTTCTGGAAGTACATGGACGAGATCGCCACGATCGGCACGATCACGAGCACGCACAGCGCCATTTTCCAGTTGAGGATGAGCATCATGACAATGGCGCACACGAGATACGCCGAGTGCCACACGCCCTCGGCCATGCTCCAGGCGAGCGTGCTCGCGATGCGGTCGGTATCGGACATGACGCGCGCGTGGACATAGCCGACGCTGTTCCGGTTGAAGTAGGAGAACGAGAGCGTTTGCAGATGGTTGAAGCTCTCGCGCTTGAGATCGCGGCCGACGGACAGCTCCAGCTTGCACGCGCCGAAGGCGGAGATGTAGTTGGAGGCCGTCTGCGTGAGGATGATGACAACATACGCGCCGATGAACCAGCCGAGGCCGGCAAGGGTCGAGTCGGCTATGTAATTGTCGATGGCGTACTGCTGGAAGAGCGGGATAACCGCGTCCATGGCGCTGCCGTAAAACGCCATGAGGACCATCCAGAGGATGAGCCTGCCGTAGGGTCTCATATACGGGATGAGGCGGGGGATGCCGAACCATTTTGCGCCTTTGGCCGTTTTCTGCTCGTTCATGCTCCTTCCTCCTCTCCGATGGACATCTGCATGTCATAGATCCTGCGGAAAATGCCCGGACGGGCAAGAAGCTCACGCGGCGAACCGAGCTGACTTACGCGGCCCTTTTCGAGCACGAGGATGCTGTCGCAGTCAAGCAGCGTCGTGATGCGGTGGGAGATGATGATCTTCGTCGCGCCGCCGAGATCGCGCTCGAGCGCCGAGCGGATCTTCTCATCCGTTTCGGTATCGACGGCGGAGAGCGAGTCGTCAAAAACGATGACCGGCGTCTTTTTAGTGAGCATACGGGCGATGGCCACACGCTGCTTCTGGCCGCCGGAGAGCGACACGCCGCGCTCGCCGACCATGGTGTCATAGCCCTGCGAGAAGCGGGTAATGTCCCCATCCACGCAGGCGGTGACGGCGGCGGCGCGGATCTCCGCGTCGCTCGCGCCGCAGATGCCGATGTTCTCCTGCACCGAGCGGGAGAACAGGAACGGCTCCTGCAGCACAACGCCGATGTTCTCGCGCACATAGCGCGCGGGCATATCGGCAATATCCACGCCGCCGACGGTGATTTTGCCCTCCGCGGGCGCGTACAGGCGGCAGAGCAAAAGCAGCAGGCTGCTCTTGCCGGAGCCGGTGCCGCCGAGAATGCCGAAGCTCTTCCCGGCGGGCACGGTGAAGCTGACGTTCTCGAGCACGTCCGGACCGTCCTCGCCGTAACGGAAGCTGACGTTTTCAAAGACAATGTCCTTGTCCATCGGCGCTTCGGCGGCGTCGGGCGCGTCCTGCTCGACCGCGGCTTCGAGAACCTCGCCGAGACGGTCGATGGAGACGCCCGCCTTGCTCATTTCGGAGATGATGCGCCCAAGACGGCGCACAGGGCCGATGAGCATCGTGTTATAGAGCGAGAACGACACGAACTCGCCCGCCGTCAGATCGCCGTTCACGCATGAGACCGTGCCGAGCACGACCACGAGCAGGATCTGCAGGCAGCTCGTAAAGTCGCCCACCGCCCAGAAGTCGGAGAGCGTGCGGGTAAGGCTGATCCAGCACTCGGTATATTTGTTGTTCTGCGTCTCGAACCGGTCGCGCTCAAACTTTTCGCGCCCGAACGCGCGCACGACGCGCACGCCCGTGAGGTTTTCCTGCGCGATCGTGGAGAGAACGCCCTCGTTCTCGTCGCACTCGGTAAACCGCGCGCGGATCTTGTTGTGGAAGAGCACCGAATAGAGCACGATGACCGGCGCGATGACCCACGCGACGACGGAGAGCTTCGCGTTCATCACCGTCATAAGCGTCAGTGCAAGGACGATGCGCACGATGATCTGGAAAACGGAGATGAACTGCTCCTGAAAAAACATCTTGATGCGTTCCACGTCGCTTGTGCAGCGCTGGATGATGTCGCCGGTCGGATGCTCGGCGTGCCACTTCCACGGCAGGCATTCGATGTGGTGGAAGAGCTTATCGCGCGCCGTCTTGACGAGCGTTTCGCCCGCTCTGGCGTTGAACATATTCGCGCCGTAGCGCAGCAGCGCCGCGGCAAGACCCGCGAGCGCGAGAATGAGGGCTATGAACCACATGTTCGCGCGCAGGTACTCCGCGCCGCCGAGCGACGTTACCCACCGGAGCGCCCACGCGGGCAGATCCATGGGCTTGGAGTCGATCACCGAGTCCACCGTTACGCGGATGACCTGCGGCGCGATCATTTCGACCACCGTGAGCAGCAGCCCCAAAAGGATGCACACGGCGAAGTATTTTCCGCTGCCTTCCAGCAGCGTGCCGAGCACGCGCATCGTGCGAGCGGACTTCTTTTTCTGTTCCAATTTTGTCTACCTCTCAAAAATTCACTGAGTGGATCGGAAATGAAAGAGTGGAGTGGGAGTAGAACGGACAATTAATGATTATACCATATTTTTATCGTATTACAATTTATATTTTCCCGTAAAAGACCGGGCGGCGTCAAAATGCCCCCTTGACGAATGTGTTATAATATTTTATTGGGAAAAAACAGGCTGCTTCCAGCAGAAAGAGGTTATATGTATGACAAAAGTTGATGTGTTTTCCGGCTTTCTCGGCGCGGGCAAGACCACGCTCATCAAAAAGCTGATCCCGGAAGCCTACGCGGGCGAAAAGCTCGTCCTCATCGAGAATGAGTTCGGCGAGATCGGCGTGGACGGCGGCTTCCTGCGCGACGCCGGCATCGAGGTCACGGAAATGAACTCCGGCTGCATCTGCTGCAGTCTTACGGGCGACTTCCGCGCGGCGCTGCGCGAGGTCTGCGAGCGCTATGCCCCCGACCGCATCCTCATCGAGCCCTCGGGCGTCGGCAAGCTCTCCGACATTGTGACCGCCGTGGAGCAGGCGTCGGACGGGGAGCTTACGATCAACGCGCTCTGCACCGTCGTAGACGCGGGCAAATGCAAAATGTATATGCGCAACTTCGGCGAATTTTTCAACAACCAGGTCGAATCCGCCGGGTGCATCATTCTCTCCCGCACCGCGGGCATCAAGGAGGAAAAGCTCGCCGAGTGCGTCGCGCTGCTGCGCGAGAAGAATCCCGGCGCCGTCATCATCACGACGCCGTGGGACGAGCTCTCCGGCGCGCAGATCCTCGACGCGATGGAAAAGCGCGACACGCTCACCGCCGCGCTCGAGAGCATTGAGCGCGAGCACGAAGAGGACGAGGACGAGCACGAGCATCACCATCATCATGACCATGAGCACCATCATCATTTCGATGAAAACGGCAACTGCTCCTGCGGCTGCCATCACGACGATGACGAGGATGACGATGGGCATGAGCACGAGCATCATCACCACGACCACGATGAGCACGGGCATCATCACCACGACCACGGCGAGGACGGGCACGGCCATGAATGCGGCCACGACCATGAGCACCACCATCACGATCACGACGAGCACGACCACGATCACGAGTGCGGCTGCGGTCATCATCACCATCACCACGGCCACGACGCGGACGAGGTGTTCACGTCCTGGGGCATGGAGACGGCGAAGAAATTTACCGAGGACGGTCTGCGCGCTGCGCTCACCGCACTTGAGGACGAGGCCAAATACGGCGCCGTGCTGCGCGCGAAGGGCATCGTCGCCGCGAGCGAGGGCGAGTGGATCCACTTTGACTATACGCCGGGCGAGATCAACATCCGCCGCGGCAGCGCCGGTGTGACGGGGCGGCTGTGCGTCATCGGTCACGGGCTGCACGAGGACGCCGTCGCCGCGCTCTTCCGCTGAAGGGGAGTTTGAGCCATGGCAAAACAAGTCCCCGTATATCTCTTCACCGGCTTTCTGGAATCCGGCAAGACGAAGTTCGCCCAGCAGACGCTCGAGGACGCGACATTCAATAACGGCGACCGCATCCTCCTTCTCGTGTGCGAGGAGGGCGTGGAGGAATACGATCCTTCCGCGTTTGCCGCGCCGACCGTGTTCACCGAGACGATCGAAAGCGAGAGCGATCTTACGGCCGAAAATCTCTCCGCGCTTTTGAAAAAGCACCGCTGCTCCTACGTCATGGTGGAGTACAACGGCATGTGGACGCTCGACACGCTCTACACGAACATGCCGAGGGAGTGGATCGTGGCGCAGGAGTTCCTGTTCATCGACGCGCGCACGTTCCTCAGCTATAACAACAATATGCGCCAGCTCATGGTGGATAAGCTCCAGAGCTGCGAGCTGGCGGTGCTCAACCGTTTCCCCGAGGGCGATGAGGATCTCAAAATGCAGGCGCACAAGATCATCCGCGCCATCAACCGCCGGTGCGACATTGCCTTTGAAACGCCGGACGGAAAGATCAGCTACGACGATATCGAGCTTCCCCTCCCCTACGATCTCAACGCCCCCGTCTGCGAGATCGGCGACGCGGACTATGCGCTCTTTTTGCAGGACATCATGGACCAGCCGGAGAAATACCGCAACAAGACCGTTTCTCTCAAGGGCAAAGCCATCACAAAGTCGCGCAGTCTGAAGAACGGGTATTTCTACTTCGGGCGCGACGTGATGACCTGCTGCGCCAACGACATCCGCTTTATCCCGCTCGCCGCGGAGGCCGCGGATACGGGCGATATCAAAAATCTTGCCTGGTACAGGCTCACCGCCCGCATTGACGTCCGCACCCTGCCGGACGTGTACGAAGGCCCCGGCCCGGTGCTGCACACGGTGTCCATCGAGCCGTGCGCCGTTCCCGAGCAGGAAGTCGCGACGTTCTACTGATATCCCCCAATACTCCTTATAAAAGCAGACGCTCCCGGCGGACGCCATGTCCGTCGGGAGCGTTTTCATTCCCAGCCGAGGATGAAGTGTTTATAGCAATGCACGGCGAGAGCGTAGAGATTCGTTTTCGGGACGCCGTTCGCGCACCGGCTCTCGAGCGCATTGACGAAGCGGATGGCGGCGGTCTCGTGCGCAACATACACGCTGTCCGTGAGCGTCCCCGTTTCGTCCGTCACCGCGACGGTGCAGCTCTTCCCGCGCGGGCAGGTCACATGGAGCGCGCCGTCAACGACAGCCGCCGTGCAGCCCTCGCCCGCGCATGTCACGGTATACTCCGCCATATCGGCGCTCGCGCCGACGGCATATAGCGAGAACACCGCGTCCGTTTCCCCGCGGGAGAGCCGATAGTCGTAGACGAAATTCCCGTCCGCGTCCGTGAGCTTTACAAGGCCCGGCAGCGCGTCGTGCGCGCCGGAAAAGGCTTCCGCTTCCGCGAGCCCCGCGCTCTCCCCCTCCGTCTCCAGCAGCCGGACGGTGAAGCCTTCGCAGCCCGGCTCGTCCACCGGCACGACCGTACCGGCGGGGTCGATCCTGCCCACCGCGTACCGGTTCCCGCTCGGAAATACAAGCTCCGCGGCGAGAACGTTGTTCTCCGGCGAGGGGTTATCGTAGAGCCGGATCTCCGTCACGTCCGCCGCGGGGAAGGCGAACTCCGCTTCGCGCGCCGTGTCGCCGTTCTCCGGCGTCCACACGGCGCTGTACGGTGCCTCCCTTCCGGCGAGATCCTCCGAGTGGAGCAGCCGGAAATCGTTAAGCTCCGCGCCGTCGCCGGAGGATACGCGCACCGCCGCGCCGTACAAAAGCGAGCCGGTGCAGCGCTGCCAGAACACCTTGTCGCCGTTGATGATGCGCGGCGCGATGCGCCAGAGGTTCTGGCTGCCGTACGCCAGCGTCTGGCAATAGCTCCGGCACTCCGTGACCGAGCGCGAAAGAGCGCGCCCGTCCACCGGCAGGCGCACGCGCGCGTCCCAGAGATACACGCCGTTTTCCATGCGCCCGCCGCCGGGGATCACCGTCGAGAGCAGATTCACGGAATCATAAAAGTCCGCCGGGGCGCGGAATGCCGTGGAGTAGGCAAAGCCCTTGAGCACGAGCGGGTCATAGTCCGGCACGGCCGCGAGGATCTCGCCGAGCGCCTCGTCAAAAAACATCGATACCGCGCGGTGGTCGATGTTTTCGTCATAGTCCACGCAGAAGATCACGTCGGCGCGGATCTCATCGATCACGCTGCGCAGGTCGCCGAGCAGGTTTTCGCGCGTATACGGCGTTCCCTCGCGGTACGCCTCGTGGAGCGGCGCGGCATGCGTCTCCGTCCTGCCGCTCAGCGAGGGCGTCACGGCGTCCGGCGCGGCGTTATAAACGTGCGTCCCGCCGTCCGGTATGCTGTCGCCGTAGCCGAGAAAGATGACGTTCTCCTCCGGCACGCTGTCGTACGAGAGCGCGTTGATCGCCTCGTATACGCGCTCCTCCCCCAGTCCGGCGGCGTCGCCGGTCGAGACGAACACAACGTACACCTCGCTTCCGGCGTCGGTGAACTGCCCCGTCACTCCGCTCAGGAGATTGAGCTCGTCGTCCGCGTGCGGCACGACGGCAAGCACGCGCCGGCCGGCAAAGAAGCTCTTCGGCCCGGCCGCCGGCGCTTCGTACCGCGCGTTCGGGCGCGCGCCGCGCCATACGAGGAAAAGCGCGAGCAGCGACACGGCCGCCGCGAGCGCCGCGGCAAAGAACGCGATGCGCCGCGCTTTGCGGGTGAACCCCCGCCAGAGCGAGAGCGCCGCCGCAGCGGCAAGGAAAAGTCCCCAGAACGCCGCGCGCGGCAGAGGCTTCTCCCCCGCGGCGAACAGCAGGTCGGCGAGAACCGTGATCTCTGCGGCAAGAAAGACGCTCTGCACGCCCCGGCAGAGGAGCTCCCGCAGCGTATGCTTTTTCTCCAAGCTCATCCCCCCTGCCGCATTATGCCCGTTTTTCGCGCGACGCACGCGCATACCACGACGCGATCGCCGCAGGGGTTTCCCCGCGGTTTTCCGCAGTAAGCCGGAAAAGCTCCACGCCCTTCTGCGCGCGCACCTCGTCCAGAAATTCATTGTGCTCCGGTTTGATGACGCCGAGCACCGGCGTGCCGGAGGCGATCGCGGCGAGCACCGCGGCGCGAAAGGCGTGCGCCTCCAGCTCCATACGGCCAAGCTCGTCCATGAGAAGGATGTCGCTCTCCCCCTTCGCGAGCAGCGCGCAGCCGCGGCCGTCGAAATGCTCCGGGCGCTTTTCGCAAACGCCGCCGCGCCGTCCGACGAGCGCCTCCGGCGTAAGATCCCGCTCCGTCCACACGGGCGGGACGATGAACACATCAAATCCGGCGTCCGCCGGGATGCTCACGGTGAGAAAGCCTCCCTGCCGAAGCGCAGAATTTGCACATAAAAAGCGGCGGATCGCCGTGCTTTTGCCGCTCTGTACCGCGCCGGTCAGAAAAAACGCGCTCATAATTCTTCTCCGTTTTGCCCATTTAATTCCCTTTGAGTATAGAAAGGCGCGCGCTTTCTGTCAAGCACGGCGCGGCGCATTTTTCGCCGTATTTGCCAATTGCAATTTGGCCGCATACATGATATGGTATCGTTCGGCGAAAGGAGAGCAATATATGGTTATTCACGGTCTGCAAAAGCTGACGCTGCTCGATTATCCGGGCCACACCGCCTGCACGGTATTCACCGCGCGCTGCCCGTGGCGCTGCCCCTTCTGCCACAACGCCTCGCTCGTGCTCGAGCCCGAGAGCCAGCCCACGATACCGGAGGAGGAGCTTTTCTCGTTCCTCGCCCGCCGGAAGGGCCTGCTCGACGGCGTTGCCGTCACCGGCGGCGAGCCGACGCTGCAGCGCGATCTGCCGGATTTTCTGCGGAAGATCAGATCTCTCGGCTTCGCCGTGAAGCTCGATACGAACGGCACGAATCCCGCCATGCTCCGCGCCATTCTCGATGAAGGGCTCGCCGATTATGTGGCGATGGACATCAAGGCCGGACGGGAAAACTATTCCGCCGTCACCGGCACGCTGCGCCCCGGTCTGAGCGCCGTGGAGGAATGCGCCCGCATGCTCATGGACGGCGGTACCGATTTTGAATTTCGCACAACGGTCGTGCGCGGCCTGCACACCTCCGGGGATTTCGCCGATATCGCCGCGTGGCTGCCGGGGAGCGAAAAGTATTTCCTGCAGGCGTTCAAGGATTCCGGCAACGTGATATCCGGCGGATGCAGCGCCTTTACGCGCGGGGAGATGGAAGCGTTCCGGGATATCCTGCTTCCCGCCATTCCGAACACCGAAATTCGGGGCATGGATTGACCCCGCTTCCGCAATATATGCCGCCGCCCCGCCATTTTGGGGGCGGCGGCACTATATTTTGTGGTAAAGGAACAAAAAGTTAAAAAACAAATACTATATATTGATTTTTTGTATTTGACATGCGTGTAGGACGATGATATTATGATGGAGCACGCTGGACAGAAGCGCGGCGTGCCGTACGAAAAATAATTACAGAAATATACGGAGGCAAGCTATGTACCGGGTTGTGAAGCGCGACGGCAGGATCGTTGACTTTGAGATCAGCAAGATCGCCAACGCGATGAAGAAGGCGTTTGACGCGACCGAAACCAATTATAACCAGAGCGTGATCGATTTTCTCGCCATTATGGTCACGGCGGATTTCCAGCCGAAGATCAAGGATGAGCTCATCCACATTGAGGATATTCAGGACAGTGTCGAGAGCGTCCTCTCCCGCGGCGGCTACGAAAACGTCGCCAAGGCGTATATTCTCTACCGCAAGCAGCACGAAAATCTCCGCGCCGTGAGCGACACGGTGCTCGACTACAAGAAAACCGTCGATAACTATCTCAAGATCAACGACTGGCGCGTGAAGGAAAACTCCACCGTCACCTACTCCGTCGGCGGTCTCATTCTTTCCAACTCCGGCGCGATCACCGCGAACTACTGGCTGAGCGAGGTGTACGACGAGGAGATCGCCAACGCCCACCGCAACGGCGATCTGCATCTGCACGATCTGAGCATGCTCACCGGCTACTGCGCCGGCTGGAGTCTCAAGCAGCTCATCCAGCAGGGTCTCGGCATTCCGGGCAAGATCAACTCCACCCCGGCGAGCCATCTGAGCACGCTGTGCAACCAGATGGTCAACTTCCTCGGCATCATGCAGAACGAATGGGCGGGCGCGCAGGCGTTCTCCTCGTTCGACACATATCTCGCGCCGTTCGTGCGCGTGGACGGTCTCAGCCAGAAGGAAGTCAAGCAGTGCATCCAGTCGTTCATCTTCGGCGTGAACACGCCGTCCCGCTGGGGCACGCAGGCGCCGTTCTCCAACATCACGCTCGACTGGACCGTTCCGGCCGACCTGCGCGATCTGCCCGCGATCGTCGGCGGCAGGGAGCAGGACTTCACCTACGGCGACTGCCAGAAGGAAATGGACATGGTGAACAAGGCGTTCATCGAGATCATGACCGAGGGCGACGCCAACGGCCGCGGTTTCCAGTACCCGATCCCGACCTACTCCATCACCAAGGACTTTGACTGGAGCGAGACCGAGAACAACCGCCTCCTCTTCGAGATGACCGCCAAGTACGGCACGCCGTACTTCTCCAACTACATCAACTCCGACATGGAGCCGAGCGACGTGCGCTCGATGTGCTGCCGTCTGCGTCTGGATCTGCGCGAGCTGCGCAAGAAGTCCGGCGGCTTCTTCGGCTCCGGCGAGAGCACCGGCTCGGTCGGCGTCGTGACGATCAACATGCCGCGCATCGCCTACCTCGCCAAGACCGAGGAAGAGTTCTACCAGCGGCTCGACCGCATGATGGATATCGCGGCCCGCTCGCTCAAAACCAAGCGCACCGTTATCACCAAGCTCCTCGACGCCGGGCTCTACCCCTACACGAAGTACTATCTCGGCACCTTCGAGAACCACTTCTCCACGATCGGTCTCGTCGGCATGAACGAGACGTGCCTCAACGCCCGCTGGCTGCGCAAGGATCTCACGAATCCTGAGGCGCAGGAGTTCACCAAGGCCGTGCTCAACCATATGCGCGAGCGTCTGAGCGATTATCAGGAAAAATACGGCGATCTCTACAATCTCGAAGCCACCCCGGCGGAGAGCACGTCCTACCGTCTTGCCAAGCATGACCGCGCGCGCTACCCCGAGATCATCACCGCCAACATGAACGGCACGCCGTACTACACCAACAGCTCCCACCTGCCCGTGGGCTACACGGAGGATATTTTCTCCGCGCTGGATATTCAGGACGATCTCCAGACGCTGTACACCTCCGGCACGGTGTTCCACGCCTTCCTCGGCGAAAAGCTGCCCGACTGGCGCGCTGCCGCCGATCTTGTGCGCAAGATCGCCGAGAACTATAAGCTGCCGTACTACACGATGAGCCCGACGTACTCCGTCTGCCACGACCACGGCTACATCACCGGCGAGCACTTCACCTGCCCCGAGTGCGGCAAGGACACCGAGGTATGGAGCCGCATCACCGGCTACTACCGCCCCGTGCAGAACTGGAACGACGGCAAGGTGCAGGAGTTCAAGGACCGCAAGGAGTACAACATCGGCCACAGCCACTTCACCGGCGGCATTCACCGCCATGAGACCGGATGCTGCTGCAGCGACACCGTCGCCCACGGCATGCAGCCCGAAGAGGTCGGCGCCGTTTCCGCCGTGCGCACCGCACAGCTCTTCACCCGCACGACCTGCCCGAACTGCCGCGTGGCGGAAAAGCTGCTCGACAAGGCCGGGTTCGCCTACGAGAATCTGACCGCCGAGGAGCACCCCGAGCTCTGCCGCGAATACGGCATCCAGGGCGCGCCGACGCTCGTGCTCTCCGACGGCGTGCATTTTGAGAAGTATTACGGCGTCGCCGAGATCAAGAAGCTCCTCGCCGAAACGCTGCAGAAGGCGGAATAAAAAAGCGCCGGCGGCAAAGAATAAAGAAGAAGCCCGCCTCGGCGGGCTTCTTTTGAAAAAGGCCAGCCTGCCGCAGCGCGCCTTCCGCGCCTGCACGCCCGCGGGCCGGGAAGCGCTCTCGCCTGCGGGCGCAAACTCTGCGAGGTTTTTGCCGGAGGAAAACAGCATGTACGACATCATCATTGCCGGGGGCGGCCCGGCGGGAATGACCGCCGCCATTTATGCCCGCCGGAGCGGGAAAACCGTTCTTCTGCTCGAACGCGAGGGCTACGGCGGCCAGATCGCCTATGCGCCGTGCGTGGAAAACTACCCCGGCGTCGCCTCCGTCGGCGGTGCGGAGCTCGCCGAGCGGATGCTCGAACAGATGCTCGCGCTCGACGCCGAAACCGACGTCGGCGAAGTGACCGCCGTGGAGCGCGCCGGAGAGAATTTCGCCGTCCGCACGGAGGACGGCGTATACGAAAGCCGCGCCGTGATCCTCGCCACGGGCGCGAAGCACCGCCATCTCGGTCTGCCGGGCGAGGAGGAGCTTCTCGGCCGCGGCGTTTCCTACTGCGCGGTGTGCGACGGCGGGTTCTATAAAAACGCCGTCACCGCCGTTGTCGGCGGCGGGGACAGCGCGCTGCAGGAGGCGCTGCTGCTCTCCGATATCTGTAAGACCGTGTATCTCATCCACCGGCGCGATACCTTCCGCGGCGACGCCGAAAAACAGGCGCGGCTCTTCGCGCGGGAGAACGTCAAGGTCCTCACGCCCATGGAGATCGCCGCTCTTCTCACCGGGGACGGCTCTCTCCGCACGCTGCGGCTGCGGAATACCGTTACCGGCGAAGAGTCTGAGCTTGGCGTGGACTGCCTTTTCGTTTCCGTCGGCCAGCAGCCGGAGCTTGAACGCTTTGCCGCGCTCGTGCCTCTCACCGCTCAAGGCTACGCCGCCGTGCCGGAGACCGGCGAGACGCCTGTCCGGGGCGTTTTCGTCGCCGGGGACTGCCGCGGCAAGCGCGTCCGCCAGCTCGCCACCGCCGTTTCGGACGGGGCGAATGCCGCGCTCGCGGCGTGCCGCTATCTCGACGGCGAGGAGAAATAGCCCTCATAAATCAGGTGACATAATTTATATCGCAGACCGGCGCAGGGATTGACATTATTTTTTAAATCTCCGCGCCGGTTTGTAACACAATATGCGGCGTTTCTTTTCCGGCAGCGCGTCTATATCTTGTTTTTTCCCGGAAAAAGCTGGAAAAGTGTCAAATTGGCAACGGAAATTGTTTCTTCTCCTTAACGATTTATCTTTGGCGTTATGTTAAGTTACAGACAGGTTATGTAAATTACGCAACCAATTCCGACCATGATCGAGGGAGCCTGTCATGAAATCCGCACGCCGATCCGCCGTATATCGTGTTCTTTCCGCAGCAGTCACCGTACTGCTGCTTATTGCGCTGCTGAGCGCGGGCGCGCTCGCCGCCGACGCGGGCGGTCTTACCGTGGAAACGCTCACATTCCGGGATGTTCTGGCGCTTTACGCCGCAGACCGGGACTCCTTCGGCGAGAATGCCTCGGAGACGGACGGCGAAGGCGTGACGAACGCCGCGAAGCGTCTGGCCGAAATGTTCACGTTCACCGTCGGGCTGAACTATGCCGGCGAAGGCTTCAACTGCAACTATTTCGGCAAGGATATTTCCGCGAAGATGGGCGCGGAGCCGTATACCGACGGCAACCGTCTCGCCTCCTACGATGTGGAGATCCTCCCCTGCCGCAGCTACGCCGTGGCTCTGCCGCAGGGGCAGACCACAACGATCTCGGTCTATCTCGCCGGGTACACCAACGCCGCGTCCGGCGGCGTGGAGGCGGTGCTCCACTACGTCTGGCAGGACCAGGGCGCATGGTACGCCGTGAAGGACGACAATCCGTACTACCGCGTCCGCTTCAACGGCAAAAGCGCACGCGCCCTTCCCGCCGACGGGCTTTCCATGGCGCTTGCCCACGCCGAAAACGGCACCGCCGCTATCGGCGCGTGGGAAGATCTCTCCGCCGCGCCCGACGGGAACGGCGTTGTGACGCTCGCCAGCGGCACGCTGCTCGCCGGACAGGGCAGCGCGAATCTGATCGGTGTGACAGCCGACGTTTCCTCGCTCTCCAACGGTTCTCTCTCCCGTTCCCTGCTCGCCGTGAGCGACTTTCTCCGCGGCGACACGACGTACCAGACCGGCCCGCTCGTACACAGGCGCGACTGCTTTGAGGCCGGGACGCTGCACCGTGTGCCGGACGGCGAGGCGCTGCGCGAGGGCGTGACGTATGAATTTCGCGTCCAGTACGCCGAGGCGCTCTCCGTTGCGGCGGGGATGCACGGCGAGGACGTGGGTCTTGCCGTCCGCTCGGAGCTGACAGGCGAGATGTTCCCCGTTTCCGATTTCGTCTGGTACGGCAGCAGCGAGCATCTGACCGGAGATGAATACAGCCCCTACACGGTCTCGTTTACCTACACTCCCTCGCGCGAGGGCAGCACCGTATGCAGCTTTGTGCCGGTGAATCTTACCGGCGAGAGCAGCGCGCTTTCCGCCGCGCCCTTTCACGCCTGCACGGAGACCGCAGCCGCGGCCGTGAATACCGCCGCTGCCGAGACAGCGGGCCGTGAAGCGCCCGCCGCGGTCGAGACCGCCGTTTCCGCTGCGCCGGAGACCGCTCTCCCCACGCCGGAGGCGCCCTCTCTTGCCCAGCCCGCTCCCGGCAGCGCCACGCCGATGCCGCTGCGCACCGCCGACAGCGGAGCGCCCGCCACCCGCGCGCTGCTCGCGCAGACGCTCTGGACGCTTTTTGACCGCCCCACCGCCGGGAGCGACGTGTACTTCTCCGATCTCCCCGCCGACGGCGACGCGGCGCAGGCCATCCGCTGGGCGGCGCAGAGCGGGCTGATCGTCGGCTACGGCGACGGCACGTTCCGTCCCGATGAGCCGGTCACCCGCGAACAGACCGCCGTGATCCTCTGCCGCTACGCCGCGCTGCGCGGCGCGGATACCTCCGCCGCTGGCGATCTCGCCGCGTGGAGCGACGGCAGCTCCGTCAGCCCGTGGGCGCAGCAGGCGATGCTCTGGGCCGTGCAGTCCGGGACGATCTCCGCGCACGACGACGGAACCATCGGCGCGCGGGAGACCGCGACCTGCGGCGCGCTTTCCGAGATGCTGATGCATTTGCAGGCGAAGCTGTGATATACTAAACCATACAAAAGGCTCCCTCGTGTGCGGGGAGCCTTTGTTTTCGGGAGGACGGCCGTTATGAGCGAAAATACCCTCCCGCTCGAGATCGAGCGGAAATTTCTCATTGCGCTGCCGGACGCGGCGCTGCTCGAGGACAAGAGCGTGCAGCGTCTCGATATTGCGCAGGTCTATCTCCGCGCCGGGGTCTCCGGTGCGGGCCGCCGCATCCGCCGCATCCGCAGCGGCGCGGAGGAGCGGTTTTTCTATACGGAAAAAACGCGCGTCACCGCCGTCACGCGCATCGAGCGCGAGCATGAGATCTCCGCCGCGGAGTTTGAGGCGCTGCTTTCCGAGCGCGATGAGGCGCTCCGCACGATCCAAAAGACGCGCTATCTTGTGCCGTTTGAAGGCCACACGCTGGAGATCGACGTTTTCCCCTTCTGGCATGACCGCGCCTTCTGCGAATGCGAGCTGCAAAGCGAGGACGAGCCTCTGCCGCTTCCGGACTGGCTGCACATATACCGTGAGGTGACGGCCGATCCGCGCTATACCAACCGCGCTCTCGCCCGCGCCGTGCCGGACGATACGCTCTGATCCGTATTGCTTTTCTCCGGCAGAATATGGTATAGTAAAGGGGATAAATCCACCTCGACAGAAAAGGAGAATCCCCTATGCCCTTTGACGGTTTGAGCCCCATTGTCTGCGGCGTGCTGGGCTATGTCAGCATCATCCTCTACGATCTCAATAATGTTACACACAATAACGACCGCATGCAGTCGCTCTACACCGTCGGCGCCGGTCTGATCGGTCTGGCGTTTTTCAGCACCGTTCTTCCGGGCCTCTCGGAGCCCAATTCTCTGCCCGCGGCGGTGCGCGTTATCGCCGGTATATTGGCGCTCGGCTTCTTCGTGCTGCTGATATATCTCACCTTCATCACCGGCGGGCGCACCAACTGGAAAGTCAAAGACGTCAAGAAGCGCTGGTGGGAAAAGGATCTCGTAACGACGGGCGCTTACGCTCTCTGCCGCCACCCGAGCGTTTGGGTCATGTTCTTTTTCTGTCTGCTGCTCATTCCGGCGGCGAACCTTGATCCGTGGTACGCCACCATTTTCAGCGTGTGCGGCCTGCTGCTGGCGATGTATGAGGACATCAACGTTTTCCCCGTGCTTATGCGCGGGTACAACGCCTATAAGGACACCACGCCGTTCCTCTTTCCCACAAAGGAGAGCATCCGGCGGTGCTTTAAGGGAAAGAAGGCCAAATAATCCATGCATGACGAACTGACTGCCGTTGATATGCAAAAAATGCGCGAGGAGCTTCGCGAGCGCGAGGAGGTGCTCATGCCGAAGATCCTCGAGGACGTAAAGTTTGCCCGCTCGTTCGGCGATCTGAGCGAGAATTTTGAGTACAAGGCCGCCAAGGCCGAGCAGCGCAAAAACATGAGCCGCATCCGCTATCTCAAGCAGATGCTCGCCTCCGCCGTCGTGATCGACGCGAAATCCGACGCCGACGAGGTCGGCCTCTTTGACCGCGTCGTACTCTATCTGGAGGAGGACGGCGAGGAGATGACCGTCCGGTTCGTGACAACGCTCCGGCAGAACGCTCTCGAAGGGCTTATCAGCAAGGAGTCCCCGCTCGGCGAGGCGGTGATCGGTCATAAGGCCGGCGAGCGCGTATACGTCCGCGTGAACGACGATTACGGGTATTACGCCGAGATCCGGTCCATTGAAAAAGGTCAGGACGACGATAGTCTTGAAATAAGCGCTTATTGATATTTTCCATCCGTTTTGATGCAACGAAAGGAGCGCATGTATGTCCGCAACTCTGGTTATTATGGCGGCAGGGCTTGCCTCGCGCTACGGTGGGGCGAAGCAGATCGAAAAGGTCGGCCCCGGCGGAGAGATCCTCATGGAGTACACCATTCACGACGCGCAGCGCGCCGGATTTGACCGGTTCGTCATCATTCTCCAGCCGCAGATGCTGGAGGACTTCCGCGCCGTGTGCGGCGAGCGGCTTGAAGGAAAGGCGCACGTTGATTACGCCTTCCAGAGCTTTGACGCCATGCCGGATTGGTTCACCGTTCCGGAAGGCCGCACGAAGCCCTACGGCACCGTACCCGCCGTACTCAGCGGCAAGGCCGCGATCTCCGGCAGATTTGCCGTTGTAAACGCTGACGACTACTACGGCCCCGGCGCTTTCACGCTGATGTACGAAGCGCTGGAAAAGCTCCCGGAAACGGGCCGCGGCTGCATGGTCGCCTACAAGCTGCGCAACACCGTGAGCGATTTCGGCACCGTGACGCGCGGCGTTTGCCGCATTGACGGCGGCGAGATGACCGCCGTGGAAGAAACGTTCAGGATCGGCAAGGCGCCGGACGGCTCCATCCGCTCGTATGCTTCCTCCGGGGAGGGCGTCGTGCTCGACGGCGAAAGCCCGGTATCGATGAACTTCTGGGGCTTCACGCCGTGGGCGCTCGGCGAGATGGAGACCTACTTCCATACGTTCCTCCGCTCCGAGGCAGGCAGGGAGCTCAAGAGCGAGTGCCTGCTGCCGACGATGGTCGGCGACATGCTCCGCGAGGGTTCGATGCACGTTGACGCCTGCACGACCGAGGAGGCGTGGTTCGGCATGACGTACCACGAGGACCGCGCCACGACTGCCGCCATGCTCCGCAAGCTCACCGCCGAGGGCATGTACCCGGAAAATCTGTACTGACGCCGCATACGGAAAAACCGGCTCTTCGGAAACGATCCGAAGAGCCAGTTTTTCGCATTCATTTTACCGCGGCGAGCGCGAGCTGCACCGCGCCGAAGAGCGCGCCGTGCTCCGGCTCTGCCGGGCGGCAGAACGGCGCGAGCGCTTCGCATACCGTGCGGCGGTAAATGTTGTTCTCCGCAAGAAGCCCGCCCGCGAGAGCACACGGCGAGCCGTTTTCAAGGCAGAGCCTGCCCGTGACCGCCGAGACAAGGCGGGCGAGCTCCGCCGCGCCGCGGCGCAGGATCTCAAGGCTCACCGCGTCCCCCTGCTCTGCGCACCGCAGCACGAGCGGTGCGAGCGCGGCAATGTCGCTCTTGCCGCGGCGGGAGAAGTAGACAAAATCAAATATGCCCTGTATGTCATGGCCGCCGACGGCGTCCATCACCGCGGTGTGGAGCGCGTTTTCCGAAAGACGGCCGTCCTCGCTCCGGAGCGCCGCGGCGAGCGCGTCCCGGCCGAGCGTGTAGCCGCTGCCGGGATCGTCGATGATGTGTCCGCCGCCGCCGCAGCGAAAAGTTTCCCCGGCGGCGTTTTTACCGTAACAGACCGAGCCCGTCCCCGCGATGAGGACGCACCCGGGCGTCTGCATTGCGCCTGCGAGCGCGATCTCGTGGTCGCCGCACAGAAGGAGCTTTCCGGCAAAGCCGTGCGCGGCAAGCTCCGCGCGCAGGATCTCCCCCGCCGCCGTGCCCGAAACGCCCGCGCCGCCGACGCATATCGCGCCGCAGCCGCGCATATCGCCGCAGAGCGTGAGGATCTCTTCCGTGCGGCGGCGGAAGCCGTCCTCGCCGATGGCGGACAGATTGAACGCGCCGAGCGTTTCCCGCCGGAGCAGCGTCCCGTCCGGTGCGCAGACCGCCACGCGGGTCTTTGTCCCGCCGCCGTCAATACCGATAACATACATATTCCTCACCTCACAGCGCCACGGGCATCGCGCCGCGGCAGTCCCCGCCGGAGAACACGTCCGCGAGCGCGGCGAGGGAATCTCTCGTATAATCAAACGCCGCGAGCAGCGCCGCATTTTCGGGCATGAGCGAAAGATCGTAGGGGTTTCGCAGCGCCGCCACGGTCATCGGCACGCCCTTTCCGGCAAGCGCCGCCGCAAGCGCGAGCTGGCCGCGGAAGAGGTGTGCGTTGCAGGAGGAGAAAATGATGTTCTCCGCCCCCTCCGCACGCTTCACAAGCTCCGCGATCTCCGCTTCCTCCGGGTCTTTGGAGCAGACGGCGAATTTTGCGCCGAAGCGCGCGCCCATATACTCCGGGAACGTCTTCGCCTCCGGGTCGGCGTTCGCGGCCTGCGTCATGCGGTAATCGGCGCAGCCGCAGAAAAACGTCTTTTCGCCCGCCCGGCACGCCTTGCCGCGCACCGCGGCGATCGCCTCGCGCGCCATGCGCGCCGCGGCGGCGAGATCCCCGGCACGTCCGGCGTTCTCCGGTTCGGCGGCGCGTATCCACCGCTCCTTGGCAGAGAGGATGCGCCGCACGGACGTCTCAAGCTCCCGCGCGTCCATCGCGCCGGTCTCGGCGGCGGCGAGCGCCGCGGCGGCGCTCTCGCGCTGAAGGCCGGCATTGCTCGAAACAAACACCATGTCCACACCCGCGCGCATTGCCTCCACAACGCCGCGTGCCGTGCCGTAATGCCGCCGGATGGCGTCCATCACCATGCAGTCGCTGAGAATAAGCCCGTCGAAGCCCAGCGTTTCGCGCAAAAGGCCTTGCAGGATCGCGCGCGACATTGTGGCCGGAACGCCGCGCGGCTCGATGTTCGGGAAGAGGATGTGGCTGCTCATAACGGCGGGGATGCCCGCCCCGATCGCCGCGCGGAACGGGATAAGCTCGCACGATTCCAGCTGCGCGAGCGTCTTTTCGATGCGGGGAAGGCCGATGTGCGAGTCTACGGCCGTGTCGCCGTGGCCGGGAAAGTGCTTGCCGCAGCAGAGGACCCCGCCGTTTTTGTAACCCTCCGCGGCCTTTGCGCCGAAGAGCGCGACGCGCTTTGGATCGTCGCCGAAGCTGCGCACGCCGATCACGGGGTTCATGGGGTTGGAGTTCACATCGAGATCGGGCGCGAGATTGAAATTCACGCCGACGCCGCGCAGCTGCCGCGCCGTGATCTTCGCGGCCCGGGCAGCGTTCTCCGGCTTTCCGGTCGCGGCGAGCGCCATGCTGCCGGGGACGTTCACCGCGTCCCACGGAAGGCGCGTCACCATGCCGCCCTCCTGATCGATTGCGATGAAGGCGTCGTGCCCGGTCGCGCCGCGGATAAGCTCCTGAATATCCGCGCACAGCCGCGTGAGCTGGGGCAGGCTTTCGATGTTGTAACGGAAAAGGATGACGTTTCCGATCTTGTATTCCCGCACCAGCGCGGCGAACTCCGCCGGTACCGCCGTCCCGGGGAAGCCAAACACCAGCCGCTGGCCGAGCATTTCCCGAATGTCCATGACGGTTCCTCCTTATTCGTAGAGAAGGTAGGGTCTTCGCCGCACGGCGAATGCCTCGCACTCGCGCCGTCCGCGCGCGATCAGCGTTTCGGCGTCCCAGTCGGGACGCTCGAACTCCCGGTGTCCGGCGAGCAGCGAGATAAAGGGCCGTCCGTTCTCCCGGACGGGCGGGAGAACGGCAAAGTCCCGGGGGTACATGTCCCGCATGAGCGCGAGCAGCCGCAGCCCCAGCTCCGTCGGGCGGAGCGCCGCGGCGTCCGTCACATGCAGATGCACGCCGCCGCAGAGCGTCCCGGCGTTCTTGGAGGCTGTGGGCGTGAAGTACGCCGGCGTCACGGCCAGTCCCGGCAGCGCGAGAGAGTCCAGCTCCCGGCAGAGGTCCTCGGCGTCGATGAACGGCGCGCCGAGCAGCGCGAACGGGTCCGCCGTGCCGCGCCCTTCGGAGAGGTTCGTCCCCTCAAGGAGACAGGTGCCGGGGTACAGCAGCGCCGTTTCATACCGCGGCATCGCAAGGCTCGGCATGACCCACGGCCTTCCCCAGCCGGGGAAGCTCACACGGGGATCATATCCTTCACAGCGGACAATGTCCAGAGCGCAGCCGATGTTCTCCTCGGCGTTCACCATACGGGCAAACTCGCCGCAGGTCATACCGTAGCGCGGCGGGACCGTATGGCAGCCGACAAAGCTCTCCATACCCTTCTCGAGCACGGCGCCCTCGGCGGCGCGGCCCAGCGGATCGGGGCGGTCGAGCACGACGAGGCGCCTGCCGTATTCCGCGCAGTCGAGCAGCAGGTTTTTGAGCGTGGAGATAAACGTATAGTACCGGCAGCCGACGTCCTGTATGTCGTAGACGAGCGTATCAAACTCCGCCGCCGTTTCCCGCGGCAGGCGCCTGGAGCCGGGGCGGTACAGGCTTTTCACGGGCAGGCCGGAGGGCTTATCGACGCTGTCGGAAAACACCTCGCCCGCGGCCTTGTCGCCGCGGACGCCGTGCTCGGGCGCGAGCAGAAGCCGGAGATCGCAGACCTCCCTTAAAACATCGATGCTGCTGCGGTTGTCGGCGCTGCGGCCGGAGGGCGCGGTGACGAGCGCGGCGCGGCCCGGGATATGCGCGGAAAGCTCCGCGCTGTCAATGCCGAATCGGATCATAAAAACACCTCTTTCCGGTTGACAAACACCCATACGGGAAGTAGACTTTTTTCAGAAAGCAATGAGGGAGGATTCACCGTGGAGCATCCCCTGAAAGCGCTGTGGGAAAAGCCGTCGCGGCTCGTGATCGGCTTTATGTCCGGCACATCGGCGGACGGCGTAGACGCCGCGCTCGTGCGTATCACGGGCTGCGGCACGCGAACGCGCGCAGAGCAGCTCGGCTTCTGCTTCGTGCCGTTTTCGGACGAGGTGCGCGCGGAGATACTGCGTCTTGCCGGAGGCGGTCCGGCGTCGGCGGCGGACTTCTGCCGGATGAACTTCCTGCTCGGCGAGCTCTTCTGCGAGGCGGGCGAGGCGCTTTGCGCACGGACCGGCACGAAGCTCTCCGACATTGATCTCATCGGCAGCCACGGCCAGACGTTCTGGCACATCCCGGAAAAGGAGGAATACCTCTCGCACGCCTTTACGAGCACGTTCCAGCTCGGGGAGGAGGCCGTGCTTGCCGAGCGCTTCGGCTGCCCGGTCGTCGGCAATTTCCGCGTGCGCGACGTGGCCGCGGGCGGGCTCGGCGCGCCGCTCGTGCCGTATACGGAGTTTCTGCTCTACCGCAGCGAGACCGAACACACGGCGCTGCAGAATATCGGCGGCATCGGGAACATCACGCTGCTCCCGGCGGGGTGCGCTCTCCCGGACGTGACGGCGTTCGACACCGGGCCGGGCAACATGCTCATCGACGCGGCGATCGCGCGCATCACGAACGGCGAAAAGCGATACGACGCGAACGGCGCAGCGGCGGCCTCCGGCCATGTAAGCGAAGCGCTTCTCTCGCGGCTTATGCGCGATCCCTATCTCTCCCGCCGCCCGCCGAAAACGACCGGCCGCGAGCATTACGGCGCGGCGTTCGTTGACGGCATTTTCTCCGCGGCGGCGGAGCTGGGGCTTTCGGGCGCGGACATTCTCGCCACCGTCACGGACTTCACCGCGCAGACGATCGCCGCGGCGATCTCCGATTTCTGCGCCGTGCGCCCCGCGCGGCTCATCGTCGGCGGGGGCGGCAGCCGGAACGGCACGCTCATGGCGGATATCGCCGCGGCGCTTCCCGATGTGCGCGTGCTCACGAACGAGGATCTCGGCTTTGACGGCGACGCCAAGGAGGCGGTCGCGTTCGCGGTGCTCGCAAACGAGGCCGTCTTCGCCCAATGCAGCAGCGCGCCCGGAGCCACCGGCGCGCGGCACGGCGCGGTGTTGGGGAAAATTACGCTTTAATCAAAGAAATACGCGAGCGCCGCGCGCAGCGACGCGTCCCAGAAATCCCAGCTGTGCGCGCCGGGCCAATGCTCGAACCGGTGCGCGATGCCGAGCGACGCGAGATGCGCGGAAAAGCGCTCATTCGACGCATACAGCCCGTCCTGCTCGCCGCAGGATACATACAGTCCCGGGGCGTTCCCGGAGAGCCGTTCCGCCAGGACGAAGAGATCGTCCTTCGGCGTTACGGCTTTTTCTTCGCCGAAAATGGCTGTGATCTCCGTCTCCCGAAGCGAGACGGACCGGCGCTCGACCGTCCGGCGCAGATCGGCAACGCCCGAAAAGCTCGCCGCGCCCGCGTAGCGGCCGGGGTAGGTGAGCGCGCATTTCATCGCGCCGTACCCGCCCATGGAAAGGCCGAAGATATAGTTCTGCTCCCGTGCCGCGCCAAGACCGAACATCCGGCGGCAAACGGCGGGCAGCTCTTCGGCGACATACGTGAAATACGGCGGACCGTATACCATGTCGGTATATAAGCTGCGCTGCACCTCCGGCAGCACAACGGCGAGACCGCGCTCGCGCGCGTACCGCTCCACGGCGGTGTAGCGCGTCCAGCCGGTGCGGTCGTCCGTCAGCCCGTGCAGAAGGTAAAGCGTTTTTGTCTCGGAAAGATCGCCCTTATCGGGCAGTATCACATCCACCGCCGCCGCCATGCGCAGCGATTCCGAGGCGATCTCGCAGCGAAGAAATGCCATGCTCACCCCTCCAGCGCCGAAGCGACGCGCCCGTTGGCGCGCGCGAGCAGCGTTTCCGCTTCGGTCTTATCCACGCCGAGCAGAAGCATGACGATGGCCGTCTTGCAGGCGTAGTTCGTCCCGGCGAGCGCGGCGCGCGCCGCGGCGTCCTCCGCGCCGGTCGCCTCGCGCACGATGCGCACGCACCGCTCCCGGAGCTTTTCGTTTGAGGCCTTCACGTCCACCATGAGGTTGCCGTAGACCTTGCCGAGCTTCACCATCACGCCGGTGGAGAGCATGTTCAAAATCATTTTCTGCGCCGTGCCGCTTTTCATGCGCGTGGAGCCCGTGATGACCTCCGGCCCCGGCGCGGGAGAGATGGCAATGTCGGCGTGCGCCTCGGCCTCGCAGCCGGGGCAGCAGGTGACCGCGACGGTGAGCGCGCCGACGCTCCTTGCATAGTCGAGCGCGCCGAGGACATACGGCGTCCGGCCGCTTGCGGCGATGCCGACAACGCTGTCCTTTTCCGTCAGATGCAGCGCTTTTATATCGTCCGCGCCGAGAGAGCGGTCATCCTCCGCGCCCTCAACGGCGGTGAACATCGCGCCGCGGCCGCCGGCGATCACCGCGCGGACGCTCTCCGGGTCGATCGAGTAAGTCGGGGGGCATTCGGCGGCGTCGAGCACGCCGAGACGGCCGGACGTGCCGCAGCCGGTATAGATGAGCCGCCCTCCGCGCTGCATCCGCGCATAGATGCCGTCGATCGCTTCGGCGATCTGCGGGCAGACCTTCCCGACCGCCCCGGCGACCTTTTGATCCTCCTTATTGATGAGACGCACCATGTCGAGCGTCGGCAGACGGTCAATGTGCTCCGAGGCGGCGTTGCGCTGCTCGGTGGCGAGCTTTTGCATATCGATCATTTCACACATCCTCCGGTTTCCTGACCACGCGCATCTGTTCGGCCGGGATCATGAAGCATTCGCAGTATTCCTTCCGTCCCTCGATGCCGCGCAGACGCTTGAGATGGGAATAGTACTCCTTGTACGGGAAGCTCGTGCTGTGTACGGCGAACCAGTGGTGCCCGATGGCCTTTTCCCAGAGAGCGAAGCCGTCGGACACGTCGAGATAGACATACGGCCGGAACCCCTCGGCGTCCTCCCAGTTTTCCGCATAGTACAGATGGCGGGCAAAGTGGCGGGGAAGATCGCGCTCAAAACCCTCGATGGCGGCATAAAACCAGGCGTCCGTCACGATGCGGTGGCACGCCGCGTGGTCCTTGTGCATGCCGTGGGCGTGGTGGGTGATGAGAATATCGGGCTTTACGCGGCGGATCACGTCGCACACGGCGAAGCGCGCCTCGTCGTTATCGGGCAGCAGCCCGTCCGGATAGTCAAGCACGATCGCCTCGCCGCCGAGCTCGGCGGCAAAGGCCTCCGCCTCGGCGATCTTGCTTTTCCGGTATTCGGCGACGTCTGCTCCGGCGGGCGCGCCCTTCTCCCCGGCGGTGAGCGCAAGCGTCACGCTGCGTCCCCCGTGCACGGCGTTCGCGGCGAGCAGCGCGCCGCAGGTCAGCTCCATATCGCCGATGTGCGCACCGACGGCCAGTATGGTCTTGCTCATGGCTTCAGCTCCTTTATCATCACGGCGAAGTACCGCCGCGGCGTGAATCCGGCTTCCTTATAGATGTTCTGCGCCGGGTTGTCAATGCCCGTGAAAAGCGACATATACCGCGCGCCGCGCTCTTTTTCGGCGCGGCAGAGCCGGTAGAAAAGAAGCTTTCCCAGCCCGTGGCCGCGGTACTGCTCCGCCACGGCAATGCCAGCAAAGTACCCGCGTCCCGTCGGCTCCGGGTACACCGGGCCGGTGAAGCCCGCGACCGTGCCGCCGGAGAGACCGACGAGCAGGTCCATGCCGCCGTGCGCCGCGGCGGGGATCTCCGCATCCCACATGGAATTGCCGAGCGACGCCACCATCTCGTCCAGGCCGCGGTGAACGCCCTCTTTATACCAGTCCACGGTGTAGCCCTGCGCGGCCATTTTCGCCGCGCGCGTCTCCATCGCGGCGGGGTATGTGAACGCCGCAAGATCGAGATACATCGCCATTTCGGTCGCCGCCTCGCGGTAGCCGAGCGCGAGCATCCGCTCATAAAGCGGTATATCCTTCGCTATGCCGGGCATGTTGTTGTGCCGGTGGCCGCTCGTTCCGGGGATGATCCACGGCAGGCGCAGGGGATTGAAAAACGTAACGGCGGCAGCGCTCTTTCCCCTGGCGCGGAACGAATCCTCAACTGCGCCAAGCAGCGCGGCCGTATTCTCCGCCGTGTCGCACGTCTCATCAAGCAGCACGCAGCTCACATAGCCGCGCACAGCGCCCTGCGCGAGCGTGTCGCCTGTGCAGCCCGCGGCAAAGCCAAGGATTGCGCCCTTTTCTTCGAGCACGAACGTGCTCCCGCCGCAGAACGCCGGGTGCGCAAGCAGCCGCGCGTCAAGCGTACCGGCGTTCAGCGGCGCGTATCCCGCCGCGGCGCCCGCCGTGTTCCACAGGCGCAAAATCTCCGGCGCATCCGCGCGGTCATATAAGCGAAGCTCCATAAAACCCTCCGTATCTCATAAAAGGGCTGCTGCATTTCGCAGCAGCCCTTCGAACATCCCGTATCATCCCTTGACAGCGCCGATCGTGACGCCTTCGAGGAAGTATTTCTGCAGAGTGAAAAACAGAATAAACATCGGCAGCGCCGAGAGCGTCGCGCCCGCCATCATGGGGGCAAAGAGCGTTTCGTTCGCGAACTTAAAGGTCTTGAGACCGACCTGGATCGTGAACATATAGTCCTTGCTCGTCACGAGGAACGGCCAGAAGAACGTGTTCCAGCTGGACAGAAACGTGTTGATCGCCATAACCGCCAGCACGGTTTTCGAGAGCGGCAGGACGATGCGCACGAAAATGCCGAGCTGGTTGCAGCCGTCGAGCTTGGCCGACTCGATGAGCGGCGTGGGGATGCTCGTGAAAAACTGCTTGGCGAGGAAGATGTTGTAGGACGTCACGACGCCGGGCAGGATCATGGCGGCGTAGGTGTTCGTCATGTGCAGCTTGTTTGCAATGAGAATGTAGAGCGGCACCTGCGTGACCTGATACGGGATCATCATCGCCACAAGGATCAGCCCGAACAGCCACCGGCGGCCCTTGAAGCGGATCTTTGAGAACGCATATCCCGCCATGGAAGCGAAAATGACGTTGCCCACCACCGTCGCCGAGGCGACGATGAGACTGTTGCCGATCCAGCGGACGGAGTATTTGCTGAACGAAAAGAACGCCTTGTACGAGTCGAGCGTCCACACGCGCGGGATAATGCTCCGGGACGTGCCCGCCGTGGCGACGGCGGGGCCAAACGACGACATGATCATATAGAAGATCGGAAAGAGCGTCAGCAGCGCGAAGAGGATGAGGATCACCGCAAGGAGGATATTGCGCGCGATGCGCTTTTCGGGGTGGTTGACGTGGGGAGAGTAAAGTCCTGTCGTAGCCATACCGTTCCTCCTCTCAGTATTCGACGTCCGCGCCCATGAGCCTGAACTGCACGAGCGAGATGAGCGCAATGACGATGGCGAGCAATATGGCCTGCGCGCAGGCGAGACCGAACTTTGAGTACTCGAAGGCGTTCTTATAAATGAGAAGGCCGATCATCGTCGTGCTGTTGTCCGGACCGCCGCCGGTCATCATAAAGGCGTTCTGGAACACCTGGAACGATCCGATGATGCCCGTCACAAGAAGGAACAGCGTCGTCGGCTTCACGAGTGGGAACACGATGTAGCGGACTTTCTGGAAGAACGTCGCGCCGTCAAGCTCTGCGGCTTCAAAGTAGCTGTTATCGATGCCGAGGAGCGCGGCTATGTAGATGATGATGTTGCTGCCCTGCCCGGAGAGGATCGCCATGAGCATCAGCGAGAGCATGGACGTTTTCGAGCTGGAGAGCCAGTTCTGCGCCGGGATGCCGAAGAACATCAGCACCTGGTTGAAAAGGCCGTCCGGCGAGGAGTCGTACAGCCACAGCCATACGACCGAGAGCGCCACGCCCGAGGCGATGCCGGGCAGATAGTAAATGGACTTGAACACCGACTGCGTTTTCTTTCTGAACGGCAGTATCATGATCGCGATGGAGAAGGCGATCAGCAGCGACAGAGGGACAACGACGACCGTGTACAAAACGGTGTTCCATACCGCCTTATAGAAGAGCGGGCTTTTGAAGGTGTCGGTATAGTTCTTCAGCCCGATAAACTCCGAGCCGAAGGGCTTGTACTTCAGAAAGCTCGTGCGCACGGCGCTGACCACGGGGTAGAGCGTGAACATCACGAACACCGCCATGGCGACAAATATGAAGAAATAACCCCACCGATCCTCGCTGGTGAACCGGAACCGGCGGTCGGCGAGCGTTCTTCCTCTGGCTTTGCTCATAGTCTTCCCTCCACGAATGAATGTGGGTCGATCCAAAGCGCTGCTTTGGATCGAAAAGCTGCCCCGCCCGGCCATGCCGGGCAGGGCAGAGTGGCTATGCGTTATCTATGCGGGGAGCGGTCCGCTCAGAGCGTGCCGGATACGCAGCCGTCGGCGCCGAACGCTTCGACAGCGGCGGTGCTGAGGGCGTCATAGACTTCCTGCGCGGTGGCTTCGCCGGCAAGGAGCGCCTGGAACTTCGGAACGATGACTTCGTCCATGATGGTCTTGGCGGCGGCGCTCTGCTCGGCGGTCACGCCGGCGGGAGGCGCAACGACCAGACCGATGCAGCGGGCGGCGGAGGCAACGTTGCCCTCGTCAAGGCCTTCGGGGGAGATGTAAGCGTCGCGGCCGGTCTGGCAGACGGGCTCAAGGAGCAGGGTCTGGTCAACGGCAGCGATGCGCTCGCCGGAGCAGATGTAATCCATGAACAGGCACACGTTCTTCAGATGCTCGTCGGTGGTCTTGTTGTTGCGGAGGGCGATCAGGCCGTCCACGGAGCCGAAGCAGGAGGCTTCCGCGCCGTCCATCGTCGGCACGGGCAGGAACGCATACTGCACGGGGATGGAGTTCTCCACGGCGGTGCCGTCGTTGGCCTCGAGCGCGGCGTTGTTCTTGTTGATGTTGTTCTCAAAGAGCGGCATGGCCTTGCCGAAGATCATGGCCTTGCCCTGCTGGCACATGACCATGCGCTGACCGGCTTCGACGCCGTAGTTGGGCATATAGCCGGACTTCGTCATATCTTCCACGGCCTCGAGAAGCTTGAGCATGTTGTCGGAGGTGTAGGCATACTTGAGATCGTCGGTGAACGCGTTGTTCAGACCCGCGCCAACGCCGAAGATATTCAGGAAGTCGGATGCGGTGACGCCGGCGTTGGCAAACACGAAGCCGAAGCAGTCGTCGGTGGTGCCGTTCTTGATGACTTCGAGGAACTCCTCGTAGGTCCAGCCCTCGGACTGGATCTTCGCAACGTCGGCGCCGGCGGCCTCGAGCATTTCCTTGTTGGCGCCGAGAGCCTGAATGGTGATGTACAGCGGGAGACCGTAAACGGTGTTCTCAATGCTCATGTAGTCGAGCGCGTTCTGATCGTAGTCAGCCAGACGCTCGGGGTCCATGTACTGCGCGATGTCAACGGCGACGCCCAGCTCAACGTAGGTGCCGATGGCGGCGTAGGATACCTCCGCGATGTCCGGCGCTTCACCGGCATTCGCCATGGTGGAGAGCTTGCCGTTGTGATCGTCCCAGGAGGTCTTGATCACTTCCACGGTGAGGTGCGGATAGAGCTTGGTAAAATCAGCGATCCAGGTTTCGATGTCGTCCTGATAGGTGCCGGAGACCGGGGGAACCATCACGGTGATGGTATCGGGGGTGGGCTCCTCTTCCGCGGGCTGCTCGGCGGGCTGCTCCGCGGGCTGCTCGGCAGGCGCTTCGGTCGGCTCCTGCGCAGCGGGCTGCTGGCCGCAGGCGGCGAGAGCGAAGAGCATAACGAGGGCAAGGATCAGTGCAAGGATCTTTTTCATGTTGACGCTCCTTTTTCTTCCTTAATTAATGTTATCCAAAATCCCTCCGGGGGATGTGGATACGGTGTCGGTCCGGTTCACGCCGTCAAATTCGATGTAAAACCGGTAGCTGTCGCCCCGATAGGCGGAATACGTCACCTCCACGGTGACGCCCTCGGGGTTCGTTACATGGCGCTCGATGAGCAGCACGGGCGCGCCCTCCGGGATGGCAAGAAGCCGGGCCTGCGCCGCATTTGCGAGCGAGGCTTCCATATACTGGTCGCCGGTCTTGAGCGCAAGACCGCGGCTTGTGAGTTCCGCGTAAAGGGAGTGATTTTTCAAATCGGTATCCAGAATGCCCCGGCAGAGCGAGGCGTTGAGGGCGGTATTTTCGATCGCCATCGGCACGCCGTCGGCCAGACGCAGGCGGCGGATGAGGATATACGGCTCGCCGGGCGCGATGCGAAGCCCCCGCGCAATGGCTGCATCCGCCTTTTTCTCCCCGGCAAAGAGGATCTGGGAGCTTGCCTTTTTGCCGCGCTTTGCCATGTCCTCCGTAAACCCGGACACCTGCATGAGCGGCTGGATGAGCTTTCGTCCGGAAACGAACGTGCCCTTGCCCTGTATCCGGTATACCGAGCCGAGCGATTCAAGCTCCGCCACGGCGTGGCGCGCGGTCATGCGGCTCGTGCCGTACCGCTGGCAGAGCTCGCGCTCGGAGGGGAGCGCCTGATCCGGCTGGAGGCTGCCGTTCTCGATGGCGCGGAGGAGATCGTCGCGTATGGTTTTATAGAGCGATCGTTCCTGCATGATGCGCGGTCCTCCGTTCCGGTGCGAGCCTGCCATAATCGGAAACTGGTATATACCAGTTGCATGTTTATCATAGTATAGATTGTATACTTCGTCAATAGAGAACCGTGTCGTATTGGGAATATTTGTCATTCTGCACTTTTTCTCCGGCATTTTCTTAGTGGAAACGCTAAACAAAAAAACGGTCTCCCCCGATGTCTTTTCCCATCGGGGGAGGCCATTTCTTCCATATGGCATTCCCGGTTTTTATTTCCTGCCGTGGATGTTTTTCATGCGCTGGCTGTGGTCGAGAATGCGCTTGCGAAGGCGGAGGTTCTTGGGCGTGACTTCGAGAAGCTCGTCGTCCGCGAGGAACTCCATGCACTGCTCGAGCGACATCTGGCGCGGCGGGATGAGCCGCAGCGCCTCGTCCGAGCCGGAGGCGCGGGTGTTCGTGAGATGCTTCGTGCGGCAGACGTTCACCGGGATATCCTCCTGCTTGGGGCTGACGCCGACGATCATCCCGCCGTAGACCGGCGTGCCGGGCGTGATGAACATGATGCCGCGCTCCTGCGCGTTCCAGATACCGTAGGCGACGGCCTCGCCGGTCTCCCACGCGATGAGAGAGCCGGTCGAGCGGCGCGTGACCTCGCCCTTATAGGGGGCGTAGCTGTCAAACACGGAGGCCATGATGCCTTCGCCGTGGGTGTCGGTGAGAAATTCGTTCCGGTACCCGAACAGGCCGCGGCTCGGCACGAGGAAGATGAGACGCATGCGCGCGCCCACGGGGGTCATTTCCTTCAGCTCCGCCTTGCGTATGCCGAGCTTTTCAATGACCGAGCCGACATACTCCTGCGGCACATCCGCCACAAGCTCTTCCATCGGCTCGAGCAGATCGCCCTTCTCGTCGCGCTGCATGAGCACGCGCGGGGGCGAGACCTGGAACTCATACCCTTCGCGGCGCATCGTCTCGATGAGGATCGAGAGAGACATTTCGCCGCGGCCGGCGACGTTGAAGCTGTCGGTGCTGCCCTCCACATCCGTCACGCGTAGGGAAACGTCCTTGAGCGTTTCGCGGTAAAGGCGGTCGCGGATCTGGCGGCTGGTGACAAACTTGCCCTCGCGCCCGGCGAACGGGGAGTTGTTGACGGAAAACGTCATTTCCATCGTCGGCGCGGAGATCTTCACGAACGGCAGCGGCTCGACCGCGCCGACGGCGCAGACCGTGTCGCCGATGGTAACGTCGCCGATGCCGCTCATGGCGATGATGTTGCCCGCCGCGGCTTCCGTCACGGGGACCTTGGCAAGGCCGCTGAACTCATAGAGCGAAACGGCTTTCGCCCTGCGCGGGACGGCGTCGGGCGAGTGGTAGTTGCAGACGGCGATCTCCTCGTTCTGGCGGATCGTGCCGCGTTCGATGCGCCCGATGGCGATGCGGCCGACGAACTCGTTATAGTCCAGCGAGGAAACGAGCATCTGAAAGGGCGCGGCGGTGTCCTGCGCCGGTTCGGGGATATACTCGAGGATCGTGTCGAACAGCGGCTGAAGGTCGGTGCCCTCCACATCCGGCGAATAGGACGCCGTACCCCGGCGGCCCGAACAGAACAGCATCGGGGAATCGAGCTGCTCGTCCGTGGCGTTGAGATCCATCAGCAGCTCCAGCACCTCGTCCACGACCTCGTGAATGCGCTGGTCGGGGCGGTCGATCTTGTTGACGACGACGATCACACGGTGGCCAAGCTCCAGCGCGCGGCCGAGTACGAAGCGCGTCTGCGGCATGGGGCCTTCGGCGGCGTCCACGAGCAGGATGACGCCGTTGACCATTTTGAGCACACGCTCGACCTCGCCGCCGAAGTCGGCGTGGCCCGGCGTGTCGACGATGTTGATCTTGACGCCCTTGTAGGTGACGGCGGTGTTCTTTGCGAGAATGGTGATGCCGCGCTCGCGTTCGAGATCGCCGGAGTCCATCACGCGCTCGACGACCTCCTGATTTTCGCGGTATACGCCCGACTGCTTGAGCATTTCGTCCACGAGCGTCGTCTTGCCGTGGTCAACGTGGGCAATGATCGCGATATTGCGTAATTCCATAGTATCCATCTCCAAATGTTAATCCGATTCAAATCCAGCGCGGTATTATACCACAGTCTGTCCCGGATGAAAAGAGATTTTCTTCTTTTTCGTTATTTCCCGACGGACGCCGGCAAAACAGATCCGCCGGAGTTTTCTTCCGCCGGCGCAAAGGAATGCAGATCCCTTTCTCCGGCGGCGTGCGCGCCGGAGAAACCGCCTCCCGGCCCGCAGACGCGCGAGCGAAGCGAGTGCGCCGCGGCCTCTCTCAAACAAGCCCCTCAACGGGGTGGGGGCGTTTGAAATTAAGAAAGGAGGATCGCCCCCGCCCTGTTGGGGTCGATCCTCCGAGGAGAAAAGTATCGGATCCTCCGCGCTGCTGTGCTGGGCAGCCGAAGGTCGGAGAGGCGGCTTTCCTATGCAAAGCCCAACTTCCCCGCCATTATGATATTAGCACAATCATTCGCTTCTGTCAAGGAATAATTTAAAAATTAAATGTTCTCCTCTTCCGAGGCGCGGAGCAGCTTCCAGATCTCCTCCGCTTCGTCGCTCCGGATGTCGCCGGAAGCGAGCCGCGAGGCGATATACTCCACGGCGGCGTCCGTGCCGCGCTCTGCGTTGAGAAGAAGCGCCCCGGAGAGCGTGTCGGCAAGCGCCGATCCCGAAGAAGCGGAGACTGCCGTGCCGTCCCACGCGCGGCGCAGCGGCGCGACCTTGTTGTTCCGGCCCATCCAGATCTCCGTGAGATAGTCCGCCTGATCCTGTGTAAGGCCCATGCCGACATAGCCGGAATAATCCCCCGCCGCGGCAAGCAGCGCGGCGGCTTTGGCGGCCTCCTCGCGGCGGCGCTTTTCCTCCTCCTGCCAGAGCTTTGCCAGGCTTTCGCCGTGCGTCCTCTTGGCCTCGGCGTCGGCGCGCTCCCGCTCGGATTTTGCCGCGGCGAGCCGGGCGTCGCGCGCGGAATACGCCTTGGCTTCCTCGGCGAGACGCGCTCTCCCGTTTTCGGCAAGCTCCTCGCCGTAGGAGTTGGCAAGCCGTACCTGCGAGGATTCCGTCAGGCCGCCGGTGATGCCCTGCGCGGCAAGGCGCTGCGGCAGCGTGCGGGTGCTTTCCATATACTCGCGGTAAAGCTGGCGGTCGGTGTTCTTGTACCCGCCGCGAATGCGCTCAAGCGCATCCTGCGCGTCGCGCTCGGCAGCGTCGGCCTCGGCCTCGGCGGTGCGCCTGTTTCCGGCGAGCGCGTCGGCGTACTGCCCGGCAAGGTATTTCTCCATGATCTCGCTGTAGGTCGGGCTGCGTTGCGCCGGGGCGGCGTTCTCCGCGCCTTTCCCGCCTGCGTTCTCCCCGCTTTCCTCCGGAGTGCCGGTCCACCTCACCGCAGGCGGGTTTCTCTTCTTTTTGCGCGATTCGTCCGGGAGCTTGCCGGAGGGTGTTTTCGTTCCAAAATCGTCAAGACGTATGACCTTCATTTCTTCTTCTCCTTGTCGTATTTTATGCATTTCGGGTTGCGGCACTCCCATTGCGCCGCCGTTTTTCGCAGCATTTCAATGCCGCAGCACGGACACTTCATCCGAGCGTTCCCTCCTCTCCGCTCCCGGGGCTCCCCTGCGTAAAGGGAGCCGCCGCCGGAGGCGACGGAGGGATCACCTTTTCCGCGGTTTCCGCAAACCTCCGCTCCCACTCCCCGACGATCTCCTGCCGGTCAGGGATGTCGAGTATTTCGAGCTCAGCGGCGAAGATGCGCCAGTTCTCCGCCGTGATGTTTGCGCGTGTCAGGCTGTCGAGCGCCTGCAGCGTCGTCTGCCGGTCGCGCCGCGCGCCTTCGGCGGCCTGCACCGTGATATCCACCCGCGGGAAAAACTCCCGGGACGGGCGCAGCACCTCGCCGGTGAGAGAGCGGACCTCCGGCAGTGTGCGGGCAAAATCGGCGCTGTTGTAGATCATGCACCGTCCCGGCGCTCCCGCGCCCTCCGGCGCGCCGAGATAGAGCATCCGGTCGTCGTCGAAAAACTCCAGCGACAGCCAGTCGAGCAGCTCGTAGAGCCGCTCAAACCCGGCGTTTCGGTCGGCGCGCTTGATGTCCGACTGCTCGCGCCCGTCGGCGCGGAGCATGGAGAGGCCCGCGGCGGTCGTAACCCGCGCCGTTTCCTTGCCGGTGCCGGTGTCATAGCTGCGGCTGGCGCGCTCGATCTGCTCCTTGAACCAGGTGATATCCATCGCCGCCTTGCCGACGCTCTGCAGTCCGCCGAGGCGCTGCACGCCGCCCATGCGTCCCTGCTTGAGATGCACGATCGCGCCCGGCTCGTTGGTCAGCTCCTCGCCGTCGGCAAGAGCGCCTTCCTCCACAAGAAGAATGTCGTTCGAGAGGAAGCTGTCGTTCAAAAGCGCCGCGGCGAGCTTGCGGTCGGCGGCGTCTACGAGATCGAGCACCGCGGAGAGCTCGCTCTTGTTCCAGAAGCGGTTCTCATCCTGAATGCGCCAGTAGTGCACGAACGGGAAGAGCGTGTTCTGCGCGCCCGTGCGCCGCCAGTAATTCGGGATATACCGCAGCTCGTGCCCGCCGGCCTGAATGGAACACGCCACCGCTCCGGCCGGGACGGTCTCCCCGTCTGCGGTCGTTTCGACCGGCTGGCGGAACCAGTGCTCGAGCACCTGCACGGTGTCGTCTGTGTCGTTCAGCGCGCTCGTCATATCGAAGATCTCGCTGCGGGGCACATAATCCTCGCTGAGCGTCTCCTCCGCCGTAATGCCCAGCTCCTCGAGCTCGGCGCGGAACATCTGCGCGAAGCGCACCTTATGGATGCGGTATACATAGTCGAGATACTGCCCGTCCTGCACGCTGCCGCCGCGCACCGCGGGGTCCGGAAACACCGCCTCCACGGGGATATCGCTCACGCGGATGTCGCCCCGCGCCTCGCCGCAGCGCATATCCTCGTCCCAGTACGCCTTCCAGAAGGCGTCGCCGAGCTTGAGAAGCCGGCGCTCGTTGCGCGTGTTCATATCGGAAAGGCGGTTGTTCTCGGCGATGTACCGCACGGCAAACTCGCGCCGCTTGGCCATGGTGCTGTCGAGATCGTCGTCGCGCCCGCGAAACTCCGGCTGCGGCACGGTCGGCTCGATCTGGCTCTCAACGAGAATATACGGGTCGGGAACGCTCGCCGGGAGCCACGGGATGTCATTTTCGCGGCAGAACTCGGTAAGATCGCGCGTCACGTCGTGGATGCCGTTGTAGTAGTCGTTGTACCGCTCCCACTCGGTCTCCACGGCGGTGCGGGCGTTTTTGGCGCGCCGGAAAAGCGCGTATGCCGTCCGTTCGCGCGCCTCGCGGTCGGAATAATCGTAGCCGGAAACGACCTCCGGCTGCGGCTGTTTCTTTCGCAGTTTCATTTCATACCCCCAATATCCGGTTCACTTCGCCCTGCACGAGATCATAAAACCACGCGCCGAGCTTCTGCTTTCTCTCTTCGCCGTTGCCCCACTTCCCGTCGAGCACCTCCTGCGCCATTGCCGCGATGCTTACGCATTTCCCGTCCTTTTCCGGCTCTGCTCCGCCCGCCGTCCCACCGTCAAAATACGACAGAGGCACATACAGAATATCCAGATCCAGCGGCGCGCCCCGGTACTGCTGCATGACGCACCGTCCGCGCAGATCGGGGTAGTTCACCCCGTCGTTCGCGCCCCAGGCCGCGATCCATTTGTCATGGCCGGTCTCGCCGATGTGCGTATCAAACCAGCTCAGACTTGCATACACGCCGGTCCTGTTTCCGGCTTTCCGCATTTCGTCGCAGAACGCCCTGCACATGGCGGTGATCGTACCGTCCGGCGGGAACCCGTTTTTCGCCTTGTAGCCGTCCGCGTCCTCCATGTCGAACCACACGCCGAGCCGGGGCCTTCGCCCGGCGAGAAACCGCAGACACGCCTCCGCCTCCTGCGCCGCCTGCGTCTCGTTGAGCGCGTAGCTGTACCAGTAGATCCCCCACGGGATCGAGAGCGCCTCGCACTTTTGGATGTTTCGCTCCGCCCACGGGTCCACGCTCGTCCAGAACCCGCCGCGGACGATTACGAAGCCGTTTTGGTACGGCGCAAGGTTGAAGTCGCCCTGCCACTGGGAAATGTCTATACCGTTCATTTCCATGTCCCTCCGACCTTGATTTTTGCCACGGCGTCCTTCCAGACGCCGCCGATCTTGACCTTGATTTGCGCGCTTTTCCACACGCCGCCGACCTTCAAATAAACCGTCGAGCCGAGCAGCGCGGGGGCGGAAAAGGTTGCGGTTTGTACGGCGACCGCGGCGCCAACGCCGCCGACCTTTGCGGTTATCGTGACTCCCTCGCCGGCTTCGCCGATGTAATAGAACGTGGCCGTACCCTTGGAGACGTCGAAGGATGTATCCTCCTCGCCAGTGACGCCGCCAATGTCGCACCGGAGCGTCCATTTCTCCGGCGGGTAATAAGTGCCGTATTCGCCGTTGCCGCTCGTCAGCTCTGCTTTAATGGCAAACTGTCTGCCGTTCAGTCGGGCGATGTACAATTTTCCAGAAAGGCTCCAATGGTTTGCACTTCCATAAACGCTCTTTTCCTGCTCCCACGCGCTGCCGCTTGGCAGCTCCGGCGCTGTTTGTGTCCATCCCATTTATTTCACCTCATTCCGAGTACATGAGATAGATATCCCCGTCGATGCCGATGTCCGACGTCGGCTCGGCCGTTCCGGCGAAGATGTGCCGCACCTGATCGGCGGCAAGGCCGAATTTGGTGTACGGGATATCGTCCGCGAGCTTGTCGGCGGTGACCGCCTTGTCGGCGATGAGCGCCGCCGTTACGGCGAGCGCGGCGATCTTCTCCGCCGTGACCGCTCCTTCGGCGATCTTCTGCGTCGTCACCGCGCCCTGCGCAAGGTGCGTCGAGAGCACCGCGAGCGCCGCGAGCTTTGCCGACGTGACGGCCGCCGCGCCGAGCTGCTCCGTGCCGACGCTTCCGGCGCCGAGCTTCGTGCCGTCCAGCACCGGGATGCGAGATGGCTCCAGCGTGCCGGAGGCAATGTCGCCCGCCCCGTGTGTGTGTACCGCCGCCGCGCCGCCGAGGGCAACGGCCGTCACCTCCGCGGCGAGCTTTGCCAGTGTGATGCTCCCGTCGGTGACGCTGCCCTGCGTCACGTCCTGCATCGCCTGTACGATCTGCTCGAGCGCCGTCTGGATGTTGTCCGCCGAAAAGCCGGGGATCGTCGCAATGCCGAGCTGTCCCGCGGCGGCGGCGCCCGTCAGCTCGTCGAGGAGCGCATTGAAGCGGTTTCGCACCACCGCCGTTACGAGATTGTCGAACACCTTCTTGTTCTGCGCCGCCGTGCCGGTCAGTTTGTCCGGCTGGCTCTGCACGCCGCTTTCGGCGATCGCCTCTTCCGTGATCTTCTGTTCCTGTATGCTCATGTCTTCACCTCTTTGCGTAATTGCCCGTTACATAATGCTTTGTGATCTGGAATATGCCGAAGCCCTCGTTCGGCTCGGCGTTGCGCACGATGATCTGCAGCCGCTTGTAGTTTTTCACCTTGCGGTTGAGAAAGATCTCCTGCGGGCTTTCGTCCGTGTTGAACGTGATGCGCTCAAAGTCCACGTCCGAAAAGTCCAGAATGTCCATCGGCTTTCCCGCGACGCGCTTTTCGTGGCCGCCGGTGCGGTCGGCGCGGATGTACACCTCGGCGCTCGAGCGCGCGTACGGCTTGATGGTCACGCAGCAGCCGCGCTTCAAAAGCGTTTTGAGCACGGCCGGCGTGCCGTCGTCGTCGTATTTGGTCGCCCACACGGCGGAGATGGCCTCGCCGTCGTCGCTGTAGCGGCTCATGTCCTCAATGTCCGTGTTGAATTTGCAGATGCGTCCGTCCGCCGTGCCGAAGTACAGCTCCTCGTCCGCGCCGGAGCGCTGTACATACCAGCACAGCGCCGGAACGTTCTCCCAGTAAAAACCCTCGTAAACGAAATCGCTGAGCGCCGCGCTGCGGAACGTTTTGGTCTGGCGGCCATGGAGGACGTAAACGTGTCCCTCCGGTACCGCAAGCAGGTACATATCCTGCCACACTGCCGCCTCCGCCTCCGGCAGAGACGGCTCCTTCGTGAGCTGAGCGTTGAGATACAGGCTGCGGTTTTGGATGATCTTCTCCCCGGTCAGGCTGCTGCTTGTGATCGCCGCGGCGCCGGAGCGGGAGAGGAAGAGGGGATCGTCCAGGAGCGAGGCAAAGCTCCCCGGCGCGACAGCCCCCACGCCCGCGATCGTCTGCTGCAGCGTGAACACGGCCTCGCCGTCCTCGGAAAGCGCGGCGGAACGGAGGAACACGGTGCTGTCGCTTCCGTCGTCTGCCTTAACGATGCCGAGCGAGCTGCCGATGCGGCAGTAGCCGCGGATCGGCGTCGCCTCGCTGCCTACGGCGGCATAGCCGAGATCGGGCATGTATGTCGGATCGTTCAGCCCGCTCATCCAATCCAGATTCGGGCAGTCGGGATTGCCGGAGAGCACCACGCGGTCATTGGAGCCGACGCCGTAGGTCGTGATGATCGTACACTTGTCGATGCGCTCGGCATAGCCCTCCACCGTGTGGGGGAACTGCACAACCAGTCCGTCGGACGCGCCCGCGTCCGGCGCGGCAGGGGCGGACGCGAACGTGATCGTCCCCGCCGCGCGGTCAAGCGTAAAAGCCGTGACCTCCTCGCCCCAGACCCACGCGCGCACCGTGCCGGATGTGTCGATCTCGCCGTCCAGCGTGAACGTCACGCTCTCCCCGTCGGTCTGGAAAGCGTTTTTCCGGTACGGCGTGAGCAGGTTGACCGCCTCGTAGGAGACCCCGCCGCCGGAAGGGCTGCGCGTGATCGTCGTTGTGGGGATATACGCCCCCGAAGCGGATACGCGCTTTGCCTCCGCCCCATCATAAGAGTAAAAGCCGCCGCCGGTGACGATCCAGAGCTTCCCGGCAAGGAAAACCGCCCGGCTCTTATGGCGGGGCAGACCGGAGAGCAGCACCGTGGGCGTCCCGTCATCCGCCCAGACATAGAGCTTTGTTCCGGCATGCGCAAGGCTCTTCACCGTACCGCCGAATTCCGCGCCGAAGAGCCCGTATACCGTGTCCCCCAGGTTCTGTACCGTCCGCCAGCCGAGCCGCTTCTGCGGCATCCCGCCGCCGTCCGCCACGATGTTCGTACACAGCGGGCTCCGGCAGCTTTCCACGAGCGACGGGTCGGTCGAAAAGTCTGCGCCGCGAAAGGCGGCGTACTGTGTGCGGGTGATCCCCGCGCCGCGTTTCTTTCCCACGCTCTCACCCCCGGAACAGGCTCTGCGTCACGCGCCGGTTTTCTCCCGGCTGCGCCGCTGCGAGCAGGGACACCTGGTAGTTGTACATCTGCAGCATCGCGCCGTAGTCCGTCACGAGATCGGGCAGAAGCTGCTGCGCCGCCACATAGTACGGCATGCACTCGCAGGCGTCCGGCGCGATCTCGAATTTGTAGCTGTCCGGCGCGTCCGGCGGGATCGTTCCCGGCAGGGCGAAGTATTCTACGATCACCTCCGAGGCGCTGCCCTCCGGAAGCAGGATCTGCCCGCTCCGCCATCGGAAGCGGTTCGTCGCCGGGCGGCCGTCCGCCCACACGCGATACAGCGCATGGAAGTCGTCCGGCATGTCGTAGGCCGTCACGCCCGATACGGGCCGGACCGTTTTCTCCCGCACGATCTTCCGGATCTGCGCGAGCGTTTTCTGCGCCGTGTCGAAAAAGGCGGTCATTTTCTTTTCGATATCCTCGTCGTGCTCGATCTCGCCGCCCGCGCTGTGCTCGTCCAGGAGCATGTATACCTTGTTTTTCGCCTCTCCCAGCGTCATGGCGCGCCGCCCCCTCAGAGCTCGTCGAGCAGCAGCACGCGCACGTCCGTCCCGGCGGCGGAGGCGGCGAGCGAGAGGTCGAGCGCCGTGAACGGTATCGGGGTGCTCTCGCCGGGTGCGAGACGCCAGCCGTTATCGGCGGTGACGTCCTCGCCGTCGGCGCGGCGCTCCTTCATGTACACGCTGGCGGATTCGCTGTTGTTCTGCACCAGGCAGGCAAGTCCGCTCACGCGGACGGTCTGCGCGCTCGTACCGAGCGTGAGCGTACAGACGGAATCGATCTTTTTCATGGTTTCTCCTTTCAGTTATAGAGAATGCGCAGCACGGCGGCGAGCACCGCCGCGCCGATGCCGGAGAGAATGCCGATGAGCCAGTTGAGCTTGGTATTGATCGTTGCCATCGAAACATCCCCGGCGGCAAGACGCTTCACCGTGTCGTCCTGAAAGCGGGCGAACCGCTTTTGCAGCTCCGCAAGCTCATGGCAGGGCTGATTCTGGCAATTGGGGTCCACAGAGCGTCACTCCTCTCCGAGCCGCGGGCGGATAATGCCGTTATATACGGCGCTGAACCCCGCAGCCGCCGCGCCGACGGCAAGCGAGAGCAGAATCTGCTTGCCCGTGCTCCAATCGGTCAGCGCCTGCTGCAGCACGGCGGCGTCCGCCAGCAGATACGCGAGAGCCGCCTGCCAGAACGTTTTTCCGGCGCGGATCAGAATGTCTTTCGTTTTTTCGTTCATGTTGTTCTCCTTTCAAAATGCTTCGCAGAAATTTGCGCCCCTCGGCTCCCCTGTGTAAGGGGAGCTGTCAGCGCGCAGCGCTGACTGAGGGGTTGCCGTCCTCGGCAAGCGTGGAATCTTCCCGCTCTTAGCCCGGATCGCCGAAGATGATCTGGCGCGCGTCGCCCCAGCCGACGCCGAAGTCGGCATACGCGGTATAAAGGTCCTTCAGCGGGTTGTCCTGCGGCGACTGCATCACCGTCGGGCGCGTGTTGTAAACGATGTTCACAAGCTCCTTCATCAGGCGGCGGTCGCACACCGCCCACTGCTTGCTCGTGAAGCCGTCCGCACCGCCGCCCATGACGATGTAGCGCATGCCGTACACGGGGTTGGCGGCGTTGTAGGCGCTCTCAGGGTCGGCTGCGGGCGTCAGGCGGGCGTTCTCGCCAAACATTTTCTTCGCTTTTTCCTCCAGCTCGGGTGCGATCAGGACGGTGTCAAAATCGCACAGGAACGGCATGCCGTCGGGCGTAAGGAAGCGGTTGGCGCGCGCCTGTGCCGCCGTGATGGCGGAAACGGAAAAGGCGTCCGTGGAGATGTTGGAGTACGTGCCGGCGTCGGTGTCGGCAACGAACGTTCTCCCCGAGGAGCCGCGAGAGGCAACCGGGTGCGCGGCGTTGGCCCAGCTCACGCCGTCGCCGCCGTTGTGCTTGCCGTCGGTGTTCCAGGCGTTGGCAAACATACGCAGAACGTGCAGATACACCGTGAGCGCCATGCTGTCGCCGAGCTTCGTGCCGACCTTTTTCGTCTCGCCCATCTTGTCCACCTTGGCCTCCTTGTAGCCGACGGGGATGGAAAGCGTGTACTCGACCGGCGTGATCACGGTCTTGAAGCCGCGCTTGAGGCTGCCCTCGTTGAGATTCTCTCCGTCGTAGCGGGGCGCTTCGCCGTAGCCGCCGGAGCCGGTCAGCTCGTAGTCGATGCTCTTGGCGTTCACCTCGCCGACGACGGGCGAGAGCTTGTTCAGGCGGTCGGCGTAAGCAAAGTCGAACGCCTTGCCGACGAACGCGTAGTTATCGCTCGTCCAGTTTTTAAAGTTGCTGCTCATAATTCATTTTCTCCTTTTCGAATTTGGGTTTCAGGATCTCGCGGCGAGCGTGTGCACCGCAGCAATGCAGCGGATCGTGTGGCGCTCGTAGTCGTGGCCGATGCAGCGCACCGCCGTAGCGCCGGTCGCGCTCACAACGAGCGCGGTTGCCTTGGCGTTCAGCGCGCATACGGCGCTGCCGAGCGCGGGGTAGAGCTCATACTCGTCCCCGGCGGCGGCCGTGCCGCCTGTCTCGAGCGTGAGCACCGTGCCGCTCTTCGCGTAGTCCGTCACGGCGCGGCGTGTGCCGGGTCTGTCGGTGTTAGCGCTGCCCGCGGCCTTGCTTCGGAGCACGAGCACCGCGGCGCTGTAGGCGCCGTCCGCCGCGTTCGCGTCCACGTCGCCGGCTGCCGGAACCAGCGTTGTGGCGCTGCCGCTCTCGGCCCTGACCGTCGGTACGGGGCATTCAAAGATCAGTCCCGGGTTGTCGCAGACGAGGATCTCGTCTCCGTTTGCGCGCGGGTTGAGCATATCCGCCGTACCGGGGTGATCCTCCCCGGCGAGGCCGAGGATCGCGCCGGTCTGCGCGGCGATCGCCGGAACTACCTTTCCGGCGGAAAGCTGCACCACCTGTCCGGCGGCGATCGCGGTGGCTCCCGCCACCGGGTAGCTGCGGGCGCAGATACACTCCTCGCCGCCCGCATTCTGGATGGGTCTCATGGTTTTTTCTCCTTTCACATTCCCTTGTTTCGGCTCAGATACTCGCGAGCCGACATTTTCATCTGCGGAAACGCGCGGTTCCACGCGTCCAGCTCCGACTGCTGCCGGGCGTTGAGCGCCTCATAGGAACCGCTGCCGCCGCTGCCGGTGGACCGTGCCGCCCGGCTTGCCCCCCTTGCCTGCGCGGCCCGCAGCGCGCCGCCGGCAACCTCCAGATAATCTGCATACAGCTCGCTGAGCGGTTCTCTGCCGTAGCGGCTGCCGCAGAAGCGGCGGAAGCTCTCCGAGGCATCCAGCCCCGCGAGATCCGCCTCCGGGAACCGGCGGGCAAACTCGCGCGCGTCGTCGGCGATAAAGCGCATCTGCTCCTCCTCGCGTGAGCGCCGCTCGCTCTCGCGCCTTGTCAGCTCGCGCATCGCCCGTTCATACCCGGCGCGCTCGCCCCCCAGTCTCGCCGCCTGGAAACGGCGATTGTCCTCGTGACTCTGCGGCGCGGAAGCGCTCTCGCGCTGCTCCGCCGAGCCGTCCTCCTCGGGAGTTACGACCTCCCCGACCTCTTCCGGTCTTTCGTTTTCGTCCATCTCGGACTCCTTTCCGCCGGTGTTCGCCCCGGCCTGCGTATTCCCTTACGGTGCCTATATCGTAGCATGAAAACACGTTTTGTGATCGTCCACTTTTTCGTTGTTTTTCACGAATCGTGTATCCATTGAATGTGTGTGGTCTTTCGCTAACGCAAATTGATCTTTTGCCAATTCCCGCGCCCGAGCCGCACACGCTCCGTGATAATGACGAACGCAAAAACGCCGCCGGGGTCTCCCCCGGCGGCGCAGCGCGGTGATTTGGTTTTACAGATTGTTTGCCCGTATTTCATCGAACCACATGCGGCAGCGGATATTATCGTCGTACTCGCTCAAAGATTTCAACCGCTCATAGCCGTATTGTGCTCTCACTTGGCGGGTCTTCGCGTCGTAAATGAGCTTAATTACTGTTGGCACATCTCTTTTGTACTCAAGACACAGCTTACGGACGGCATAGGAATAACAAAGAATCGTCAAACTTATGTCCCTTTTTTCTTCTTTGGTCAGCGAAGATGACTCTTTTCCCTCGCGTATGGCTCTATTCCATTCGTTGTTTGTATAAAATTTCCCGTCGATGCGGAACGCGGGCCTTGCCATAAGCATGCCCTCTTCAAGATCGGAATAAATGTAAATTTTTTCTGCACGGTTTTCCGCATAAGCAATGCTCTGCCGGATCATTTCGCTTTGATACGCGGAAAACAGATCCTCAAACGGCCGCCCTTCCGCCGCGGCTTTTTTATTGCGTGCCTTCAGAATTTTTTCCAGCTCACCATATTTCATACCCCAGCCCTCCTAAGAAGTCCTTTGTAATATGCTTGCTGTATTCCACTCCACCGATCGTATACTCTATGGAAAAAGCGCTTGGACGCAAATCACTTCCGCTGTACTAAACGTCTCCAGTATACCAGTTTTCGTCCGGATTTCCAGTGATTTCCGACTTCTCCGACATATCCGCAAGCCGTTTTTTTAGTTTTCCCCCCATCTTCACGCAAAACGCCGCCGGGGTGTCCCTCCGGCGGCGCATGCATTATTCAATTAATCCGTCTCTTCGTGCCTTTTCAAACGCTTCGTGTACTTCGGCGAAAAAGACCTTTATTTTTCGTGACATCTCCTCCGGCTTGTCCAGCAGGAAATACGCATCAATTCCGTTGTGCCTCAGGTTGTGTAAATTCACATTTTCCTTTGCGCCGGAATGAAAAACCAGTTGATTTGCGATTCTTACTGACATCTGTACCGAATAATGAAGTTTCTGATAGGCGATAGCCGTAATCGTTCCGTTGAACCAGCCCAGGCTTGCAAAATCGTTCTCATATGCAAGTGCGCATAGCTCCCCGAAAATCAGTCCGGCCATGGTTGCGCGGTCTATATCGTCGTATTCCTCTACCGGTTTTCCGTATGCCGCGATCGTTTGATCCGCTATTGCAAAAGCCTTCGGCGAGAGCTCGTTCATTTTCGCCTCCACTTCCGGTGATAGTTTCGACGCAGCTTCTTTCTGCTGACCATACACCATATTTTTCTTCTTATCAATTTCCATCATTGAACTCCTCCAATCAATTCAGATGCATTGACCCGGGTATCCTCGGAATCAGTTCATCCATGGAGAAACCATAATCGAACTGTTCCTGAACGGCGGCATTTATGAAGGCTTCCACAAGATTGTTTCCAAACCCCGCATTTCCTATTGACTTTGCATTTTCAATGTTATACTCACCAATCGTAGGAAGTTCTCCTTCGTATTTGCCGCCCGCTCTGTAGTTATCGAAAAAACCTTCCGTCCATGTGTGCAGCAGATTATGTTCACTGCCCTTTTCGGTGATTGCATTTCCTCTAACCATCATGCATACACCATCCCGATAGGGTATCGTTTCTCCGAAAACTCCCTGCTGGTTCAAATGATGCAGCTGCACGCCGGTGATACCTTCCAGCTTTCGGAACTTGTCCAAATCGCCGTAGCTTCCATAGAGGACATATTTTCCTGTTGATGAATCAATTATATCATCCGACATCAAAGCTGTCATCACTTTTTGATCGAACGCCGGATCAATTCCAAGTCGGCGTGCGTTTCCGCCTCCGGCCCCGGCATTCTGTGCCGCACGTAGTACAACGTCGTTATACCAGTCGTTTGTGGGCATCTCCGGTGCTCTGGCTCCGCCGTCACCATTCAGCCCCTGAATAACACGCTGATACTCGTCCGACCCGAGCTTTTCCTCGACTTTCTCCTGTGCCTGATCGAGTAAAACTGCGTAAATTGGGTCTGTAGGCTTTCTCGATTTTTCAGCAAGTACTCCTCCGCTTTGGTAGAGCAGGCTTTCTCCAAAGCCGATAAGATAGTCTTCGGTAAGCTGCGCTACATCCACATCGGAGAAATATTCCTGTGCGCTGCTGTATTGTTTTCCCTTATAGATCGTTGTAAAAAGCGGGTCTAAAACATCGTCAATAACGTTTTCCAGCCCTTCGTTATTTGCATTCAACAGGAAACGCAAAACTATCTTTCCGGCAGGGCTTTTTGCAAGCTTATCCACCACCTGATTCGTTAATTTGTCGGAAAATCCCTTGCCGAAAAGCTTGTTCATTCCGTCGCTGAGGCGTTCTGTGACGACAGCTTTCATTCCTATGCCGCTTGCATACAGCTCTGCCTCATGCCGCGTTGCCCCCTCGCTCAGGGAACGGTCAAAGGCTGCGCCGGATGACTGCCCGTACAGCATTGCATTGGAAAGGAATGGTCCGAAGATTGGAATATATTTTGCCGCCATAGCCGGAACTCTGCTGCCCAGGCGCTCCGCAAAATTTCCCGCAAGACGCAAACCGTCCGAGACATCTCCATACTTTCTCTGTGTTACGGCGTTATACTCATCCGCCCAGTACGCAGCGCGGTACAGCGGCTCATCAGCGTATTTCGCCTCTGCTTCCCGCTGCGCCTGAAGAAGGTACTCCGAACTCGCGTCCAGGCTACCCATATATTCAAGCGCAGTACGCTGATTTTCTGTCAATCCGGCGTAACGCTCTTCTCTTGCGGCTCTGGAAGCCGCTCCACCGTTGTATACATCCTCCCAATATGCCTGTTCTGCTGCTTGGTATGGCATTGCAAGCTGTGAGCGATAACTAATATCATTTGCCAGCGCTTGCGTTGCTCCTTTCGCGCCCCCGACAGCTCTCCGCCACAAATAGTCCGCGCCTGTACCTTTCGCTTCCAATGCGGCACGATAGTCGGCTGCATTGTCTACGTTATAACGCCCCCACTCCGCTTGAACCATGTCGTTGACCTTGCCGGTGTAGCCGCCGCGCAGGCCGAGGATTTCCGCCTCGTCCTCCGCGCTGCCGTACAGCTCGCGATACTGCCGTGCCCGCTCCTCCTGCGCTTTTCGCTTTGCTTCCAACTCGGCGAAGAACTTTTCCTGATACTCCGTGGTGCTGCTCACGCCGTTCTGCCGCAGAAAATCATCGGCGACATCCTGCGCCTCGCCGGTATACGAGTTCACTCCCATGATCTCGTTCATGTCGGCGATATCGGCAGCGCTGGCATACGAAGAACGGTAGGGCGGTTTCTCCGTTGTCTTGGTCGCTCCGGTCGGCTTGGTCGCCGTGGTTGGTTTTGTCGTTCCGGCCGTGCCGGTCGTCTGGTTTCCTTTGCCGGAATTCTGCTGTGCCCCGTTGCTTGTCGGACGCCCCCTTGTCGGGGACGTATAGTTCTGCCGGGCATTTTCTCCTCTGTGCGAAACGCTGCTGCCCGCCCGTGCCGTCGTCTGGCTTGTCTGTCCCTGCGGGACGGCCACTGTCGGGTTTGACGGGGCTCGTCCCTGCGAGGATTTTGTCGGCGGTATCGGATTCGTCTTGGTGTTGGACGGATAGTCCCACACCGGATAGGATCGTTTACTCATATCCGCTCCTCTGCTTACATAGATTTGAATCACGCTTTGTGTTTCATATCTATATGTTAGCAGAAAAACACATTTTGTGAGCACCTACTTTCCCGTCGGATTTCACGAATCGTATATCCATTGATAATACATGGTTTTTCGACTGCAAAATTTTCTGGCCGACAATTTGAGCCCCAATTATGCGCACATTTCGTGATATTGATGGGCATAGAAAAGCTGCCGGGACCGTAACGGTCCCGGCAGTTTTGCGGATATGAAATTATCGGGGAGAATTACTCGACAACGACGATGCCGAGCTTCTTCGCGGCTTCCTGCGCCTTCTCAAGAGAGGGCGCGGCGTTGCGCAGCACGAGACGGCCGCCGCCGCGGTTGAGCGTATCGACCATGACGCTGTTTCCCTTGTCGGTGACGAGGGTGACCTTCTGGATCTGGTATTCCTCGCCGCGGACGATGTTCACCTTGACGCCGTCGGCCTTGACGCGCTCCACGGCGACCTCGTAGGTCTGGTAATCGGAGGTGGAGCAGCCGTATACCGCGCCCATGAGCACGCCGGGGACGTTGATCGTGCGGCGGGCAAAGAGCTCGGGGTAAAGCTCGATGGTGATCTCGGTGACCTTCTCGCCCTCGTTCAGGAGCTCGTGAGCGATGCGGCCGCAGTTCGTCGGGCTGCCGACAGCCTGCGAGGAGCCGCCGACAACGGCGTCGCCGAGCGTCTTGATGATGGGGGCAGAGCCGTCCGCCATCTTCTTGGCGATCTCCTTGGCCTTTTCGAGCGTCTCTTCGATGCGCTCCTTGTCCGCCTTGTGAACTTCCTCGGAAACGAGGGACTCGACCTCGGCGGTGCGCTGGAAGAACGGCTCCATATACTCCACGACGGTGGGAACGATGTGGTGCGCGCTCTCCTTGTGGACGAGGGACGCCATGGCGAACATGACGTCGAACGGGACGTTGACGGTCATCTCCACGGTCGTGCAGAGGCGGCCGGCGTACATGCCGCCGAGGATCGCGCCGCCGACGTGGGCGGTGCAGAGCGCCGGGACGAGCACGCGCGGCGTGCAGGGAACGCCGATCGTCGGGGACATGGCGAGGACCATGGCCTTCTCCATCTGCTCGGGCGTGCCGTTTTTCAGATGAACGGTCGCGGCGGCAATGGCGGCGGAGCCGGCGCCGTAGCCCTCCAGATTGCAGCCGGTGGTGACCTTCGCCACGCGGAACAGGCTGCCGACCTTGAGCATCAGGCAGGCGACTTCGGCGAGAGTGGTCTCGTCGGTGCCGACGTCCATCAGCGCGCGCAGGAAGCCGGTGTACGGGCAGGGGTCGCCCGTGCCGGCGCACGGACGCACGCCGATGCAGTGGTTGCCGACTTCGGCGGCCACGGTGTACATGAGCGCCTTGTCGAGCAGCACGTCGGAGAAGATGGTGCCGGGGCCCATTTCCTTGAGCTGGGTGGGAACGGTGCCGAGCAGGAAGCTGTTTCCGCCGGAAACGCCGATCTCCACGGCCTTGAGGTTGTGCGCATACTCTTCCATGACGGCTTTGAGCACGCCCTCGCGGTCAAGGCCGGTGCGAAGCTCGCTCTCGGTGAGGACAACGTCCACCACGCGCACGCCGTATTCTTTCGCAAGGGCGATCGTTTCGCCCATCGTCAGCGGAAGCTTTTCCGCAACTATGCTTTTCAGATCTGCCATATTCTTTCTCCCGTCTACACTCAGCGGCCGGTGGAGGAGGCGTAGGTGTGCTCGATGTCGCGGATCTTCTGCAGACCCATCAGCTCGTTGAACTGGGCGAACGGGACCATCTTGTCCAGCTGGGTGATGGTGGTGCCGTCGCGCTTCAGGCCTTCCCACAGGTCGATCATGGCCTTGGTGGTAACGTAGGTGGAGGCGGTGGGGTAGATAACGAGGTTGTAGCCGAAGCTCTCGAGCTCGTCGTTCTTGAAGATCGGGGTACGGCCGCCCTCGACCATGTTGGCGAGCGTCAGACCGGGGATCTCCTTGTTGATGAGCATCATCTCTTCCTTGGACTCGGGGGACTCGATGAAGATGATGTCCGCGCCGGCTTCCTTGTAGGCAAGGCCGCGCTTGATGGCCTCTTCGATGCCGTAAACGGTACGGGCGTCGGTACGGGCCATGATCATCATGTCGCCCTGGCGGGCGTCGACGGCGGCCTTGACCTTGCCGACCATCTCTTCCATGGGAACGACCTGACGGCCGGTCATGTGGCCGCACTTCTTGGGCATGACCTGATCCTCGAGCTGGATGACGGCGACACCGGCCTTCTCATACTCGCGGATGGTGCGCTGCACGTTGACGGCGTTGCCGAAGCCGGTGTCGGCGTCGGCGACGACGAGGGCGTTGCCGGCGGCCTCCACGGTGTTGGAAGCACGCATGACCATTTCGCTCATGGTCATCAGGCCGACGTCGGGCTGGCCGAGGTGGGAAGCGCTCTGGCCGTAGCCGGTCATATACACGGCGTCAAAGCCGAGATAGGAAATGATCTTCGCGGTGAGAGCGTCGTGGCAGCCGGGGGCGACGACGAGCTTTTTCTCCTCGAAGAGCTTGCGCATTTTCTGTCCGTTGGTCATGGGAATCAGTCTCCTTAAATAATAGTTTGAATGGTTTATCTACTTCTTTATCACGTGTTCTTTCATATACGAAAGAACTTCCTCGGGGTAATGCTGCGCCAGAACGCCCATGGCGTAGAGGATGTAGTCCTCGTCGAACCAGATGTCGGGGTCGTTGAGCGGCAGCAGCGAAATGCCGGGGTTATCGAATGTGCGGCGCACGATATTCTCGCGCTCCTCGCCGCGGCAGTGGAGGAAAATACCGCCCACGCACAGCACCTGACGCACGTTGCGAAGATCGCGCCCCATCGGAGCGCCGGCCATAATGCCCATGACGGGATCGGCCTCCTTCGCGTAATACCCGGCGTGACGGCGGATGGCGACGTCCGCGGCACAGGCGGCAAGCGCCCGGTCGAGACAGGCCTCCTTTTCGTCCGCGGGGATGTGGTCGTTGTGCGCCTCGAGCAGGTCGACATAGCTTTCCACATCCTCCGGCGTCAGACCGTAATCGTGGTCCATCGCCCGGAGAATGGCCTTGTCGCCGACGGCCTCGGGAATGCCGGTCGCGCTCACGCGCAGACCGAGATTGCCCTCGACGGTGCGGTAGGAGAACTGCTTTTCGTTGCTCACGACAAGTCCGCGTTCTTCGATGTTCATGTCGATGAGCTCCGGCAGAGCGGAATGGATGTCGGTCGTCGCGCCGCCGATGTCCACGAGGATCACGCCGCCGACGCCCTCCTGCTCGTAGCTGCCTTTGGCGAGAAGCTCGCTCGCGAGCAGCACCGCGCCCGGCGTCGGGATGACGGTCTGGTCCGCGAGCGTGTCACGGAATTCCTTCAGACCTTTTGCGTGGGTGATCTGGTTGATGAACTGCTCGTGGATGGCGATGCGCGCGGGCTTCACGTTCAGCTCATGGATGGTCGGCAGGATGTTCGGCACGCGGATGCACTCGATGCCCGCGGCGCGGAATTTCTCCGCCGCCTCGCGCTGGGCGAACTTGTTGCAGCCGAGAATGACCGTGCCCTCGCCGTGCACCTTGCAGATGATGTCCGCGTTTTCGAGCACGTTCGCCATGTCGCCGCCGTCCGTGCCGCCGGAGAGCAGGATAATGTCGGGCTTGATCTCGCGCAGCACTTCCTCGCGGAACTCGGGCGGCTCGTCCGCGGAAACGACCTCCATGACGCGCGCGCCGGCGGTCATGGCGACTTCCTTCGCGGCCTTGGCGGTCACGCGGGGCATGAACCCCATCGCTACCATGCGCAGGCCGCCCGCGGCGCTGCATGAGCTGAACCGGACCGTATCGGGCGCAAACTCCACGCCCTTGGCGCGGATCTCCGCCTCGGCGCCGCGCGCGCCGACGTTGATATCCTCCAGCGTCGTCGGATGCTGGCCGCGGGCGAGAAACGTCAGCTTTCCGTCCGCAAGGCAGAAGGCTGCGCCCTTCGTATAGGTACTGCCGACATCGTATACAAGAATGTTTGCTTTCATGGCGTTTCCTTTTCGTCCCTCCGTCCGGCGATCGCCGGGCGGAGGGAGCGGATGCTTACTTCCTGCGGGGGTCCTTGGACTTTTCGAGCAGCGCGTAGCCTTCCATGAGACGGCGGGCGGTGCGCTCAATGGCGGCCTTCTTCACGGTGAGATCGGGCGTGACCTCGGAGTAGCAGTTGATGACGCCGGCGGGATGGCCGATGCGCACGAGCTCTTCCGGGTTCTCCTTGCCGATGACCTGATTGACGATCGTGCCGGGGATCTTCGCGGCGACGCCGGTGCAGACCGTGGCGGTGCCGGCATAGGTCTTATGCAGCACCTGCATGAACATCAGGCGGGAGACAAGATCGACCTCGTCCTTCCTGATGGTCTTTTTCTCGGGGGGATAGTAGTAATCCTGCGCCTCGGTAATGAAGGCGACCATCGGGAACGCCGGGGAGTTCTTGGTGGCGTCGGCGAGATCCTTCGCCATGCCGCACTTGACGCACGCGATGCCGCGGATCTCCTCAAGATACTTGAGCAGTTCCTTGTTGCCGTCGATCTCGATCTGATCCTCGGTGCCCTTCATGCCGACGGCCTCGGCGCGCACGAAAATGACGGGGTTGGCGCAGTCCACGATGGAGGCCTCGATGGGCCCGCGGCTCGTCTCGATGACGTCCACGGGGTTGCCGGTCGGCAGGAGCTTGCCGGTGGCGGCGCCGGCGGTGCCGGACATGTCCATCTGGATGAGAGCGCCGGTGCCGGGGACGCCCGCGATGGCGACGTCGCCGGTGACCTTCGCCTTGCCGTCCTCGACGAGAACGTAAGACTTCATGACCTTCTGGGTGTTTACCTGCCAGATGGTGACCTCGTTGAGACCCTCGTGGCACTTGACGATGGACTCGTCGATCGCGAACGGGGCGACGCCGGAGGAGATGTTGCCGCAGTTGCCGTTCCAGTCCACGACCGCGTCGGTGATGGAGACCTGGGCGAACGTGTAGTCCACGTCGCAGCCGGGCTGCTTGCTCGGGCCGATGACGGCGAGCTTGCTCGTCAGGGGATCGGCGCCGGCCAGACCGTTGATCTGGCGCTTATCGGGGGAACCGAAGATCTGCAGGATCATGGCGTCGCGCTCGGGGCCGGGAGCCGGCAGATCGTTTTCCTTGAGGAAGATGCCCTTGCTGGTACCGGCGCGCATGATGACGCAGGGAATTCTGTACTGATCCATGGTGTTCTCTTTCCTTCCTGAATTACTTGTTTTCTTTCTCCTTAGCCTCGATGAGCTCGGTGATCTTGGTCACGCACTGCTCGGGCGTGGAGTCCGGGCCGAAGAAAGCGTCAACGCCCATAAAGCCGGTGCCTTCCTTGGCGATCTTCTCTTCGTAGTACTTATGCTCTTCTTCCTTCTCGGCAATACGGCCGCCCGCCCAGACGACGGTCTTGTCGCGCAGGCCGAGCTCGGCAAGACGCTTGCCGACGCGCGGGAACAGCGTTACGCCCAGACCGAGCAGGTTGCTCACGCCGACAGCGTCCGCCTTCGCTTCCGCGGCGACTTCCGCCACGGTCTCGGGCAGGTTCATGCCGCGCAGGAAGATGACTTCGTAGCCGGCGTCCTGGAACGCCTCGCGGATGGTGTTGATGCCGTTGACGTGCGCGTCGGCGCCGACGGTCGCGAGGACGATCTTCTCCTTGCGGGTCGGGGCCTTTTCCACATGGACGACAACGTGCTCCTTGGTGATCGGGCAGCGGGAGGGGTCAACGCCCAGCGGGGTGTAGCCCTCGACGTAGCGGGTGATGCCGTCGGGGTCGCGGTTCGTCTTAACGAAGCGCTTGAGATCCCAGCCGCCGGCGCGCGGGGTGTCCATCTTGCCGGACTTGCCGCCCTCGACGATGAGGTCGATGAGCTCTTCGGCGGTCCACTGCTTCCAGAACGCCTCGGTCAGGCAGCCCTGACGCAGGCTGTGGTCGGGCAGCTTGAGAACGGCTTCGAGAACGGCGAACGCCTCGTCCATCATGACGCGCTCGTACTCGTCGATCTTCGGGGACTCGATGCCGGGGTTGTAGGTGCGGTGGAACACGTCCCACGTCGCCCAGCAGGCCTGACCCATGGAGTCGCCGGTCGGGATGCCGACGCTCTCGGCCGCCTTCGGGCGGTAGAAGTTGGCGCCGCCGAGCTTGGCGGAGATGGCCATGCGGGCAAAGTGCGCCTGCTCCGCGATCAGGTTCGCGGGCGGGTTCTGGAACGTTTCGGGGACAACGATCAGGCTCTTGGAGAGCATGTTGTGGCGGAACGCGCGGATGATGGCGAGATCGCGGTAGAGGTTCACGCCGCCGACGTTCATCTGGATGCCGGAAAGCTCCCAGGGCAGGCCGGCGTGGTACGCCAGACCCTCGGAAAGGAGGCACATCGCGATGGCCATGCCGTCGGTGCCGCCGATGTTGTTGATGTGCTTGTGGGTGTCGAGCTGGGCAAAGATCTTGTTTTCGCCGCAGATCTCGCACGCCTTGTAGCCGTTGACGACCTTCGTGCGGAAGTCATGGATGCCGCGGCCGCCGAAGTGGACATGGATGACCGGGCCGATGTCGGTGCCGTCAAAGCCGGCGATAAAGCCGTTGAGGATGTTGATGTGCGCGGTGTCGCCGGTGGCGTTGATGCGCACGGGATGCTTCGCGCCGCCGCCCATCTGGATGAACTCGCGCTCGCCCTTCGGGGTGATGCCGCCCTTGCCGCGGGACTGCTCGATCAGCTCGCGGCCCTTGAGCGGGTCGATGTGGCGGGTAGCCTCGGAGTGGACGAACTGGAAGATGGTCTCGTCGTACTTGTCGGCGTACTTGTAGATCTCGTTGGATTCCTTCCAGGTCTCTTCGGCGCTGTTGCGGCCGAGGATCGGGTTCAGGCAGGGAATGCCGGTCTCGACGGCCTTCTGGCCGAGCTCGTAGATGCGGTAGCCGCTGCGGACGACGCCGGCGACCTCGCGGGGGTACGGCGCGGGCAGACCGACGACCTCGCCGTTCTCGTCGAGATCGGGCATCTCGACGCCGAAGCAGTCCGCGTAGGCGCGGATGGTCTCGATGTCTTCCTTAATGATCCGTTTGGTTCTTTCCTGAGGGTCTTTCATTGCCATGGCTTTTCTCCTCTGTTTTCGTTTTATTGTTCGTCTGAAATTACTCGGTGATGCCAAGCTCAGCGCGCACGCGGGGAATCAGTCCGCCGTATTCGAGCGTTTTGAGCACGCTCTCGGAGAGCGGGGCGGATTCGATCACGCCGCAGGGCGCGGTGATCGTGCCCTTTTCGAGATCGACTTCGATGATTTCGCCGGTGTGCAGCTTCTTCACGGCGTCGGCAGCGAACACCGGCATGCCGATGTTGATGCAGTTACGGCGGAAGATGCGGGCGAAGCCCTGCGCCACGACGAGCGCGACCTGCGCCTGCTTGAGGGCGATGGGCGCCTGCTCGCGGGAGGAGCCGCAGCCGAAGTTGCGTCCCGCCACGAGAATGCAGCCGGGCTCGCGGTTGAGCTTGAAGTCCTCCGTCGGGAGGCCGGCCATGGCGTACTTGCCGATCTCCTCGTAAGGCTCGCTCATCGCGTAGCCGGGGAGGATCTGGTCGGTATCGACGTCATCGCCGAGAATGATAACTTTTCCTTTGATCTTTTCCATTTGTGCTTACACCTCCGGAACGGTGATGACGCCCGTGAGGGCGGCGGCCGCCGCGGTAGCCGGGCTTGCCAGATAGATCTGGCCGACCTTGCTGCCCATGCGGCCGGGGAAGTTGCGGTTGGTGGTGGACACGCACACATCGCGCGGCGTGATCAGACCCTCGTGCGCGCCGAAGCACGAGCCGCAGCCAGGGTTGAGAATGGTGGCGCCGGCATCGCGGATGATCTTCGTCCAGCCGCGCTCTTCCATCTGATCGAGGATCTCGCGGGAGGCGGGAACGATAAGCACGTTCACGTCAGGATTGACCTTCTTTCCCCGGAACGCCTTGGCGACCTGCTCCATGTCGTTCAGACGGCCGTTGGTGCAGCTGCCGACCACGACCTGCGTGACCTTGATACCGGCCTTCTCGCGCACCGGAACAACGTTCGCGGGGCTGAAGGGGCAGGCGATCTGCGGCTCGAGCGCGGAAAGGTCGATCTCGTAGGTCTCAAAGCAGTCGGTTTCCTTTTCGGCCGTGCCGAAAATGGTGATCATGCTGCCGATCTCGATGCCCATGTTGCAAACGGTCATGCGCTCGGCGATGGAGAGATCTTCAATGCCGGGGCCGGTGAGCAGCAGGCCGCGGTCCACAAGGTAGTCCGAGCCGAACTTGCTGCCGAGATAGAGGATGAGGTCCTTGCCGAATACGTTGGAGGGACGCTTGCCGGTGAGATATATCTGCACAACCTGAGGCACCTCCAGATCGAGCGTGCCGGTCGCCATGGCCGCGGCAAGCTCCGTGGAGCCGACGCCGATGCCGATCTGACCGTAACCGCCGCAGGTGCCGGTGTGGGAGTCAGCAATACAAACGATATCGCCGGGGTTCTGCTTGTGCTTTTCATACATCAGCTGGTGGATAACGCCTTCACCGCGCTGATACAGGGGAACGCCGAATTCCTTGGAGAAGTCGTCCATCGCCCAAACGTTGGCGCGGGCCTTCTCCGTGGAGGCAGGGTATACATGGTCAACGATCAGCGCCACGCGGCTGGGATCAAAGACCTTCTTCACGCCGATCTCACGGAACATGCGGATGGCGATGGGAGCCGTCACGTCATGCGCGGCGACAAAGCTCACCTTGCAGGTGAGATCCTGGCCGGGGGCGACATGATCCTTGCCAGCCGCTTTTGCCAGATACTTTTCAATAAGGTTCATTTATTCTGTCCTCCAGGCCTTTCTCCCGCAGATGTTCTGCGGTAATGCTCTTGAAAATAGCCCCCTTGTTGCCAAGGGGGCTATTGTTAAACGCGGGGAAAAATCAGCGCATGCCGTCCTCGCACTTGGCTTCGGACTTCTGCAGACCGCCGATACGGCCAGCGCCGTTGACGAGCGCATGCGGACGGCCAGCGTCAGCCAGGACGACCGCCATGACGATCTCATCGTTCTTCGGGGCGTCGGGAACACGGACCGCGAAGGAGCCGTAGTGGGTGCGCACGAAAGCGGCATCCTTGAAGTGCAGGGAGATGTCCAGCTCGGAACCGGCAGGGCCGACCTTCTCGTTGGAAGGAATGATGGACTTGCCGCCGCCGATGGCAGCGCGGATGGTCTTGCCGGACTTCGGGTGCAGCATAGCGGAAGAATGCTCCAGCTCGCCGTCGAGGCCGACGATGCAGCCCTTGCCGTAGGTTTCAACGTTCTCGGCGCCGAGGAGCTCGGCACCCTTCTTGGTGAGCAGATCGCCAAGATACTCGCCGTACTCGGTCAGCTCAGACAGGTCTTCGACCCACTGGCCGGCGTACGGATTCTTGATAACGGCAGCCACGGACACAGTCTTGATGGACTTGCGGCCGGAGTTGGTCTCCACGGGCTTCTCAGCGCCGCCCTCGTAGAACACTTCTTCGAGGTTGGTAACGATCTTGCGAATCTTGGGCTCTTTCATTGGTATATCCTCCTATTAAAAATTAATAGCAAAGTGCGTTAGGCTTCTGTGCGAGCAAGGCTCAGCAGGGCTTTCTCGACGCAGGAGGAGTGTTGCTGGACTTCTTGACGTTGATCTTGCCGTCAATGATGACATAGGACAGGCCCGGAATATCGCCGGCGGCGAAAGCTTCCATGGCGTCCTTGCCGACGGAACCCATCGGGGTGTCCATGATCAGCAGGTCAGCTTCCTTGCCCGGGGCGATGACGCCGCGGTTGAGCTTCGTGTAGACCTTCGCCGGGTTGCCGGTCGCCATGGCGACGCAGACTTCGGGGGCAATGTTGGTCATGGAAGCGGCGAAGCTGATGTTGCGCATAATGCCCAGAGGAATGATGCCCGTGCCGGACGGAGCGTCGTTGCCGAAGATCACGCGGCCAAGCTGGCCCTTTTCGGCAGCGCGGTTGAGGACGTACTGCGCGGTCTTCGGGTTGCCGCACTGCACGATCTCCATCGCGAAGTTGGTCTCGTCCATGATGCGGTCAACTTCGTGCAGAGGAATGGAGGTCGGGCCGCCGTTGATGTGGGAAACAACGTCGGGCTTCGTCTTGATGACGTCGTCCGCCGTAACGGTGGAGGAACCGGGGATGGAAGTACCGCCGGTGTGCATCTGCACCTTGAAGCCGTTCTTGTGAGCCCATTCGACCATGGGAGCCGCAGTCTCGGGGCAGTTGACGGTGCCGAGGCCGATCTCGCCGACGACCCAGACGCCTTCCTTGGCGAGGTCTTCGAAATCCTTCTCGACCAGACCCTTCTCGAGGATCAGTCCGCCGCCTTCGACCTTCACGCCGGAAACGCCCTTGGCAAAGCACTTGTGGCCGACAATGGCCTGCGCCTTGGTGTAGGCGGGGTCGCCCTTGGGATGGCCGGGGATATGGCATTCGCCGGCAGAGATCATGGTGGTCACGCCGCCGTTTTTCGCACTCTCAATGAAGCCGAAGGTCTTCTGACGGGTGCCGTAGCCATCCGCCGTGGTGACATGCACATGCGTGTCCCAGAGACCCGGGGTGACGGTGGTGCCGTTGGCATCAACGACGGTCGCGTCGCCGATGTTGGTGAGGAGTTCCTCTCCGCCGATCGCCTCGATGAGGTTCTCGTTGATGACGATGACGCTGCCCTCAAGAACGGGGTGGTCGATGTCACCGGAAACGATTTTACCGATGTTCTTAATTACCAGAGTAGCCATGGTAAACTCCCTTCTGCTGCTGCGCGCAGCAAATATAATTTGTTTTGCCCAACTCCCCCGGCGTTGCGCAGTTCTGCGCCGGGAGCGTTTTGCCAGAGTACACACGGACATTCCGCCGTCATCCGCACATTTGGGATATGGCGGCGGCCCTGTCCAGGGGGTTTTTCTGTCGCGGCAGGGGCGTGCTCAGCGGAGCCGCAGCCCCGCCGTGCAGAAAACCCCTGGTTCCCCGGTCAAACAGTGGCTGGGGAGCCGACTTTGCTTTCCCTAAGTCGATCCGCTCAATTCCCGGCGCATGAAGCGCCGGGAACCGGCGAATGTTTAATAACTCAACGCCTTTTTAAAAAAATCCGCGCACGGGCTGTGCTTACCTCGGAGCTGCAGCCTGCTCCGGGAGTAAGTAGGTTTGTGCCTGCCTGAATTACAGATCGAGAGCGTAGTCGCCTTCCTTGATGAGGCCCTTCTTGCGCATGAGCTCGCTGACGAGCCAGCTGACAAGGGCGGGGATGACGAAGGAGCAGACGACGAGGCCGATCCAGTTCATAGCCGGGTTGGCCGTGGCGGCGGCGAAGTCAACGCCGAGAGCGGCGTTCTCTTCGCACAGGGGAGCCGCCCAACCGGTGATGAGGCCGATCTGGCCGCAGAGGCCGGAGGTGCCCATGCCGGAGTTGATGGCAGCGCCGTTCATCTGGAGCTTGAACAGGCAGGTGGCGATCGGGCCGTTCACGATGGAAGCGACCACGGGGGGCAGCCAAAGGATGGGCTTGCGGACCAGGTTGGGAACCTGGAGCATGGAGGTGCCGAGGCCCTGAGAGAGGAGACCCTGCACGCCGTTCTCACGGTAGGACGCAACAGCGAAGCCGACCATGTGGGCAGAGCAGCCCGCGACGCAGGCGCCGCCGGCGAGACCGACCAGACCAAGACCGGCGCAGATAGCGGCGGAGGAGATGGGGAGGGTCAGGATGATGCCCATGAGAGCGGAGACGAGGATGCCCATCCAGAAGGGCTGGAGAGCGGTGGCCTTCATGACGAGCGTGCCGAGAGCGACGGCGAGCTTGCCGATCGGGGGAGCGATCAGGAAAGCGACCAGGACGCCGACAACGATCGTAACGAACGGGGTCACGATGATGTCGATCGGGGTGCGCTTCGAGACCAGCTTGCCAGCGAACACGGCAACGACGACGACGAAGAACACGGCGAGAGGGCCGCCCTGCGCGCCGAGGGCGTTGGCAGCGAAGCCAACGGCCAGCGTGGAGTACATAACGAACGGGGGAGCCTTCATGCTGTACGCAATGGCGGCGGCCATAGCGGCGCCCTGCACGGCGTAAGCGGCCGTCTTGGAAGCGATCAGCAGGTTGGCGCCCGCGAGAGCTTCAGAACCCCAGGGGTTGACAACGATGTCCTTCAGCAGGGGAACGTACATGCCGATGGTGTTGATAATGCAGCCGATCAGCAGAGACGCGAACAGACCGTGAGCCATGCCGCCCAGGCCGTCGATAAAGATGCGCTTCGTGGAGAACTCAATGTTCTGCTCTTTGCAGTACTTGGCCCATCCCTTAAGCTCGGTGTTGTTGTTTGCCATTAATTAAAGTGCCTCCCTTAATTTAATGTTGATTGCAACATTCGTTGAGCGTTTGCTTGTGTACGGGTTTCGGGCAGCTGCTTCATTGCCCGAAGTGGGACGTGCGCGGTTCCTTATTGCTTGGTAAGCTGGCCGCGCCGCGAACGACGCGGCCGATGAGTTATTGTCAAAAAGTACCTTAGGGATGTACTTTTAACCTTAGTTGGCGGCAGCCTCCGCTGCCTGCTTGTCCTTCCATGCCTTCACAATGTCGGCGGCGAGGACGGGAGTGTGGTAAAACTTGACGCCCAGAGCGTTGCCGATGGCGGCCATCGTCGCGGGAATGCTCGGGATGAGCGCCGGCTCGCCGATGCCCTTGGCGCCGTACGGAGCGGCGTCGCCGTCGCTGCACACAACGATCGGGTAAACCTCGGGAACGTCCATGCTGGACTCGATGATGTACTTGCTCAGCGAGGGGTTCTTGATCGCACAGGTCTTGGGATCGATCTCGATCTTCTCGCTGATGACGAAGCCGGTGCCCATGGCGGTGCCGCCCTCGATCTGGCCTTCGCACATCTTCACGCCGACCGGCATGCCGACGTCGTGCGCGGAAACGCACTTGAGAAGCTGCACTTCGCCGGTGTCGGTATCGACCTCGACTTCGATGATGCAGGTGGCGTAAGAGTAGACCTCATACGGAACGCCGGACATGTCGGCCGGGCTCAGATAGGTGGTCTTGGGGTTGTAGTAGCCCGCGCCGACGGCCAGGCGGCCGTTCTTGCCCATCGCGCCCATAAGCTCGGGATAGGTCATCTTTTTGGAGGCATCCGCGGAGCTGTAGATCTCGCGGTGGCGGAAGATCAGCTCTTCCTGCGGGACGTTCAGAAACTCGGAAGCGGTGCGCTTGAGCTCGCCCATGGCCTGCGTGCAGGCGTTCTTCACGGCGTTGCCGGTGATGAATGTCTGGCGGGAAGCGGACGTCGCGCCGCCCTCGGGAGCGATCATGGTGTCCGCCCAGGTGACGTGGACGTTTTCAAACTCAAGACCGAGCGTTTCGGCGGCAATCGCCGCGGCGACGCTCGCGACGCCCTGGCCGATGTCGGCCGCGCCGATGGTGACGTTAACGCTGGTATCGGGCAGGACTTCTACGAAAGCGGCGGCCGGGTTCGGAAGACCGGTGTTGCCGACGCCGTAGAACATGCTGCCGACGCCTGTTCCTCTCAATTTCATATCTGCGGCCTCCAATCCGGGTCGAGACGCTCGAGAGCGTCCGGCATGACTTCCTCGGCCTTTCGGATCGCCTCGACGATCGTATCCTGATAGCCGACGCTCTCGGTGAGGGTCTGGCCGGTCGGGATCGTCGAGCCGATGTGATGGCCGTTGATGCGGCGGATCTCCAGCGGGTTCATATGCAGAGCCTCCGCCAGAGCGTCCATCTGTCCCTCGTGGACAACGGCGGCCTGCGGCACGCCGAATCCGCGGAACGCGCCGCACATCGGGTTGTTGGTATAGACAAATATGGCGTCCAGACGGACGTTCGGGCAGTCGTACGGGCCGACGGCGTGAACCGGGAAACGGCCGATAACGGCGGGGCCGTAGGAGCCATAAGCGCCGGCGTCGCAGGTAAGCTCATACTGCGCCGCAACAAGCTTGCCATCCTTCGTCGCGCCGGTCTTGACGTGGGTCGTGATCGGGTGACGCTTGGAGGAGATCATCGTGGACTCCGTGCGGGAGCGAATGATCTTCACGGGGCGCTTGGTGTAGTGCGCGAGCAGCGCGCAGTGCAGCTGCACGCCGATGTCGAGCTTGCCGCCGAAGCCGCCGCCCGTGGCGGGCTGGATGCAGCGGACGTGGTTCTGCGGAACGCCGAGCATGGCGGCGACCTCGTTGCGGTCGTAGTGGGGGTTCTGCGTGGAGGCGATGACCGTCATGACGCCCTTCTCGTCATAGTAGGCGATACCGGCATCCGGCTCGATGAACATATGGGAGAGGACGTGGGTGGAGTAGGTATTTTCGATAATGACGTCACACTT
>SFFV01000010.1 GCA_004557735.1 Clostridiales bacterium
CTTCGCGGTGTCCTTGCCGGCGGTCTTCAGCGCGACGTCAATGGTCTTGGTTCCCACGTCCGTCGTGTAGCCGGTCACGCTCTGCTCGGCCGTATTGTATACCTTGCTCGCGTGGTTGCCCGTGATCGTGACGACGACCTGCTCCGTGGCCGGCGTGATCTCCAGCTTGCCGGGCTTGTAGGTCGGCACATAGTAGCCGGGGAGAGCGCCGCCGTCGAGCTTGACGGTGCTTACGTCGATCTCGTTTGCCCGCACGCCGGTGTCGGTGATGGTGCTTTCCTTCGTCATGGAGAGGGTAAGGCTCTTCCCCGTGTCGACCGGGACAATGCCGTCAACGGTAAATTCCGGCTGCGTGAGGGGGTCGCCGTTGTAGGCTCTGCTCGCGTCCTTCGCGGTGACCGTCAGAGGAACGGTATAGTAGACCGTCACAACGTTCTTATCCGGCGACGCGTCGATCGTGATCGTGCCGGCGGAGCCGGTCGGCGTCGCCTTCTCGTAGCCCTGGATAAACGTCTCTGCCGCGTTCACCTTCACGTTCGTACCGATGACGGCGGTGCCGGCGGTGTCCTCGGCGACCTTCACGCTCGTCCCGGCGAGATAGTGATGGAAGGTGTAGGCGGCGGTATTGAGCTTGAAGTATACCCGCAGCGTCAGCGAGCCGTCCGCCGCCACGACGCCGGAGAGGACGTTGTTCGCGTTGTCCGCTTCAAACACATGCGAGCTGCTGTCGGAGGTCTTGTCCGCGTCGGTGACGGAAACGGCGGCGTCCGTCGTGCCGGTGCGGCCATCGGTCTTCGTGCGCGTGTAGCTGCCGTCGGTCTGCTCATAGTAGAACTCGACGCTGTACGGCGTGTTGCTGTTCGCCTTCCACTGCGCGTAGAGAACGTTCGAGGGGACGCGGGTCACGCGGGCGGTGGCGCCGAGCGCAAAGCCCGTGCCGCTGCCGTTGGCCGCGGTGTTCCAACCGGTGAGCGTATAGCCCGGGCGGGTGAAGATCGCGCCCTCGAGCGTCACCATGCTGTTGTTGGGGATCTGTTCCTTCGTCACGGCGCTCTCCGTGCCGCCGTTCGGCATGTACACGAGAGAGAGGACGCCCTCGGTATCGCCCCAGACGGCATAGAGCGTGACGCTGCCTTCCATGCGCAGCTTGTCGTTGGGCTGGTACTTGACCGCCCCGCCCGCCGACTCCGCCCAGCCGAGGAACACCTTGCCCTCGGGAACGGGGAAGGTGTTGGCCCGCACGTCGGCGTACGTGCCGGGTGCATACTGCTTCGTATCCTCAACGGAGTTGCTGCCGTCGGTATACGTTACGGTGTAGCTGTTCTTATTGGTATAGTAGGGGTAGAGCTCGATGTTGTCGTAAATTTCGGTGCCGAAGTTGAAGGGGATGTAGGTATCGCCTTGCTTGGTCGCCCAGCTGACGAACGTCCAGCCCTCGCCCGCCGGCTTCTGCGGCGTAGGGAGATCTTTCTCGTTGATGGTGCCGCCGTAGGGGATGGTGAGCTTCTGTCCGCCGGTACCTTCCATGGTAACGTAGGCAACGCCGTCGACCGTGGGCGCTGCCCAGTGGGCGTACACCGTGATGTTCTGCGCGGGCATGGTCTTGCCATCAAATACATATTCCGTCTGACCGTTGGGGTCAGCATACCAGCCTGCGAAAATATATTTCTCCATGCCGACCGGCGGGGTCGTAAGCTTATAATTTCCAGCGTCGGCAATGATCTGCTGGTATTTATACGATGCCGTGTTGACCGTCTGACCGTTGCTTATATACACTACATTGTAGCTGTTGCGGTCGTAGTAGAAGCTGGCGCCATTATAGCGCTCTCCGTTCTTTCCACTTTTGCTTTCATTTACGGTAAAGCCGGTGATATCGTAGCGATCCTCTTTTGTAATAGTGGCAGATGTACTCGCACCGGTATCCGTGTGATCCAGCACATAGTTGCCGTTAAGGTCTTCCAGATAGTACTTAGCGGAACCATTGTACTGGCTCGTCTCATAGAAGCTGGTGCCGCCCAGAGGCATAACATCTATATTGGTCTGGCAAACATTGTTGTTTGAACTTGAACTGACCTTCCACTGTCCGCCAGGCCACCGGTCGCGGATATTCGCACCGTACTTAGCGCTGATTCTATTGTCGGTTATTTCGCTCCAACCGGGATTCCAGCTGCTTCCTGTGCTCCGGTAGAATTTCACGTCGTACACATTGCGCGTGTAATATATGTTGACAATGGTAGCGCCGTTGCCCTTGATGGTTTCCTGCGTAATCGCCTGAACGGTAAAACCATTATAGGTCTTAGCTCTGGCGCTTGTCTGCGCGCCGGTCGTACCATACAGCGTCTCGTTTTCCACGTAAGAGTAGCCGTCGTCATCGGCGTTCTCCTGCCAGTGGATGACGGCGTACTGCGTGTTGGAATTGGCGTTCCAGTGCGCGGTAAGCGTAACGGAATCGGTCAGCGTGCCGCCGAAGGCAAACGCCGTGTCGCCGTTATACCAGCCGGCGAACGTGTAGCCGGGGCGGGTCGGCGTGCCGGGGTCCTTCGTGGCGGTCTCGGACGTATAGAACACCGGCGCATAGTAGGTGCCGCCCGCGGAGTCGAACGTGAGCCAGTGGCCCTCTTCGACCTTGGCGTACACAAAAACGTTCGCGTCCGTCAGCGCAACGGTATCGGCGCGCTGCGTGCAGCCGGCGTCAAAGTACCAGCCGGTGATGGCGAGCGTCGGGCTCTCCAGACCGTACGTCACGCCGACGGTGCTGACGCTCTCGCCGCTCTTGCTCTCCTTCGTCAGAACGACACGGCCGTTCTGATCGACGAAGAATACATACAGTACTTCCTCGAACCGCGCCTCGACGGTGATTTCCTCCGAGGCGGTGACGCCGCTCACGGTGCCGAAAACGCTGTCGGCGAGCGGCGTGTCGGTGCCCGCTATGTACCAGCCGATGAATTTATACCCGTCCTTCTCGGGCGAGGCGGGGCGGTGGAGCGTGTCGCCGTCCGTGACGATCTGCTGTGATACCACCGCGCCGTCCACCGTGAAGGTGTAGGTGAGATACTTCTCGGTATCCGGCTTGACGATCCTCATGGGAGAAGCGATGAGCCCCTCGCCCTGAGAGGATTCATCGTCCTGGGCGGAGTTTTCGTCCTGAGCGAGGTTTTCATCCTGAGAGGGCTCCTCGTCCTGGGCGGGGTCATTGTCCCCGGTCGGGGCAGGATCGTCTCCGTTTTCCGAAAGAAGCGTTTCCTCTGCCGGGATATTCTCCTCGTCCCCGATAGCAACGGCGTTCACCGGGAGCAGGGAAAACATCATGCATACTGCCATCAGCAGTGCGATCAGATTCCTCTTTTTCATGCGGTCCTCCTATTTTGCTTACCTCTCCCGCTTTGCGGGCGGGTTCGGAAGAATATCTGCGGTTTTTTGCTGTGCCGGAACAGAGCGTTTCCGCGCATAGGTATAGCTGTCCCACTTTGGGGCTTCATTATACACGATGCCGAGGTTTTTTTCCATAGGTTTACGTAATTTTTTATTATTTGTAACCTTGCCTCTCCCGGGAAGGGCGCACGTTTCCATACTATTATATTATAGACCCCGGGGGGTTATTCCGCCTTTTTCCCCTCGCGCGTTTTGATGCGCTCGTGCGGCGTGGGGCCCCAGCCGTCAAGCGGCAGACGCTGCATCGCGCCGAACACCTTGCTCCGCAGATCCGGGTACTGCGCCGAGAGCGCCGTGAGCAGGTCCTTGATCTCCTGCCGCTTGGAGGTGCGGTCCATCGGGCAGGTGCTCTTCACGACCGGCAGGCCGAGCTGTTTGGCCAGATTCGCGCTGCGCTGCTCGCCGATGTACAAAAGCGGGCGGATCTGCGTCACGTCCGCGCGGGACATGTACGTCACCGGCTTGAAGCAGCTGAGCCGCCCCTCGAACAGGAGCGACATCATAAACGTCTCCACGGCGTCGTCAAAGTGGTGGCCGAGCGCGAGCTTGTTGCAGCCGTGCTCCTTCATCGTTGTGTTCAGCGCGCCGCGGCGCATTTTCGAGCAGAGCGAGCACGGGTTTTCCTCCTGCCGTGCGTCGAACACGATCTCGCGGATATCCGTCGGAACGCGGGTGTACGGGACGCCGAGCTCTCCGCACATCTTTTCCACGCCGGAGAAATCCATGCCGGGGAAGCCGGTGTCGATCGTGATGCCCTCAAGAGCGAACGGCGCAGGGTAATACCGGCGCAGATACGCGAGCGCGGCGAGCAGCACGAGCGAGTCCTTGCCGCCGGAAATGCCCACGGCGATACGGTCGCCGGGGGCGATCATGCCGTAATCGTCCACACACCGGCGCACAACGCCGGTAAACGCATTGAGAGAATCCATGATATGCACCTCAAAAAATCAAAAAATGAAACGGAGAAAAACGGAGCATTCACGAGAAAAACGGAGCATTTGCGAGCTTGTCTCGCCGTAAATAAAAATTTCGGAAAACGGGGGTTGACACCGAAAGGGCGCTGTGTTATAAAAATAGAGCGCGTCTTGAGGGTATATTGTACCCGCCGCGCCTTGAAAAAGCAAGAAAAAACAATGATATTGGAGGCACATCAATGTCCACTACGATGGTCAGAAAAGAGGACGTCGTCCGCAAGTGGTACGTTCTCGACGCGGCCGGCAAGCCCCTCGGCAAGACCGCCGCTCTCGCCGCCGACCTGCTGCGCGGCAAGCGCAAGGTCGACTACACGCCGCACGTTGACTGCGGTGACTTTGTCATCATCATCAACGCGAAGGACGCCGTTCTCACCGGCAACAAGCTCACCCAGAAGTACTACCGCACCCACTCCGGTTACGCCGGCGGTCTCAAGGAGACCCGTTACGACCGCCTGATGGCGACCCGCCCCACTCTCGCCATGACGCTCGCCGTCCGCGGCATGCTGGCGAAGAACCCCACCCAGAAATGGCAGCTCCGTCGTCTGAAGGTCTTTGCCGGCAATGAGCACAAGCACGCCGCGCAGAAGCCCGAAGTCTGGACGGCCGAATAAGGAAAGGAGGAAATTTTAGCATGGCTACCTATCAGAGCAAGCGTCCCTACGCTTACGGCACCGGCCGTCGGAAATCCTCCACCGCCCGTGTCCACCTCATCCCCAACGGCAGCGGCAGTATCACCATCAACGGCCGCACGCTGGACGAGTACTTCGGTCTCGAGACTCTGAAGCTCATCGTCCGTCAGCCTCTCGCCGCCACCGAGACGACCGAGAAGTTTGACGTGGAAGCCACCGTCGCCGGCGGCGGCATGACCGGCCAGGCCGGCGCGATCCGTCACGGCATCGCCCGCGCCCTGCTCAAGGTCGACGAGAACTACCGCGGCACCCTCAAGGCCGCCGGTTATCTCACCCGCGATCCGCGCATGAAAGAGCGCAAGAAGTACGGTCTCAAAGCAGCCCGCCGCGCTCCGCAGTTCAGCAAGCGCTAAAAACGCCGAAAAACCCCGGAATCTCAACGGTTTCCGGGGTTTTCCCTTTTCACGAGGTTTGACGCGATTTGTCTTGATTTATACCGATTTATATCGGTTAAAAATGGGCTAATTTTCTAGCTGACGAGTAGGGCTGACTGAAAACTCTTAGGCTCCTTCGTTTTAACTCATAGTCACCGCCAACAAGAACATTTCTGAGAGATCTCGTTTGTCCTGATTTGTCTGAATTTGACCAAATGCAATACGGTTTATACCGGCGCTCAGTACCGGTTCGTACTGAGCGCTTTTTGCGTTTAAGGAGGATTCAGATATGAACAAGAAAATTGAGACCGTAACTGACATCCGCTTGGGAAAGCTGCTTCCTTTCCAAGAGAATCCCTTTCTCGTTAGAGACGATGAGCAGATGGCAATAATTGTGGAGAGCATCCGCAGTGTGGGCGTTCTGGTTCCGGCGATTGTTCGTCCTGTAGAGGGCCGGTTATTTGAAATCATTGCAGGACATCGAAGAAAACATACCTGTGAACTGCTTGAGCTCCTTCTCCACGTAGCTGCAAGCCACTTCGAGCATCGCCGCTCGCTCCTGCCCGAACGCCTCGCCGTATTTCTCCGACATGATACCGGAGGCCATGGCGTCGTAGTACTGCGCCGCGATAAGAAAGCTGTGACTTCCCCTCTCTTTGTGAACAAAGGATCCGCTGTACGGAAGCCCGTACAGCGGATCTCCGCTTATCAAAGAAGCCTCGCAGAGTTTGCGCCCGTAAGTGCAAAGGAAACGGAAATCATTTTCTCCGGCGGCGTGTACGTCGGAGAAAATACATTTCGGCTCGCGGCAGTCTTTTCAAACGAAAGCCCAGTGAAACGGCTCTCGTTTGAGGACTTGTCAAAAACATTTTTTTGACAAGCTCAAGTCCCGCCGGTCAGTTTTTTTGACCGGCGGGACTTTTGGGCTTTGCGCCTTATGTTTCTTTTTTCTTGAAGATGAAGAACTTGCTCAAAATATAATTGAGGATGACGACGATGACGTTGGACGCGAGCTTCATCACCATATCGTTCCAGCCGAGCAGATCGACACACAGGTACATGAGGAGCATATCCAGAAGTCCCGTGCCGACGCGTGCGCCGACAAACGCGGCGAACTCCTTGCCGATCTCCTTTGCGCCCTTTGCCTCGCTGCGAAATACCCAGCGGCGGTTCGTCACATAGGCGAACAGCACGCTCAGCACCCACGCGGCGGCCGTGCTGAATACCGTGCCGCAGCCGAGCGGATGCGCGAACAGCCAGTAGGAGACATAGTTTACCGCCGTCGTGAGTACGCCGAAGATCACATAGGGAACGAGATCCTTGTATTTCGCATAGAGAGCCTTCAGCTTTTCGTTCACTTTCTCACCTCATAATTCGATCGTGCGCGGCGTCTCCTCCGGGTCATGCCCGAAGAGGACGGCGGCGCAGTCCTTCTCGCGGCTCATCTCCGTGAGCCAGGCGAGCGAGCGCTTCTGAAATTCGTGATTAAACCCCGCGAGCGGCACATTCTCCGTGCCGAGTACATCCCGACACACCGCAACGGATGACTGCACGAGCGCGAATTTCCCGCTCGGTGAATTCACGCGCAGGACGCACGCGCCCTCGGTATAGCCCGGCGTACTGATGCAGAGGATGCTCCCGTCGCCGAGCAGATCCCACGTCCGGCGAAACGGTCCGTCCGGCACGCCGCGGTAATAGAATGGTTTTACCGGCAGGTGCTCCCAAAGCGAACGCGGCTGCCGCAGCGCGTATACGGTGCGCGGCGTCCAGTACTTCTCCTGCTCCGGCAGCTCGATGCGCGGCGCGTCCCGCACCTCGTCCACGCCCGCAACGTGATCCGGCTCCAGCGACGTGAGCAATACCGTTTCCAGCCCAGCAGGGGAGAAGCCGAGACTTTCGAGCTGCTCGCGCACGCTCCATCCCGGCGGCGTGACCGGCTGCCAGTACGCGCACAGGTGCGGCGGGAGCTTGGCGCGCGCCGCGGCGTGGTCGTATACCCCCGCGGGGCTGATCGCGCGGCCCCAGCCGGTATCGACGAGCACCGGCTTATGGTTCGGCGTCTCAATGAGAAACGCGCTCACCGGCAGTTCCACGCGGCCGCGCCGGACGTACCGTTTCGGCACGCCCGGATACGCCGCCGCCGGGGGAGTCATCGTTCCGCAGCGCAGGATACGGATGCGGACGGTGTTTTTCATAGCCTGATCCCGTGGAAATTTTGGAAATTACTTCTTTTCAAGGTGGTCCTTGCCGCCCATGTACGGACGAAGCGGTTCGGGGATATCGACGCTGCCGTCGGCGTGCAGGTGGTTTTCGAGGAACGCGATGAGCATGCGCGGGGGAGCGACGACGGTGTTGTTGAGCGTATGCGCGAGATAGAGCTTGCCGTCCTCGCCGCGAACGCGGATCTTCAGCCGGCGCGCCTGCGCGTCGCCGAGATTCGAGCAGGAGCAGACCTCAAAATACTTCTTCTGGCGCGGGCTCCACGCCTCGATATCGCAGCTTTTGACCTTGAGATCGGCGAGATCGCCCGAGCAGCATTCAAGCTGCCGCACCGGGATCTCCAGCGAGCGGAACAGCTCGACGCTGTAGCGCCACATCTTCTCGTACCAGTCCATGCTCTCCTCGGGCTTGCACACGACGATCATTTCCTGCTTTTCAAACTGGTGGATGCGGTACACGCCGCGCTCCTCGATGCCGTGCGCGCCCTTTTCCTTGCGGAAGCAGGGGGAGTAGCTCGTGTAGGTGATGGGAAGCTCCTTTTCCGGCACGATGCGGTCGATGAACGAGCCGATCATGGAATGCTCGCTCGTGCCGATGAGATAGAGATCCTCGCCCTCGATCTTGTACATCATGGCGTCCATATCGTTCTGGGACATGACGCCCTGCACCACGTCGCCGTGGATCATGTAGGGGGGGATGTAGTAGACAAATCCCTTGTCGATCATAAAGTCGCGCGCATACGCCAGCACCGCGGAGTGCAGCCGGGCGATATCGCCGCGCAGGTAATAGAATCCGTTGCCGGACACGCGGCGCGCCGCGTCGAGATCGATGCCGTTGAAGCTCTCCATGATCTCGGTATGGTAGGGGATCTCAAACTCCGGCACTTTCGCCTCGCCGAAGCGCTGCACCTCGACGTTGCAGCTGTCGTCCGGCCCGATGGGGACGCTCGGATCGATCATCTGCGGGATGAGCATCATGCGTTTGGTAAGCTCGGCTTCGTACTGCGGCTCGAGTTTTTCCAGCTCGGCCAGACGCGCGGCCTCGCGCGCGACCTCGGCCTTGACGTCCTCGGCCTCTTCCAGCTTGGAGGGGTCCTTTTTCGCCTGACCCATCAGCATGCCGATCTTCTTGGAAAGGGCGTTGCGGTTGGCGCGAAGCTCGTTCGCTTCGGTCTTTGCCGCGCGCAGCTTCCCGTCCAGCTCCAGCACCTCGTCCACAAGGGGGAGCTTCCTGTCCTGAAACTTTTTGCGGATGTTCCCGCGCACAAGCTCCGGGTTCTCACGAATAAATCGAATGTCCAGCATGGTATTTTCTCCTCAAAGTTATTTCTTTTTCCAGGGCATGTCCATCTTTTTCAGCGCGTCCATCAGCGCCTCGCGGTCGTCGGCGGAGTAGAACTCCAGCGCGATGCGGCCCTTTTTCTGGCCGCCCTGGAACTTTACGCCGCGGCCGAGCGCGTCGCTGAGCGCTTTTTCCGCCTCGCGGACGTAATCCACGACCGGCGGCTTTTTTTCCTCTTTTTCCGGCCGCTCCGCCTGCCGAAGCAGGGACGCGACGAGCGTTTCCGTCTGCCGGACGCTCAGAGCCCGCGATTCGACCTCGGCGGCCGCCTTTTCGCGCAGCGTCTCGGTTTTGAGCGGCAGAAGCGCCCGCGCGTGCCCGGCGGAGAGCTTCCCGGAGGACACCTTCTTTTGCAGCGTCTCGCCAAGGGAGAGAAGGCGCAGCGCGTTTGTGACCGCCGGGCGCGATTTCTGCACGCGCGAGGCGACCTGCTCCTGCGTGAGGCCGTAGTCGTCCATGAGCTTTTTATACCCCGCGGCTTCCTCCATGGGGTTTAAGTCCTCGCGCTGGAGGTTCTCCACAAGCGCAAGCTCCATCGCGAGCCTGTCGTCCGCTTCCAGGATCCGCACCGGCACTTCCCTGAGCCCCGCCGCGCGCGCCGCGCGCCAGCGCCGTTCGCCGGCTATGATCTGATAGTACCCCTTGTCCAGCGGGCGTACCGTAATGGGCTGGATCAGCCCGTATTCGCGGATGGACGCCGCCAGTTCCTCGATCGCCGCGGGGTCAAACTCCCGGCGCGGCTGATCCTTCCGCGGCTCGACCCGCGAGATCGGCAGGGTCTGCGCCGTTTCCTTTTCGAGGACGTTTTCCTCTTCGCCGAACAGGGCGGAAAGCCCGGTTCCGAGCCGTGACGTCTTTTCCTTTGCCATCTTCATCCCTGCCTCTGCAAAAATTCCTCGGCGGCGGCGAGATACGCGCGCGCGCCCTTCGACCCGGCGTCGTACTCCGTGATCGGGCGGCCGTGGCTCGGCGCCTCGGCCAGACGGACGTTGCGCGGGATGACCGTATCGTACACCCGCGCGCCGAAATACCGCCGCAGCTCCTCGGCGACCTGCGTGGAAAAGTTCAGGCGGTTATCGTACATCGTAAGGAGTATGCCCTCGATATAGAGGTTTTTGTTCAGCCGCCGGTTCGCGATCTTCACCGACGTTGTGAGATCGGCCACGCCCTCCATGGCGTAATACTCGCACTGCAGCGGCACGAGCAGACTGTCCGCCGCGGTGAACGCGTTGAGCGTCAGTATGCCCAGCGACGGCGGGCAGTCAATGAATATGTAGTCGAAATCGTCCCGGACGGTGTCCAGCGCTTCGCGGAGGCGGTATTCGCGCCGCTCCACGTTCGCAAGCTCGACCTCCGCGCCCGAAAGATCGGTGTTTGACGGCAGCACCCAGCCGTACGGCAGACGGATGACCGCGTCCTCCGCGCTCGTTCTGCCCATCACGACGTCGTATGCCGTCGGGTTGCTGCGCTTTGAGACGCCCATGCCGGACGTGCTGTTGCCCTGCGGATCGAAGTCCACAAGCAGCGTTTTTTTGCCGAGTCTCGCCAGCGCCGCCGTGAGATTCACGCTCGTTGTCGTTTTGCCGACGCCGCCCTTCTGGTTGGCGACGGCAATCACCTTGCCCATTTCTTTGCCCCCTTTTGGGTCTTTCTCTTCCGCGTCCTCTTTCGGAGCAGGATCCGTCAGCCGCGCGGCTGACGGAGGGACCGTTTTCTCAGCACGCTTTATTATAATGACGCGCTCTTCATTTTGCAACTGTTTCACGTGAAACATTTTCGCAACGGCCCGGCAGCGCCGGACAATGTTTCACGTGAAACACCGCGCGGGAAGCGTCAGGCAAGAAACATATCGATATCCTCAACGGTGAGCGCGTCGTGCAGCGCGAGATCGATCGCATAGCCGACGAGCCGGGCGCTGTCGCGCACGCGGCTGTCAATGTCCCGCGGCGTGACGAAAAGCTCCGTATCCTCCGGCAAGACGGTCTCCGCGCCGGAGAGATCGGCGCAGAGCGTGCGCGCGTCCACGACCGTCGGCACGCCGACGGCGACGACCGGAACGCCGAGGACGTCCTCCGTGAGGGCACTGCGCGCGTTGCCGACACCGGAGCCGGGAACGATGCCCGCGTTCGTTACCTGCACCGCGCGGCAGAGCCTCACCGTGTCCCGCGCCGACAGCGCGTCCACGGCGATCACGCGGTCGGGGCGAACGAGCGAGACGACGCCGCGGACAAGCGCCGCGCTCTCGATGCCGGTCGTGCCGAGAACGCCGGTGCGGAAAACGCTCACCGGGCGGAACGCCGCGAACTCCTCCGGCAGGCGCGTTTTCAAATGGCGCGTGACGAGCACGCACGCGACGGCGAGCGGTCCGAGGGCGTCCGGCGTGATATCCGGGTTCCCAAGCCCGACGACAAGGGCGCTATCGTCCGGTTCCATGGCAAGCTGCGTGCGGATCTCCCGGGCAAGCACGCCGCACGCGCGGCGGAAGGCGTCCTCCTCGCGCCGGACGAGCGCGTCGAGCGAGATCGTGACATAGCGCCCTTTTGGTTTACATAATGTATCGGCCGCCTTCTCGTTGCGTATCTCCACGGTCTCGACGGCGAGACCGTCGCGCGATTCGGACCGCGCCGAAACGCCCTCCGGATCGGCGCCGCGTGTTCTGGTCCATACGTCGCGCGACTCGCACGCGAGATCGGTCCGGAAAGAATCGTCCAAGAAAATCTCCCCCTGTGCCATATCTTGTGGTCAGTATTTGAAACCGGCACAAAAGTATGCAAAATTTTTGCAGAGAAAGCGAAAAAAGTGCTTGCAAATTCAAGAATGCTCCTTTATAATAACAAAACGCGGGTTCGTCGATCCGCAGGAGTATTGAATGGAGGAGGTGGCTAAAGAATGGCCAACATCAAGTCTTCGGCCAAGAGGGTTCTCGTCTCCCGTGTTCGCGCCGAGCGCAACAAGGCGGACAAGTCTGAGCTCAAGACCACGATCAAAAAGTTTGACGCCGCTGCGACGGAAGGAAATAAGGAGAACGCCGAGGCTGCCTACAAAGCCGCTGTCAAGTCGGTTGACCGCGCGGTGTCCAAGGGTCTGCTCCACAAGAACAACGCAGCTCGCAAGAAGTCCAGCATGGCTTCCAAGATGAACGCGCTGAGCGAATAATCCTCAAAACCGGACGATGCGGCAGGTTCCTGCCGCATCGTTTTTCTGTTATCTTCCAAAGAATTTGCAAATAGGACATATATTACAGCAGAAGATACATTATAATATACAACAGGCGGAGCGGAGGAGCGACGCAGCCGCACACAAACGAACAACATTTGCGAGGTTATGCTTATGGCCAAGTCCTTAATGATGCTGGTAAACCCCGCCGCCGGGCGGTCGATGTCCGATCTCAATCTCGGCGCGGCGGTCTCCACGTTTGCTCTCAACGGGTATTGTCCGACGGTATATTATACGACGGCGCCGGGGACGGCGACGAAAATCGTCGCGGAGAACGCCGCGAACTACGAGCGGCTCGTGTGTCTCGGCGGCGACGGCACGCTCTCCGATACGATCGCCGGTCTGATGGCGCTGCCGGAGGAGAAGCGCCCGAAGCTCGGCTACATCCCGATGGGCACGGCGAACGACGTGGCAAACACGCTCGGCCTTCCGATGCGCCAGCCCGCGCGCGCCGCCGAAATGATCCTCGCCGGAAAGCCGCTGCACTACGACGTCGGCGAGATGGACGGCGTCGGCTTCTTCACCTATATCGCCGCCTTCGGCGCGTTTACCGAGGTGAGCTACAAAACCGATCAGGAGCTCAAGCGCACGCTCGGCCATCTGGCGTATGTCCTCGGCGGGCTGAACGCCCTTTCGACCATCAAAAGCTACAAAACCGTCATCGAGCACGAGAACGGCGTAATCGAGGGCGACTTCATTTACGGCGCAATGTCCAACTCCCTGAGCGTCGCGGGCATGGTGCGTCTGAACGACGAGCTTGTCGATCTCTCGGACGGGAAATTCGAGGTGCTTCTCGTGCGCCGTCCGAAGGACGTGGCAGAGATCAACAGCATCCTCACGGGCGTGCTGAACAAGACCTACGAAAGCCCCTGTCTCACGGTCGTGCAGTCGAGCTTCGTGAAATTCACCTTTGACCAGCCCGTGCCCTGGACGCGCGACGGCGAGGACGGCGGCACACACCGGGAGCTTTGTCTGCGCTCGCACCACCACGCCGTGGATATCTACTGCTGAAACCACAAAATATGGTATACCGCCGCCGGTTTTCCGGCGGCGGTTTTCCATATATGCCCCCGCGCTGCCGCCGCTTCGGGCGTCGGGCGGAGGGCGTTTCGCCATTCTGCACAGTTTCCGAATTTACTTTGTTAAATTTTTTGCATAAAAAAATTTTAAAAATTCAAATTTTGTCTTGCAATTCGCGTTTTGAGCGTTTATAATGCGTCCATACGAAAGAAATTTCCTGCGGCTTGCAAAAATCGCGGTTTTGCGGGAAAAACATCCGTCAGAATGACAAGGAGGAAAGGAAAAATGAAAAAGATACTGGCTCTGGTTTTGGCGCTGTGCATGGTGTTTGCGCTGTGCGCCTGCGGCAGCTCCTCGGGTGAGACCGCCCCGGCGGCGTCGGGCGTTTCGCTGAACGTCGGCACCGGCGGCGAAAGCGGCACCTATTACGGCTACACCGGCATCCTCGGCACCGTGATCGGGCAGAAGACCGATATCAAACTCACGGTCGTCGCGACCGGCGGCTCCAAGGATAACCTCGTGAGCATGCAGGACGGCATGTACGATCTTGCGACCGTGCAGTCCGACGTTATGACCTACGCCTACAACGGCACGAACTCCTTTGCCGACTCCGGCAAGATCGACGGCTTCCGCGTTCTGTGCGCCCTGTATCCCGAAACGGTGCAGATCGTCACGACCGATCCCTCGCTCAAGACGGTGGAAGACCTGCGCGGCAAGCGCGTGTGCGTCGGCGACGTCGGCAGCGGCACCTACTTCAACGCCCTCGACGTGTTCGCCGCCTACGACATGACCATCGACGATGTTTCTCCCGTGTACCAGTCCTTCGGCGACAGCGCCGAGAGCCTCAAGGACGGCAAGATCGACGCCGCGTTCCTCTGCGCCGGCGCGCCGACCCCGGCCGTCACCGAGCTCGCCGCTTCCAAGACCGTGTACATGATCGGCTTTGACGACGCGCACATGGAAAAGCTGCTCGCGGCCTGCCCGTGGTACGCCAAGCTCGTTCTCCCTGCCGGCACCTACGCGGGGTATGACGAGGACTGCGCCACCATCACCGTGAAAGCCACGCTCGTCTGCCGCGCCGATCTCGACGACGACACCGCCTACACCATCGTCAAGACCATCATGGAAAGCAAGGACGACATCGTCGCCCTGCACGAGAAAGGCAACAGCATCGATCTGACCTTTGCCACCGAGGGCATCGCCGTTCCGTTCGCTGCGGGCGCTGCGAAGTACTTCGCCGAAAACGGCATCACCGTCGAGACTGCCGGCTGATCCTCCCGGCCGTCTCAAGCCATAGGGGAGGGGCTTTGCCCCTCCCATTGCACATATACAACGAGTCTTTTCGGGAGGTTCTCCTATGTCTCACGACGCGACAAAAAATCTGAACGAGGTCATGCGCAAATATGACCGCGAATCGAATACCCGCGCCTGGGAGGGCAAGCCGAAGATCGCCGTGCAGGCCTATCTCGCGGCGTTCGCCGTTTTCGAGGTGTATGTAACGCTGTTCGGCACGATGCTCGACGAGGTGCGGCTCACGTCGTTTGTCGGCGGGCTTCTGATCGCGGGCTTTCTCATCTACCCCAGCCACAAGCACGAATCCCGCGTAAACTTCGTCCCCTGGTACGACTGGGTCATCATGGCGCTCGGCGCGGCTTCGTTCCTGTATTTCTGCTTCAACGCCAATACCATCGTGCAGCAGCTGCCGGCGCTTAAGCCGTATGAGGTCGCGCTCGGCGTGATCGGCATTCTCTCGCTTTTTGAGCTGTGCCGCCGGAGCACCGGCGTGCCCATCATGGTCGTGGCGGGCGTCTTTATCGTGTACGCGCTCTATTACTACGGCGTCAAGCGCGGTCTCGGCGCCGGGGCGTTCAAATCGCTCATCTGCTCGCTCTTCTATAAAAAGACGGGCATTCTCTCCACGCCGATCAACGTCTGCTCCAAGTACATCGCGGTATTCATCATCTTCGGCGCGTTTTTGGAGCGCACCGGTATTTCCGGTTTCTTTATCAAGCTCGCCAACTCCCTCGCCGGCTCGTCCGCGGGCGGCCCGGCAAAGGTCGCCGTCATTTCGAGCGCCCTGTGCGGCATGGTGTCCGGCTCGTCCGTCGGCAACACGGTCACGACCGGCAGCGTCACGATCCCGATGATGAAAAAGACCGGGTACAAGGGCGAGTTTGCCGGCGCGGTCGAGGCGGCGGCCTCCACCGGCGGGCAGATCATGCCCCCGATTATGGGCGCGGCGGCGTTCCTCATGGTGGACTATGTATCTCTGCCGTACTCGAACATCGTCGTGCGCGCCATTCTCCCTGCCGTGCTGTACTTTACCGGCATATTCATCTGCGTGCATCTGGAAGCGAAAAAAACCGGTCTGCAGGGCGTGCCGCGCAGCGAGCTGCCGCCCGTGCTGCCGCTCTTGAAAAAGTCGTACCTGCTGCTGCCGCTGGTGATCCTGGTGTATCTCGTTTCGTCCGGCAGCCGGACGATGGCGTTTGCCGCGGCGGTCGCCACGGTCGCCGCCATCGCCGTGAGTATGTTCGCGAAGGATACGCGCATGACGCCGAAGCGCTTCTTTGAGGCGCTCGCCGCCGGAACGCAGGGGTGCATTTCGGTCGGCGTTGCGTGCTGCGTGGCGGGCATCGTTGCGGGCTGTCTCACGATGACCGGCCTTGCCAACCAGATCCTCCAGGCTATCATCGGCGTTTCCGGCAACGCGAAGCTCCTCGCGCTGTTCCTCACGATGCTCTGCTGCATCGTGCTCGGCATGGGCGTGCCGACGACCGCCAACTACTGCATCATGGCCACGACCTGCGCGCCGATCCTTGTACAGATGGGCATTCCCACCGTTGCGGCGCACTTCTTCGTGTTCTACTTCGGCATCGTCGCGGACCTCACGCCGCCGGTCGCGCTCGCGGCCTATGCCGGCGCTGCCATTGCCGGCGCAAATCCGATGAAAACCGCCTTCAATGCGACGAAGCTCGCCATTGCGGCGTTCATCATCCCGTACATTCTCGCCTACAACCCCGCGATGGTGCTCGTGGACACAACCGTTGCGGAGGTCCTCTCGATCGCCGTCACGTCGCTCGTCGGTATGTTCGGCCTCGGCATGGCGCTCGAGGGCTTTTACCGGGGGAGCATTCCCTGGTATCTGCGCATTCTCTCGGCCGCGGGCGGGCTGTGCCTTGTATACCCCGGCGCGGTGACGGACGTGATCGGCGTCGTCGTTGTCGGCACGATCATCGTCCTGCAGCTTTTCAAGGAGAAGAGGGCGCGGAAAGCGGCATAAAGCCTTCGCCCGGCGCCAAGCCCGCCGCGGCAGCCGTGTCGGAATATGCCCCGCCGCACCGGAGGCTCTGCTCCGCTCACAGGGAAAACACACGGTTAAGACGCAGCCGATATTCTAAGCTGCGTCTTATTTTTTGTTAAAATTCAATAAAAATTCACGCATTCCCCGGGCCGGGGTGCTATCATAAATAAGATGCTCCGGCCATTTGGAAAGGATCTTGCTCCATGACCTCTTTCAGCGTGAAAAAACCGTTTACCGTGTTCGTCGCGGTGGTCGCCGTTTTGGTGTTCGGCGTGATGTCGTATGTCAAAATGACCCCCGATCTGATGCCGAACATGGACTACCCCTACGTCGTTGTGGTGACGACGTATCCGGGCGCCGCCCCGGAAGAGGTCGAGGCGGTCGTTACAAAGCCGATGGAGCAGAGCATGGCGACGCTCAACGATATCAAGACCGTGACGTCCACCTCGGCGGAGAACTATTCGATGCTTGTCCTTGAATTTGAGCAGGACACGAACATGGACAGCGCCGTGGTGGATATTCTCCAAAAAACGCAGCTGCTCGCCGGCGGCTGGGATGACGCGGTCGGCACGCCGAGCATCGTGCGCATCAACCCGAACATGATCCCCGTGATGGTTGCGGCGGTCGATTCCTCCGAAATGGACCGCTATGAGCTCTCGCGCTTTGCCGGGGACACCGTGATCCCCGCGCTTGAGGGCACGACCGGCGTGGCGAGCGTCACGGCCGGCGGCATGATCGAGCGGACGATGACCATCGAGATCAACGAGAAAAAGCTCGACAAAATGAACGAGAAGATCGCCGACGCAATCAATGCCGCGATGGAGGACGCCCGAGCGCAGCTGGAGGATGCGCAGAAGGAGCTGGACGAAAACCGCGGCGCGGTAGAAGCCGGGACGAATCAGCTGCTCGGCGCTTCGAGCGGCATCACCGAGTCCATCAAGCAGGGCGAAGCCGATCTCGCCGATACGGTCACAGCCGCCGGAGAGAGCGCTGTAAAGCTCGCCGCGGCCCGCGCCGCCATCGACCTTTTGAAGACGCAGCTTACGGAGGCGGAGAACGCCCTTGCCGCGGCCGAGGCGCAGCTCGCCGAGACGGACGCGCGCATCGTCTCGCTCGAAGCGGACAGCGCGCTTTACGCCAAAGCGCTCGGCGAGCCTTACGACTCCATGGACGCCTCCACGTCGCTGGAGGACGCCGGGCTGGACGCGGATACGGTCGCCGCGCTCAACGCCAAAGGCTGCACCGATCTCGGCAGCGTCCGCACGCGGAACGAGCTGAACGACGTGAATCTCTCCGCGCAGCGCACCGCCCGCGCGGCGCAGGCCGTCGCCGTGGAAACGGCGCGCGTGCAGGTCGAGGAGCTGCGCACGCAGATCGCCGAGGCGGAGGAAGAATACGCCCGGCTGGAGGAGGACTCCAAACAGCAGATGGAATCGCTCGAAGCGCTGCAAAAGCAGCTTGAGGAGCTTCCCGCCGAGCTTATGGGCGGCGTGACGCAGATCTCGCTCGCCGGCGGCCAGCTCGCCGCGGCGCAGACCGCGCTCACGAGCGCGCAGGCGCAGCTCGATGCGGCGGTGCAGACGCTGGAAGATCAGCTTGCCTCCGCGCTTGACGCCGCGGATCTCCACAGCGTCCTCACGCTGGAAACGGTGAGCAGCCTCGTCGCCGCGCAGAATCTCGACATGCCCGCCGGGTATGTGTACGACGAAAAGGGCAACGGCGTCATCGTGACCGTCGGCGACGCCATCGCCGACGGCGAAGAGCTGGAAAATCTCGTGCTGTTCGATCTCGGCATCGAGGGGCTGGACCCCATCCGCGTGTGCGACGTGGCGGACGTTGTCCGCGCCGATAACGGCAGCGAGATCTATGCCTCGCTCAACGGCAACAGCGGTCTTATCCTCATGTTTTCCAAGCAGTCGAACTACGCGACGGCGAAGGTATCCGATAACATCCGCGCCGTCTTTGACGAGCTGAGCGCGCAGCATCCGGGGCTGACGTTTACCGCGCTCATGGACCAGGGCGATTACATTTACCTCCTGCGCGACTCGATCCTTTCGAGCCTTCTCTGGGGCGCGCTCTTCTCGGTCGTCATCCTCTTCCTCTTCCTGCGCGACTGGCGGCCCACGGTCATCACGCTCTGCTCGATCCCGATCAGCCTGCTCTTTGCGTTCACGCTCATGTATTTCACCGGCGTTTCCGTCAACATCATGTCGCTCTCCGGTCTTTCGATATCGGTCGGCATGCTGGTGGATAACTCCGTCGTCGTTATCGAAAACACGTACCGCCTGCGCGCGCTCGGCGAATCGACCGTCAAGTCTGCCGTGTCCGGCGCAAGACAGGTCGGCGGCGCGATCGCGGCCTCCACGCTCACAACGATCTGCGTGTTTATCCCGATCGCGTTCGTCGAGGGCCTTACGCGCGAGCTCTTCACCGATATGGTGCTCACGCTCGGCTACTCGCTCATCGCCAGTCTCATCGTTGCGCTCACGCTCGTCCCGGCGCTGGCAAGCCGGCTGCTCGCGCACGCGAAGCCCCAGAGCGAGACGGCGTTCACGCGCTTCATGCCGAAGTACAAAAAGTCCGTTCTCTGGGCGGTGCGGCACAAGGCCGTCACGCTGCTCACCGCGGTGGCGCTGCTTGCCGCGAGCGGCGCGGCGGTGCTCACAAGGGGCTTCACGTTCCTCCCCGATATGGAAATGGAACAGATGATGGTAACGCTCACGATGCCGGAGGGCAGCTCCTTTGCCGAGACGACCGCCGCGGCGGACGAGGCGGCGGCGCGGATGCTCGCCGTGCCGGGCGTCGAGACCGTCGGCGGCACCGTCGGCGACAGCGCCGGATCGGGCCTTTCCCTTTCGGCCTCCGACGGCGACGTTTCGTTCTACGTCCTGCTCGAAAAGGGATATAAGGCCAGCCGCGTCGCCGGAGAGATCAACGAGAAATGCGCCGACATGGACGCCGAAGTGAACGCGGATGCGAACTCGCTCATGTCCTCCATGATGCAGATGCTCTCCGGCAGCGGCATCACGGTGCGCGTATACTCCAACGATCTCGACGATCTGCGCGAGACCGCCGACGCCGTGGCCGGCGTGCTGCGCGGCGTGGAGGGCACGGAGAACGTCTCCGCCGGGGAAGAGGCGCCCACCGCCGAGCTGCATTTCACCGTGGACAAGGAAAAGGCGGCGAAGGAACAGCTCACCGTGGCGCAGGTATATATGCAGGTGGCCAAGGCGCTCGCCGGCTCGGCGGATCTCCTCGAGCTTACGGACGGCGGCGATACCTACGCCGTCAGCGTCCAGACCGCCGGGAAGGACAAGATTACGCCCGAGTACGTCCGTTCGCTCACATTCGACGTGACGGCGAAGGACGGCACGGTGCATTCCGTCGCTCTCCGGGACATTGCGACGGTCGAGGAGACCGAAAGCCTTTCGAGCATCCGCCGTCTGAACCAGCGCCGGTATCTTGACGTGACCGCCGATATCGCCGAGGGCTGCAATGTCACGCTCGTAACGGACGCCGCCGAGGAAGCGCTCGCCTCGTTCTCCCCGGCGGACGGCACGAGCGTCGGCTTTACCGGCGAGCGCGAATCCATCGTCGAGGCGCTCAAGCAGCTCATGATCATGCTCGCGGTCGGTATTCTGCTCGTGTATCTCGTGATGGTCGCGCAGTTCCAGGATCTCAAATCGCCGTTCATCGTCATGTTCACGATCCCGCTCGCATTCACCGGCGGCTTCCTCGCGCTGCTCGTCGCGGGGATGGAGATCAGCCTGCTCTCGATGCTCGGCATGATCATGCTCGTCGGCATCATCGTGAACAACGGCATCGTGCTCGTGGACTACATCAATCAGCTGCGCATCGGCGGCATGGACCGGCGCGAGGCGATCGCGGAAGCCGCCGTCACCCGTCTGCGCCCGATCCTCATGACGAGCATCACGACCATCCTCGGTCTCATCGTCATGGCGCTCGGCCAGAGCGAGGCGACGTCGCTCATCCAGCCGCTCGCCGTAACGTGCATCGGCGGACTGCTGTACGCCACGCTCATGACGCTCTACGTCGTGCCGGTCATGTACGACGCGCTCTCCAAAAAGGAGCTCTACCGCGTGGACGAGGCCGACCTTGCGCTGAGCGAGAAATGAAATTCCCGCGGAAGTCCCCGTGCTCTTGAAACCGTGGGGATTTTCGGTTAAAATGAAAAACGCAAGCGATTTCTCGGAGGAGGTCATCTCTATGAACGTTCTCGTTACCGGCGGCGCCGGATACATCGGCAGCCACGCCTGCGTGGAGCTTTTGAACGCCGGACACTCGGTCGTTGTGGCGGACAATCTCGCCAACGCCAACGCGGAGTGCCTGCGGCGCGTCGAGCGCATCACAGGAAAGACGCTCGAATTCCGCGAAATGGATCTTCTCGACCGCGCGGCCCTCAACGAGCTTTTCGACACGCACCGCTTTGACTGCGTGCTCCACTTTGCCGGGCTCAAGGCGGTGGGGGAGTCGGTGCAGCAGCCGCTGCGCTACTACAACAACAATCTCGGCACGACCATCCACCTCTGCCAGACGATGGCCGCGCACGGCGTGAAGAAGATCCTCTTCTCCTCGTCCGCAACGGTGTATTCGCCGGACAACGCCATGCCCGTGAAGGAGAGCGCCCGCACCGGCGGCTGCACGAACCCCTACGGCTGGACGAAATACATGAGCGAGCAGATCCTCACCGACACGGCGAAGGCCGATCCGGGCTGGACCGTCATGCTGCTGCGGTACTTCAACCCCGTCGGCGCGCATCCGAGCGGACTCATCGGCGAGGACCCGCGCGGCATCCCCAACAATCTGATGCCGTATATCTCCCAGACCGCCGCCGGACGGCGCGAGAAGCTGAGCGTTTTCGGCGGCGACTATCCCACGCCGGACGGCACGGGCGTGCGCGACTATCTGCACGTCGTCGATCTCGCGCGCGGCCACGTCGCGGCGATGGACTATATGGCCGGTCATCCGGGCGTCCACGTATTCAATCTCGGCACCGGCCGCGGCTACAGCGTGCTTGACATGGTGCACGCCTTTGAGGCCGCAACGGGAAAGCGCGTCCCTTATGTGATTGCGCCGCGCCGCGCCGGAGACGTCGCCGAGGTGTACTGCGACCCCGCCAAGGCCGAGCGGGAGCTCGGCTGGAAGGCGGAATACTCGCTGGAGGACATGTGCCGCGACAGCTGGAACTGGCAGAGCAAAAACCCGAACGGGTTTGCGGCAGACTGACGCCGCCGCTTAACGTCCCCTTGTACGAAGGGAAAGGAGATCACCCATGGAATCCAAAGTGTTTGACTATATCGGGCGCGAGCAGGCGCGGCAGAACACGACCGTCGAGCTGATCGCGAGCGAAAACTTCGTAAGCGACGCGGTTTTGCGCGCCGTCGGCTCCTGCCTCACGAACAAGTATGCCGAGGGCTACCCCGCCGAGCGCGTTTCCGGAAACCGCGGCCGCTACTACGGCGGCTGCGAGATCGTGAACGACCTTGAGGAATACTGCTGCGCCATGTGGAAAAAGGTATTCCATACCGATTACCATGTGAACGTCCAGCCGCACAGCGGCGCGAACGCGAATCTCGCGGCGTATATGAGCGTATTGCAGCCGGGCGACACGATCCTCGCCATGTCGCTCAATAACGGCGGCCACCTGACGCACGGCTCGTCCGTCAATTTCAGCGGAAAGCTCTTCGATATGAAATTCTACGACGTGGACGCGCAGGGCTTCATCGACTTTGCGGACGTGGAGCAAAAGGCCGCCGAATATAAGCCCCGTCTCATTCTCGCGGGCGCCTCGGCGTACAGCCGCGTCATCGATTTTGCGCGCTTTGCCGAGATCGCGAAGCGCGTGGGCGCGTACTTCATGGTGGATATGGCGCACATCGCGGGGCTCGTCGCGGCGGGAGACCATCCGTCGCCGTTCGGCCTCGCCGACATCGTCACGACCACGACGCACAAAACGCTGCGCGGGCCGCGCGGCGGCATGATCTTTTGCAGGCCGGAGCTGGCGAAGAAGGTGGACAGCGCCGTATTCCCCGGCACGCAGGGCGGGCCGCTCGAGCATGTGATCGCGGGCAAGGCCGTCGCCGCCGAGGAAGCGTGTACGGAGGAATACCGCGAATACATCCACGCCGTCGTGCGAAACTGCCGCGCGATGTGCGGGGAGTTTCTCCGCATGGGGTACGACGTTGTGACCGGCGGCACGGACAACCACCTGTTCCTGCTCGATCTCACGAAAACGGGGCTGACCGGCAAGGCGGTGCAGGACGAGCTCGACCGCCACGGCATCACGCTCAACAAAAACTGCGTCCCGAACGAGACCCGCTCGCCCCAGCAGACCTCCGGCGTGCGCATCGGCACCGCCGCTATGACGACGAAGGGATATAAGGAAGCGGACTTCATCGCCGTCGCGCACCGGATCGACGCGGTGCTTCGCGAAATGCAGCAGAGCGAGACATAATTTCCCCTCCGGCAAATTGCAAAAAAACAGTTGCGGCAGCGGCGGCGATATGGTACATTAGTGATAATGTCCGGATCGCCGCCGCTCTCCACCTACGAGCGGCGCGCGAGCCGAAGAAAGGAGTTTGTTTTCCCGCAGGATCCGCGGTGCGGCAGTGTGGAGACCTGCCGTATAGCCTCCGTACATATTTCGGCGGAGGTAAGATCCGGGCAAGCGGAGGCTCCCGGGTCAGGATCGGTACGCATGGCAGAAGTACGTCTGGTAGACATCAAGAAGATCTATCCGAATCAGGGCAGCACGAAGAAGAAAAAGGGCGACGTTCCCGAGAAGAAGCACAATCTGCAGATCACCGAAGAGGGTGTCGTTGCGGTGCAGCAGTTCTCGCTGGATATCGCCGACCGTGAATTTATCGTGCTCGTCGGCCCGTCCGGCTGCGGCAAGTCCACGACGCTGCGCATGATCGCCGGTCTCGAGGAGATCACCTCGGGCGATCTTTTCATCGACGGCAAGCGCATGAACGACGTGGCCCCCAAGGACCGCGACATCGCCATGGTATTCCAGAACTACGCTCTTTACCCCCACATGACCGTTTACGAGAACATGGCGTTCTCGCTCAAGCTCAAGAAGCTCCCGAAGGCCGAGATCGACAAGAAGGTCCGCGAGGCCGCGGAGATCCTTGATATCACCGCCCTGCTCGACCGCAAGCCGAAGGCGCTCTCCGGCGGCCAGCGCCAGCGCGTCGCCATCGGCCGCGCCATCGTGCGCAGCCCCAAGGTGTTCCTCATGGACGAGCCTCTCTCCAACCTCGACGCCAAACTCCGCAACCAGATGCGCGCCGAGATCATCAAGCTGCGCGACAAGATCGATACCACGTTCATCTACGTCACCCACGACCAGACCGAGGCCATGACGCTTGGCGACCGCATCGTCATCATGCGCGACGGCTTCATTCAGCAGATCGGCACGCCGCAGGAAGTGTTCGATAAGCCCGCCAACCTCTTCGTCGCCGGGTTCATCGGCACGCCGCAGATGAACTTCTTCGACGCCGAGCTCAAGCGCGACGGCGACAAGTACACCGTCGAGGTCTGCGGCGAGCAGGTGAAGCTCACCGAGGACAAGCAGGCCGCGCTCCTCCGCAACGGCGTTCCGGCCGGCCCCGTGACGCTCGGCATCCGCCCGGAGCACATCGTGCTCGCAAAGACCGGCGGCATCCCCGCGCGCGTGGACGTGTCCGAAATGATGGGCTCGAGCGTGCATCTGCATCTCACCGCCGCCGGCCACGACGCCGTCGTCATCGTCCCGACGCTCGAGCTGGACGCCATCCCGTCCTACGGCCAGCAGGTCTCTCTCGGGCTGCACGAGGACAGCATCCACCTCTTCGACCGCGAGAGCGAGAAGTCCCTGCTTCTCTGATCGGCCTCTTACAAAAACCCCGACCCGCCGGGATATCCCGGCGGGTCTTGCAATGCAAAAAACTCTGTATGATTCTCGGAGGAACCTTTTATGGAAAATCCCGCGCTTATCATCATGGCCGCCGGCATGGGCAGCCGCTTCGGCGGGCTCAAGCAGATCACGCCCGTGGGCAGCAACGGCGAGATCATCATGGATTTCTCGCTGTACGACGCGTATCAGGCGGGCTTCCGCAAGGTCGTGTTCGTCATCAAAAAGGAACGCGAGGCGGATTTCCGCGCCATTGTCGGCCGTCACGCGGAGAGCCGGATGGACGTGCGGTATGTGTTCCAGTCGCCGGACGACGTCCCGGCGTGGTTCACCGTTCCCGAAGGCCGCGAAAAACCGTGGGGCACGGCGCACGCCGTGCGCGCCTGCCGGAGCGTGATCGACGGCCCCTTCGCCGTCATCAACGCCGACGATTTTTACGGGGCGGGGGCGTTCCGCGCGCTCTACGCTTTTCTCGCCGAGCCTATGGCGGAGAGCGAAAACGCCATGGTCGGCTACCGTATACGCAATACCGTTACCGAAAACGGCTATGTTGCGCGCGGCGTCTGCGAAACGGAAAACGGCTTTCTCACCTCGATCACCGAGCGGACGCACATCGAAAAGCGCGGCGACCACGCCGCCTACACGACCGACGGCGAGAATTATACCGATCTCCCCGGCGACACGCTCGTATCCATGAATTTCTGGGGCTTCCGGAAGCGGATGATGCGCGCGTTCGACGAGAGATTCGATGAATTTCTCCGCGAGATCCTGCCGAAAAACCCGCTCAAGGCCGAGTATTTTCTGCCGTGGGTCGCCGACAGGGAGATGCACGCGGGTCTTGCGCGCGTGCAGGTCCTGCCGTGCGAGGAGACGTGGTACGGCGTAACGTACCGCGAGGATCTCCCGCGCGTCCAGGCCGCCGTCGCGGACATGAAGGCGAAGGGCATCTACCCGGAGCGGCTGTGGGAATAAACCGAAATACCGCAAAAAAAGGAACGGCGCAGAGACCATCTGCGGCCGTTCCTTTTTTGCGGCTGCCTTATTTCTTTTTCCCAAAAAGAGCGGATCTCTTCCGCCCGCAGGCCATGCCGTCAATCGTGCGTACGGTTTTCACCGGGACGATCTCCTCCTCCGCGGCAGGCGCCGCCCATCGGACAATGCCCGCAGTTTCCGCCGCAGGAGGACTTTCCCTGTTTTCTGTCCCGGACGAGCGAGCGCACGATGCACACGACGATCACCGCCAGCAAAAGCGCAATGACGATCGTCCCGATATTTTCCGTGATCCAGCCGGACATATTTCCTGCCTCCTTTGAGAGAATCGGTTGGGTTTTACTTTGCCGCCCGGCCGCTGAGACGGGTGGCCTCGGTGTACTTCCTGAAGAAGAGCATATAGACGATGAACGCGAGCACGAGCAGCGCGGCCGCAAGGCCGATGGCGTTGACGTGGCCGGCGAGGGCTCCGCCGAACTGGTTGACCATCAGAGCGATGGCATACGCGAACATGCACTGATAGCCGATGGCGAACCATGTCCAGCGGGCGTTGTTCATCTCGCGCCGGATGGCGCCGATGGCCGCGAAGCAGGGCGCGCACAGCAGGTTGAACACGAGGAACGAGTAGCCGGTGACGGGGGTGAACGCCGCGCCGATGGCCTGCCACGCGGTCAGCTCGCCGCCGCCGTAGAGCACGCCGAGCGTACCGACGATGTTCTCCTTGGCGACAAGGCCGGTGATGGACGCGACCGTCGCCTGCCAGTTGCCCCAGCCGAGAGGCGCAAAGATCCAGCAGATCGCGCCGCCGGCGGCCGCGAGAATGGAAGCGTCGATCTGATCCTCGGACAGCATCTGGAACTGACCGTCGAGCCAGCCGAAGCGGGACGTGAACCACACAAGGATGGTGGAGAGCAGGATGATCGTGCCGGCCTTCTTGATGAAGCTCCAGCCGCGCTCCCACATGCTGCGCAGAACGTTGCCGGGCGTCGGCCAGTGGTACGCCGGAAGCTCCATGACGAACGGAGCCGGCTCGCCGGCGAACCTTCTGGTTTTCTTGAGCATGATGCCGGAAATGACGATGGCGGCCATGCCGATGAAGTACGCGGAGGTGGCGACCCACGCGCTGCCGCCGAAGATCGCCCCGGCGATCATGGAGATGAACGGCACCTTTGCGCCGCAGGGGATGAACGTGGTGGTCATGATGGTCATGCGGCGGTCGCGCTCGTTTTCAATGGTACGCGACGCCATGACGCCCGGCACGCCGCAGCCGACGCCGATGAGCATCGGGATGAAGCTCTTGCCGGAGAGACCGAACTTGCGGAACACACGGTCGAGAACGAACGCGATACGCGCCATGTAGCCGCACCCCTCCAGGAACGCGAGGAGCAGGAACAGCACGAGCATCTGCGGCACAAAGCCGAGCACCGCGCCCACACCGGCGACGATACCGTCAAGGATCAGTCCGGAGAGCCACGGCGCGGCGTTCGCCGCTTCGAGAGCACTGCCGATCAGCGCGGGGATGCCGGGCACCCACACGCCGTAATCCGCCGGGTCGGGCTCGCCGCCGGTCTCTTCCATCGCGGCGAGCGCCGCTTCGTAATCGGCGACCGTCGCGGTCTCCTCGGTGATCTCCAGCGTTTCCCCGTCCTCGACGGCGTAGGTGAAGTCGTCCGCGGGGGCTTCGCCGTGTTCTTCCACATAGGCGTTGTAGCCGTCCACGACGGCGGCGGCGTCGCTGTACGCGCCGGCGGCTTCTTCATACTGCGCGGCGCCGATGCCGAACAGGTGCCAGCCGTCGCCGAACAGCCCGTCGTTGGCCCAGTCGGTCGCGGGCGCGCCGACGGCGACCATGGCGATCCAGTACACAAGGAACATGGCGGCCGCGAAGATCGGCAGGCCGAGCCAGCGGTTCGTAACGATCCTGTCGATCTTGTCGGACGCGGTGAGCGCCCCGGCGTTCTTTTTCCTGTAGCAGGCCTTGATGACCCCGGCGATGTAAACGTAGCGCTCGTTGGTGATGATGCTCTCGGCGTCGTCGTCCAGCTCCTTCTCGGCGGCTTCGATATCCTTCTCGATGTGCGCCTTGACGTCCTCGGGGATATTCAGGGATTCAAGAACCTTATCGTCGCGCTCGAACACCTTGACGGCGTACCAGCGCTGCTGCTCCTCGGGCATGGCGTGCACGGCAGCCTCTTCGATGTGGGCGATCGCGTGCTCGACCGGGCCGGAGAACTTGTGCATCGGGATGGTCCTGCCGCCCTTCGCCGCGGTAACGGCGGCCTCGGCGGCTTCCCTGACGCCGTCGCCCTTGAGCGCAGAGATCTCCACGACCGGGCAGCCGAGCTGACGGGACAGCTCTTCGACGTTGATCCTGTCGCCGTTTTTGCGCACGACGTCCATCATGTTCACCGCGATGACGACCGGAATGCCCAGCTCCGTGAGCTGCGTGGTGAGGTACAGGTTGCGCTCGAGGTTCGTGCCGTCGATGATGTTCAAAATGGCGTCGGGGCGCGTGCCGATGAGGTAATTTCTCGCCACGACCTCCTCGAGCGTGTAGGGGGACAGAGAATAGATGCCCGGAAGGTCGGTGATGATGACGCCGTCATGACCTTTGAGCCTGCCTTCCTTTTTCTCGACCGTGACGCCCGGCCAGTTGCCGACGAACTGGTTGGAGCCGGTCAGCGCGTTGAACAGCGTCGTCTTGCCGCTGTTCGGGTTGCCCGCAAGGGCGATGCGCACATCCATGATTTTCGCTTCCTTTCTGCTCTCACAGCTTTGATTAGCTCTCGCTAACTGATGGTTTGAAAAAATACGGGGACTTCCCCGGCGCGGTCATTCGACCTCGATCATCCCGGCGTCCGCTTTACGGAGCGAAAGCTCATAGCTGCGGACCGTGACTTCGATGGGATCGCCGAGCGGCGCGACCTTGCGGACGTATACCTGCGTCCCTCTCGTGATGCCCATGTCCATGATGCGGCGCTTCACCGCGCCCTCGCCGTGGAGCTTAACGACCCTGACCGTTGAGCCGACCGGCACTTCGCGCAGAGTTTTCATGCCTTTGCCTCCTTATATCTCTTATTTTTGTTAAACCATGATCCTGCGCGCCAGCTCGTCGCTGACCGCGACGCGGGACTCCTTGACCTTTACGATCACGTTTCCGCCGAGCGCGTTTACGATGCTCACCTCGCCACCGACCGTAAAGCCGAGATCTTCCAGATGACGCTTCGTCTCCGGGCTGCCGCCAATGCGCCTGACGATCTGCGTCTCGCCGATGTTCGCCAGAACCAGAGGCATCATATCCGTCCCTCCTTAACTGTTAGCTTCCGCTAACTGCTGGTCAAAAATATATCGTTAGCTCTCGCTAACTGCGGTTATATAATAGTTACCCGGCGCTAACTTGTCAAGAGGAAATTGTGAATAATCTGCCGAATTGTGAATTTGCTGCAAAACCTTGCGTATTTCGTCCGTTCATGGTATGCTTATGCTAACTCAAAAAGGAGACAATGCCATGACCTTGCAGGAATCCGGGGAAATGTACCTTGAAACGATATACCGCCTTTCGCACTCTCTGCCGGTCGTGCGCTCGATCGACGTGAGCGAATACATCGGCTACTCGAAGCCCTCGGTCAGCCGGGCGATCGGCATATTGAAGAAGCAGGAATACGTCACGGTGGACAAGCTCGGCGCGATCACGCTCACGGACAAGGGCCGGGAGCGCGCGCAGCACATCTATGAGCGCCACACCTGCCTGACGGCGTTGTTCCGGATGCTCGGCGTGAGCGAGGAGACCGCCGCCGCGGACGCCTGCCGCGTGGAGCACTACATCAGCGACGAGACGTTCCAGGCTCTCAAGCGCCATCTCGCGCAGCACGCGGAGCCGGGCGCCGCGCGGAAGTAAATATAAAAATAACAGCAAAAGGCTCTCCCCGCCGTGTCCCGGCGGGGAGAGCCGCTCCTTGGGCAGGGGCTTTCTCCGCCCGGTTTTCATTTTACGCGGATTTTACACAATCGGGGTTTTCCTCTTTACATTCCATATAGTATGATATGCTCGATAAAATGAGAGGGGGCGTCCTTATGATATATTGTGTGGAGGACGACGCCAGCATCCGCGAACTGGTGCTTTATACGCTGCGCGCATCCGGCTTTGAGGCGCGGGGCTTTGCCGGGAGCGGCGCTTTCTGGGAGGCGATGTGCGAACATACGCCGGATCTTGTACTGCTTGACATCATGCTCCCCGGCGAGGACGGTCTGGAAATACTGAAAAAGCTGCGCTCCTCTCCGATCACGGAGCAGCTTCCCGTCATTCTTGCGACGGCCCGCGGCAGCGAGTACGACAAGGTCGTCGGGCTGGACACCGGCGCGGACGACTATCTCGCCAAGCCCTTCGGCATGATGGAAATGGTCTCGCGCATCCGCGCGGTGCTGCGCCGCACGGCGCGGCAGCCGTCCGGCGTTCTCTCCTGCGGCGGCGTCACGCTCGACGAGGGCCGCCATACCGTCACGGTGAACGGCCGCCCCGTTTCGCTCACGCTCAAGGAGTACGAGCTTTTGAAGCTGTTTCTCGAAAATATCGGGCAGGTGTTCTCGCGCGAAGCGCTTCTCGCACGCGTGTGGGACGCCGATTACGTCGGGGAGACGCGCACCGTGGATGTGCACGTCGGAACGCTGCGCACAAAGCTTGCCGAATGCGGCGGGCTGATCGAAACGGTGCGCGGCGTCGGTTATAAAATGGAGGGCGCGAAATGAGCCGGAAAATCTTCACCGCTATCTGGGGCGCGGCGCTCGCGGTGTTTCTCGCGTCGCTCGTCTTTATCATGGGCATATCGTATAACTACTTTACCGGCGTGCAGATGAAGCAGCTGCACGCGGAAACGGCGCTCGCCGCGCAGGGCGTGTCGCTCTGCGGCAAGGACTACTTTACCGGCCTTTCGACCGGCGATTACCGCGTCACCTGGGTCGGCGCGGACGGCACGGTGCTCTTCGACACCGAGGCGGACGCCTCGCGGATGGAAAACCATCTTGAACGCGAGGAGATCCGGGAGGCGCTCGAGACCGGCACGGGCGAGGCGCGCCGCTACTCCCCGACGCTCGCCGACCGCCAGCTTTACGCCGCGCAGCGGCTGCCGGACGGGACGGTGCTCCGTCTCTCGGTCGTGCAGCTCGCGCTCTGGTCGCTCGTGCTCGGGTTCGCGCAGCCGATCTGCCTTGTGGCGCTGCTTGCGCTCGTGCTCTCGTTCCTGCTCGCCTCGCGGCTGACAAAAAAGATCGTCGCGCCCATCAACGCCATTGACCCGGACAACCCGATGAAGTATTATGAAAGGGACGAGTACCGCGAGGTCGAGCCGCTTCTGCGGCGCATTGCCGCGCAGCAGGCGCAGCTCCGGCGCGACCGCGCCGAGATCGAGCGCGCCTCGCTCATCCGGCAGGAGTTCACGGCGAATGTTTCCCACGAGCTGAAAACGCCGCTGCACGCCATCTCCGGATATGCGGAGCTGCTCGAAAGCGGTCTCGCGAAGCCGGAGGACGTCAAGCCCTTCGCCGGAAAGATCCGCGCCGAATCCGGCCGCATGACGAAGCTCGTCGAGGATATCATCGATCTCACCCGGCTCGACGCGGGCGGCGAGGACTATGTGTTTGAGTCCTGCGATCTTCTCCGCATCGCGGAAAACGCCGTGGACAGCCTGGAAACGGAGGCCGCGGGCGCCAGCGTGACGCTCGCGCTCAAGGGTGTGAGCGCGCCGATGCAGGGCGTGCCGCAGCTTCTCCACAGCATCGTTTACAATCTCTGCGACAACGCCATCAAGTACAACCGCCCCGGCGGGCGCGTCGATATCACCGTCACGCCGGAGGACGGCGCCGTCGTTCTCACCGTGAGCGACACCGGCGTCGGCATCCCGAAGGACAGCCAGAGCCGCATTTTCGAGCGGTTTTACCGCGTGGACAAGAGCCGCTCCAAGGCCGTCGGCGGCACGGGGCTTGGACTGTCCATCGTAAAGCACGCCGCGCTCATCCAGAAGGCGGACATGCGCGTCGAGAGCGAGCCGGGCGAAGGCTCAACATTTACCGTGACGTTCCCGGAAAAATAAAAGGCAGCGCCGTCCGAAGCCCGCTCACCGCGGGTTTTCGGCGTATTGCGCCGTAAGATCTGATAACAAGGAGGAATAGTATGCTCAATTTTAACGACAAAAAAGGCTTTATCTGCGATATGGACGGCGTGATCTATCACGGCAACAAAATTCTCCCCGGCGTGCCGGAGTTTATCGACTGGCTGCAGCGCACCGGCAAGGAATATCTCTTTCTAACGAACAACAGCGGCTGTACGCCGCTCGAGCTGAAGCAAAAGCTCGCGCGCATGGGACTGGACGTGCCCGAGGCGCGGTTTTATACGAGCGCGCTCGCGACGGCGGCGTTCATCCGCGACCAGTCGCCGGGCTGCTCGGCTTACGTCATCGGCGAGGCGGGCCTTCTGAACGCCCTCTATGACGCGGGCATCACGATGAACGACGTGAACCCCGACTATGTGATCGTCGGCGAGGGGCGGAACTACTCTCTCGACTCGCTCACGAAAGCGACGAATCTTGTTCTTGCGGGCGCAAAGCTCATCGGCGCGAACTCCGACCTCTCGGGTCCCATCGAAAAAGGCATCGCCCCGGCGTGCCGCGCGCTCATCGCGCCCATCGAGATGGCCACCGGCAAGCAGGCATACTTCTGCGGCAAGCCGAACCCGCTGATGATGCGCACCGGACTCAAGCGTCTCGGCTGCCACAGCGCCGAGGCCGTCATGGTCGGCGACCGGATGGACACGGACGTTATCTCCGGCATGGAATGCGGCATGTCCACCGTGCTCGTCCTCTCCGGCATCTCCACGGAGGCGACGCTCGACGAATACGCCTACCGTCCCAGCGCGGTGCTCGACGGCGTCGGCGACATCGTCACCCTGGCCGAAGCCCAGCGCGCGGAATAAGGCCTCCCTTTGGGGAGGCTTTTTTCCTCCCGGTCTTTTAAGACTTTTCTTAATATTTTCCGATACACTCTGCTCCGGGGTGATTTGCCATGCGAATTTTGGTCGCTGAGGACGAAAAGAATCTTAACCGCATTCTGACCGAGGCTCTGACCGACGAGGGATACAGCGTCGATCCCTGCTTTGACGGGCAGGAGGCGTGGGATGCGCTCGCGTGCGCGGAATACGACGTGCTCGTGCTCGATATCATGATGCCGCGCATGGACGGGCTGACGCTCGTGCGCGCTCTGCGCGAGAGCGGCAAAAACACGCCCGTGCTGTTCCTCACGTCGCGCGACAGCGTCGAGGACAAGGTCGAGGGGCTGGAGACCGGCGCGGACTACTATCTCGTAAAGCCGTTCCACATGCAGGAGCTGCTCGCGGTCGTGCGCGTGATGGCGCGCAAATATACCGACACGCGCACGAACGTTTATACGATCGCCGATCTCTCCGTGGACGTGCGCGCGCACACGGCCGTCCGTGCCGGGCGCGTCATTGACCTGACGGGCCGCGAATACGCCCTGCTTGAATACATGATCCGGAATAAAGGGGTCGTGCTCTCGCGCGAGCGCATTGAAAACAATCTCTGGAACTACGACTACGAGGGCGGCACGAACGTCGTGGACGTGTACGTCGGGTACCTGCGCAAAAAGATCGACGCCGGATTTTCCAAAAAACTCATCCACACCGTGTGGGGCACGGGCTGGGTGCTGCGGGAGGATTGAATATGTCGGCAAAATGGCGGATGGTCCTCTGGTTCACGCTGATGATGCTCCTGCTCGCGGCGGTCACGCTCACGTTTGTGCTGGTCATGAACGGCTCGGTGATCGCCGATCCCGCTTCCCGGCTGGTAAAAACCGTAGCGGACTGCGCCGATGCCGTGGAATTTGACCACGGCGTATTCGAATGGGACGAGATGAAGGAGTACACGCGCGGCGTATACTGCACCTATTACGACGCGGAGGGGACGTATCTCCGCGGCGCCGTGCCGTTTGCGGAGCCGCTGGAGCTGCCGCTGCAAACCGGCTCGGTGCGGCCGGTCACTGCCGGCGGAAAAGACTGGCTCGTGTACGATTCCCATGTTGATATGTCGATCACGGGGTTCTGGGTACGCGGCGTGATCTCTGCGGACGCCGCGGCGGGGCCGGGGCGCGTCATATTGCCGCTTGCCTGGTCGCTGCTGCCGGTTTTGCTGCTGCTCTCGGTCGGCGGCGGGTGGCTCATCGCGCGGGATTCGTTCCTCCCGCTCGAGCGCATCACCGAGGCTGCCGGCAGCATATCCGACGGCGACGATCTCTCCGCCCGGCTCGATCTCCGGCGCGGCCCGCGGGAGATGCGGCGGCTCGCCCACACGTTTGACGGCATGTTCGCCCGGCTCGAAACATCGTTCCTCTCCAAAAAGCAGTTCACCGCCGACGCCTCGCACGAGCTGCGCACGCCGGTGGCGGTGATCCTCGCCGAGTGCGACCGCGCGAAGCGCAAGGCGGAAACGAGAGAGGACTTTCTCGCCTCCATCGGCGTGATCGAGCAGCAGGGCAGCAAAATGAACGAGCTGATCGAGCAGCTCCTCTCGCTCACACGCATTCAGCAGGGGACGGAAAAATACCCGCTGCGCGTGTGCGATCTCTCCGGCTTTGTGGACGCCTGCTGCGACGAGTTCGTCCCCGCCGACGAGCGGGGCGTCACGCTTGCGACCGACATCGCGCCCGGCATCCGGGCCGCATATAACCCCTCGCTCCTCTCGCGGGTGATGTTCAATCTGCTGCAGAACGCCTACAAATACGGCGCGGAAAACGGCCGCATCCTTGTTTCCCTCTTCCGCGAAAACGGCTGCGCCGTGATCTCCGTAAAAGACGACGGCCCCGGCATCCCCAAGGCGGAGCAGGAAAAAATCTGGCAGCGGTTTTACCGGTGCGACAGCGCCCGCGCCGAGGGCGGCACGGGTCTCGGTCTCTCGCTCGTGCGGGAGATCGCCCTTGTCCACCATGCCCGCGCCGAGGTCGTCAGCGAGCCGGGGCAGGGCAGCGATTTCCGCTTCGTGCTCCCGCCGGTCGATCCCGCGCAATAAAAAAGTTATCGGTTTTTTCTTCCTTTTCATTTTTCTCTTAGATTTCCTTTGTAAACTGCAGTCAGAATGAAAAAAGCCCCGGTCCCGAGGACAAGGGAGTATTTACAAAGGAGATCGAAATTATGAAAAACAACGTTTACGGACGGAATCTGACCGCCGCCGCCGCGCTGAGCGAGGCTGCCCGCAGCGCGGGTGTGAACGAGAGCGAGATCACCGGCGAAGAGATCACGCTCGACAACGGCTACTACGAAGTCCGCTTCACCAGCAACTGGCTGCAGTACGACTGCTACGTGGACGCCGCCACCGGCGATGTTCCCGGCATATCCGCCGCGCCCCTTCCCGCGGCCTGACGGTCCCGGAAAAGACAGCAAACCGGCGCTCTCCCTTCCGGGAGGCGCCGGTTTATTGATGGGAACATCCGATCAGGCGGCGGCAGCTTTTGCTTCGAGCGTCGCCCTGAACGGCTTTTTGCGGATGATGAAATAGCACACGATGTGCGCCGCCGTGGAGAGGATCCAAGAGATCGGATAGGACACATACAGGCTCTCGAGCGTGCCGACGCCCGCAAACACCGTATACACCCAGAGGATACGGAACACGCACGCGCCGACGAACGTCACCGCCGCGGAGAGCATGCTGTAACCGAGACCGCGGTTCACGCCGGACATGGCCGCCATCGTCCCGTCGAGCGAGTAGGTCGTGCAGACGATCATCATGCGGATAAACGCCGCCTGCAGCTCCGTTTCGCCCGAGGTATAGAGCCCCAGCACCTGCCGCCGGAACACGACCACGGGCACCGTCAGTACGCCGGTCAAGATCACGACGAGCGCCATGGACCACCGGGCGACGGCGCGCGAGCGCTCATACTCCTGCGCGCCGACGTTCTGGCTCACGGCGGTGGTGGCGGCCTGCATCACGGCGTCCGACGGGCAGTAGAGCAGGCCCTCGACGCTCACGCACGCGCTGTTGCCGGCGATGACCGCCGCGCCGAACGAGTTGACCGAGGCCTGAATGATGAAGTTGGAAATGGAGAAGAGCGAGCCCTGGATACCGGCGGGAATGCCGATCTTCATCATTTTCCGGAACACACGGCCGGAGAAACGCAGCTCCTTAAGGCGCATCTCCTGCGAGCGCAGGAGACAGCGCACCGTGAGGAAGCCGGACACGCACAGGCTGAGCACCGTGGCCAGGGCGACGCCCGCAACGTCGATGCCGACGACGAGCACGAAGAAGAGATTCATCATCACGTTCAGCACGCCGGCAACGGCGAGATAGATGAGCGGCTGGCGCGTGTTGCCGAGCGCGCGCAGCGCCGCGGCGGAGAAGTTATACAGCGCCATGACCGGCAGGCCGAGGAAGTAGATGCGCAGATACACCGCGGCGAGCGGCAGCACCTCGTCCGGGCTGCCGACAAGCCGCAGCAGCGGCACCGTGAGCACAAGGCCGATCACGCCGGTGATCACGCCGCCGACCACGCCGGTGATGAGCGTTGTGGCCACGGCGCGGCGCAGCTTGTCGGTCTGGTTCGCGCCGTAATACCGCGCGCAGAGCACGCCGCCGCCCGTGGCAAGACCCATAAGAACATTGATGATCAGATTGATCATCGCGCCGTTCGCGCCGACCGCCGCCATGGAATGCGGCCGCCCGAACCGTCCGACAACGATGAGGTCGGCGGCGTTGAACGCGATCTGCAGCATGGTCGAGAGCATCAGCGGCAGGATAAACTGCAAAAGCTCCGGCAGGAGCGGGCCTTTTGTCATATTGATCTCAAATCTTTTTTTCATTTGCCCTCCTCCGTGCAAACAACCATATAAATAGGCAGCACCTGTAGAATGACCGTATAACAGAAAGAACACGAAAAAAATCCGAAAATTTTCTCCGTGTCCGCCTATACTATTCTCAGTTTGCAAAAAATTCAAGTACCTTCGGAAAATTATCCGTTCTGGATAGAAAGCGGCGGGTTTTCCCGCTGCTTTCTATCCATTTTGCTGTGTGAGCGTCAGTCGGATTTCGCCGGAAGATACGGGATGAGCGCGCTCGCAAAAGCGGGCAGCGCCATCGTCTGCAATACGACGCGCCCCGGTCCGGTGACGACGGTATTGAAAAGTCCCTCGCCGCCGAAGAGGATGTTTTTCGCGCCGCGGACGGTCTGGACGTCGATCCGACAGGTGGCGTCCATCATGGCGAGATTGCCGGTGTCCACAACGATCTGCTGTCCCGGCGCGAGCGTGTACTCGACCGCCGAGCCGTCGATCTCGAGGAACGCCATGCCGCGGCCGGACAGCCTCTGCATGATGAAGCCCTCGCCGCCGAAGAAACCGGCGCCGGCCTTTTTCTGGAAGTGGACGGACAGCTCCACGCCCGGCGTTGCGGCAAGAAACGCGCTCTTCTGCGCGATGACGGGCATATCCGGCGTGATCTCCACGGCGCGGATGGCGCCCGGGAAGCTCGAAGCAAAGGCGATCATGCCGGGGCCGCTCTCGGCGGTATAGGTGTTCTGGAAAAGGCTCTCGCCGCCGAACATCCGGCCGAGCGCCTTGCCAAGCCCGCCGGCTCCGGTCTCCATGCGCATGTTGGCGCTCATCCAGACCATCGAGCCGCGCTCGGTGATCATGCTCTCGCCCGGTTCCAGATGGCAGATGACAACGGGCATCGGCTCGCCCTGAATGTTGTATTTCATGCTGTTTCCTCCTTATGCTTTTAAGCAAAGCGGCGAAGGGATCCCCTCGCCGCTTTTATCGTTTCAGAAGTCGGCGTTGCCGACGGTGCGCGGATGCAGCTCCACGTCGCGGATGTTGGAAATGCCGGTCAGGTACATGACCATGCGCTCAAAGCCGAGACCGAAGCCGGCGTGGCGGCAGGAGCCGTAGCGCCGCAGATCGAGATACCACCAGTAATCCTCCTCGTTGAGGCCAAGCTCCTTCATGCGCGCGGTGAGCAGGTCGAGCCGCTCCTCGCGCTGCGAGCCGCCGATGATCTCGCCGATGCCCGGCACGAGGCAGTCCGCCGCGGCGACGGTTTTCCCGTCGTCGTTCAACCGCATATAGAACGCCTTGATCTCCTTCGGGTAATCGGTGACGAACACGGGCTTTTTGAAGATCTCCTCGGTGAGATAGCGCTCGTGCTCGGTCTGGAGATCGACGCCCCAGGAAACGGGGTAGTCGAACGCCTTGCCGGATTTTTGCAGCAGCTCCACGGCCTCGGTATAGGTCACGCGGCCGAACGCGCTGTCGCGCACGTGCTCGAGCCGCCCGCGCAGACCCTTATCGACAAATTTCGTGAAGAATTCGATCTCCTGCGGACATTTTTCGAGCACGGCGGAGATGATGTATTTGACCATTTCCTCCATGACGACGAGATCGCCGTCCAGATCGCAGAACGCCATTTCCGGCTCGATCATCCAGAACTCGGCGGCATGGCGCTGGGTGTTGGAGTTCTCGGCGCGGAACGTCGGCCCGAAGGTGTACACGTCGCCGAACGCCATGGCGAAGTTTTCGGCGTTGAGCTGGCCGGATACGGTCAGGCTCGTGCGCTTGCCGAAGAAGTCCTTGGAGTAATCGACCTTTCCGTCCGGCGTGCGCGGCGGGTTATCGATATCGAGCGTGGTGACCTGGAACATCTCGCCGGCACCCTCGCAGTCGGAGCCGGTGATGATGGGGGTGTTCACATACACAAAGCCGCGGCTCTGGAAAAACTCATGCACGGCGGCGGCGGCGACGCTGCGCACGCGGAACGCCGCGGAAAAGAGATTCGTGCGCGGCCGGAGATGCTGGATCGTGCGCAGATACTCGACGCTGTGGCGCTTTTTCTGCAGCGGGTAGTCCGGCGAGGAAACGCCCTCGACCGTGACGGTCTCGGCCTTGAGCTCGAACGGCTGGGGGGCCTCCGGCGTGAGGACGAGCGTGCCCTCGGCAATGAACGCCGCGCCGACGTTCTGGCGGACGATCTCGTCGTAATTGGCGACCTTCTCGCGCTCGAGCACGACCTGCAGCCCCTTGAAGGCGCTGCCGTCGTTCAGCTCGAGAAAGCCGAAATTCTTCATATCGCGGATCGTGCGCGCCCAGCCGCAGACGGTGATGTGCTGAGCGTCAAACGCGGAGGCGTTCGTCCACAGTTCTTTGATCTTGGTTCGTTTCATATTTCCTTCCTCCCGGATCGTCTGCTTTGTATTATAGGCAGGCGATTTGGATTTTTCAACTGGAATTGTGCGACCCTCTCAGTCCCCTCCGGTGACAGCTCTCCCGGAGGGAGAGCCAGGAGGCGCGGGGGACGCTGATTTCCGCAGCAAGCCGCTTGGCCCGAGCCGGGGCGCGGCGGTTCACGACAGTCTCTGCGTATTCCAGAGCGCGGCATAAAGCCCGTTTTTCTCCATCAGCTCTTTGTGCGTGCCGTATTCGCTCACGCCCTCCTTATCGATGACGGCGATGTGGTCCGCGCCGCGGACCGTGGCGAGCCGGTGCGCCACAACGATCGTCGTACGCCCGCGGCTGAGCTTTTCGAGCGACGCCTGAATGGCGGCCTCGGTCACGCTGTCGAGCGCGCTCGTCGCCTCGTCGAGCACGAGAATCGGCGGGTTTTTCAAAAACACGCGCGCAATGGCGATGCGCTGCTTCTGTCCGCCGGAGAGCATCGCGCCGCGCTCGCCGACGAACGTATCGTATCCCTGCGGCATTTCCATGATCTCGTCGTGGATGGACGCGAGTATCGCCGCGTGCGCGACCTCCTCGTCCGTTGCGTCGGGGCGGCCGTAGCGGATATTTTCGCGCACGGTGTCGGCAAAGAGGAACACGTCCTGCTGGATGATGCCGATGTACCGGTGCAGCGAGGACTGCGTGACGGAGCGCACATCCTGCCCGTCCACAAGGACCTGCCCGCCGGTCACATCGTAAAACCGCGGCAGGAGCTGGCTGAGCGTCGTCTTGCCGCTCCCCGACGGCCCGACGAGCGCGAGCGTTTCGCCCGGCGTGATCGTGAGATTCACATGGCGCAGCACCTCTTCGCCGTTCCGGTAATGGAACGACACGTCCCGGTACTCCACGCCGCCTTTTACGTTTTCAAGCTCCTTGGCGTCCGGCGCGTCCTTCACGTCCGGCTCGGTGCGCATGATCTCCAGAAACCGGAGGAAGCCGGAGCTCCCCTTCTGGAACTGCTCGACGAACTGCGTGAGCTTTCGGACCGGCGCCATAAACACCGAAACGTACAGCGAAAACGTGATGAGATCGACCGCGTCCATTTTGCCCCGCAGGATGAACAGGCCGCCGGCGGCGAGCGTCACGAGCTGCATGAGCGCCATGGCAAATTCGGTCGAGGCGTTGAAGGCGCCGAAAATGCGGTAATAGCTTTTTTTGACCTTTTTGAATTTCTCGTTGGATGCGCGGAACTTGTCCATGGCGTCCTGCTCGTTGGCGAACGCCTTGACGGTGCGGATGCCGGAAACGCCCGCCTCCACGGCGGTGTTGATCTCGGCGGTCTCGCGCTTCACGTCCAGACTGCGCGCCCGCAGCCGCAGCCGCAGCCGCATCACGACCGCGAGCATCAACGGCAGCAAAAGAAGAAGGATCAGAGTAAGCTCCCAGCGGATCGTGGCGAGAACGGCGAGCGCCCCGACGATCGTGAGAAAGGCCTGGACCACGGTTTCCGGGCCGTGGTGGGCAAGCTCGGTGATATCGAAAAGATCGGTCGTCATGCGGGACATGAGCTTGCCGGTGCGGTGCTTATCAAAGAAGGCGAACGAGAGCGTCTGCACCTTGGCAAAAATATCCTCGCGCATGTCCGCCTCAACGCGCACGCCGAGCTCGTGGCCGTACACGGTCACGATATACTGCGCGAGCGCCCGCAGCAGATACGCGCCGAGAAGCCCCGCCATCAGCAGGAAAAAGGCTTTGTACAAGCCGTTCGGCAGCAGACGGTTGAGCGCGTAGCGCGTGGCGTACGGGAACACCAGCTCCGCCGCCACGGCGAGGACCGCCATGGCGAGATCGAGAAGCAGCAGCTTCCTGTGCGGGGCATAGTAGGAAAAGAACACCCGCACGCTGCCCTGCGTAAAGTCTTTCTTTTTCTTTACGTTCTTCACGGTGATCACACAAGCCTTTCGCGCTCCGCGACGGCAAGCGCGTCGCAGCGGTTATTGTATTCGTTGTCGGCATGGCCGCGCACCCAGACGGCGGTGACGCGGTGCTTTTGCAGGAGGCTGTCCAGCTCCTGCCACATCTCCGCGTTTTTCAGCTCGCCGTCGCGCCGCTTCCAGCCGCGCTTTTTCCAGTCGCGCAGCCAGCCGTTATTCAAGGCGTTCACAATATACTGGCTGTCGGAATAAAGCTCCACGGCGCACGGTTCTTTGAGCGCCCTGAGTCCTTCGATGACGCCCGTAAGCTCCATACGGTTGTTCGTCGTGTCCTTTTCGCCGCCGGAGAGCTCCTTTACGTTCTCGCCGTAGCACAAAATGGACGCCCAGCCGCCGGGACCGGGGTTGCCGGAGCAGGCGCCGTCGGTATACAGAATGACGTTCTTCATATTTCTCCCTGAATGCTTCTCCCTCTTACAGTCCGCGCTCATAGCGTTCGCGCAGCGCGCGGTATTCGGCCTTGTCGATGATGCCGTTTTTCAGAAACGCGTCGAGCTGCGCGATGCGCTGCGCTCTGTCGTGGGCGAAATGATCCTCGCCGGTATTGTCGCACACGACGCACGCGGCGTCCGGCATGTCCGGCGGCAAGGGCTGCCGCGGCGCCACGCGCCGCGGCGGGGCGGGGCGGTACGGCGCGCTCTGCGCCTGCGCCATCCGCTCGTCCCGCTTTTTGAGCTGTTCTTCCAGCGTCGTACCGGAGGGGGTGATCCATTTCCTGGCATTTCGCGCCACATACCTGACGACCGCCGCGACGATCAGAACAACTATAACAGAAACAAAATAATTCGTGTTCATTTACTCCTCCTCCGGCGTTTCCCCGGTTCCGGCCTCCTCCTTCTCGTCCGGTTCGCGCTCGGCGCGGGCCATGGCGGCAACGTGCGCGCCCTCCGCCGGGCGCATCAGCCGCACGCCCTGCGTGGCGCGGCCGAGAAGCGAAATGCCGCCGGCCTCCATGCGGATGATCGTGCCGTCGTCCGATACGAGCAGGATGTCCTCCTCGCCGGTGACCTTTTTCGCGCCGACGATCCCGCCGGTTTTCTGCGTAATCCGGTAGGTCATAAGCCCCTGACCGCCGCGGTTCTGCACGGTATATTCGCCGATGCGGGTGCGCTTGCCGTAGCCGTTCCCGGTAACGGTGAGCACCGCCGCGTCCTCGTCGGTCGCGCGCACCGCCGCGACGACCTCGTCGCCGTCCTTGAGACGGATCGCGCGCACGCCGGCGGCCGTGCGGCCCATCGGGCGGACGTCGTTTTCGTCAAACCGGATGGCCATGCCGCCGCGCGTTACGACGAGCAGCTTCTCGCTGCCGTGCGTCGTGAGCGCCTGCACCAGCTCGTCGCCCTCGCGGATGTCGAGCGCGCGGATGCCGTTTTTGCGGACGTTCTTGAGTTCTCCCTGCGACATACGCTTCGTGACGCCGTTCTTTGTGAAGAACATGATGAAATCGTCCTCCTGCAATCCCTTGCCGCGGAGCATCGCGGAGATCTTCTCCTCCGGCTCAAGAGGCAGGATATTGACGATGTTCGTGCCGCGCGCGCTGCGCCCGGCCTCGGGGATCTGGTAGCCCTTGCGGACGTACACCTGCCCGCGGCTCGAGAAGAACAGAACGTAATCGTGCGTCGAGGCGGTGAATACGCTCTCCACATAGTCCTCCTCGCGCGTGGCCATGCCGCGCACGCCCTTTCCGCCGCGGCTCTGCGCGCGGTACTCGGCGGCGGGGGTGCGCTTGATGTAGCCGTTGTGCGAAAGCGTAAAGACGCATTCCTCCTCGGCAATGAGATCCTCCATGTCGATCTCGTCGGCGACGTCCTGAATTTCCGTCTTGCGCTCGTCGCCGTACTTGTCGGCGATGGCGAGCAGCTCGTCCTTCAGCACGCCCTTGAGCTTTTCGGGGTCCTCGAGCAGAGAGACGAGATACGCGATCTTCTTTTCCAGCTCGTCATACTCGTTCTGGAGCTTTTCGCGGTCGAGTCCCTGCAGCGCCTTGAGGCGCATGTCGAGAATGGCCTGCGCCTGCACGTCGTCCAGACCGAAGCGCGCCATGAGGTTTTCCTTCGCGTTATCGTAGCTGGTGCGGATGATATGGATGACCTCGTCGATGTTGTCCTGCGCGATGAGCAATCCCTCAAGGAGATGGGCGCGCTCGCGCGCCTTGCGGAGATCGAACTTTGTGCGGCGCGTGATGACCTCTTCCTGAAAGACCAGATACTCGTCGAGAATGTGGCGCAGGGAGAGGATCTTCGGCTGGCGCTGGTTGTCCACAAGCGCCAGACTGATGATGGAGAACGTGCTTTGCAGCTGCGTCTGGGCAAAGAGCTTGTTGAGCGCCACCTGGGGGTTCGCGTCTCTTTTCAGCTCTATGACGATGCGCATGCCGTTGCGGTCGGACTCGTCGCGCAGATCGGAGATATCGTCGAGCCGCTTGTCCTTGACCTGCTCGGCGATGTTCTTGATGAGCATCTTCTTGTTGACCTGATACGGCAGCTCGTTGACGATGATGCGGGTACGGTTCTGGCCGTGCTCCTCAAACTCGGTGCGCGCGCGGATGGTGATCTTGCCGCGGCCGGTGGCATAGGCGGCGCGGATCCCGGCGCGGCCCATGATGATGCCCTTCGTCGGGAAGTCGGGGCCGTGGACGTGACGCAGGAGATCGTCGAGCGTCGCGTTCGGGTTATCGAGCACCTCGACCGCCGCGCCGATGACCTCCCGCAGGTTGTGCGGCGGGATGTTCGTCGCCATGCCGACGGCGATGCCCGAAGAGCCGTTCACGAGAAGCTGCGGGATACGGCTCGGGAGCACGCGCGGCTCCCTGCGCGTTTCGTCAAAGTTGGGGTCCCAGTCTACGGTGTCCTTGTCGATGTCGCGGAGCATTTCGTCCGCCATGCGGGCAAGGCGCGCCTCGGTGTAACGGTAGGCCGCGGGAGGGTTGCCGTCCACGTCGCCGAAGTTGCCGTGGCCGTCGATAAGCGGATAGCGCAGCGAGAAGTCCTGCGCCATGCGGACGAGCGCGTCGTACACCGAAGCGTCGCCGTGGGGGTGATACCGGCCGAGCACGTCGCCGACGGCGGTGGCGCACTTGCGGTACGGCTTATCCCGCGTAAGGCCGTCCTCGTACATGGCGTACAGAATGCGGCGGTGGACGGGCTTGAGTCCGTCGCGCACGTCGGGCAGGGCGCGCCCGACGATGACGGACATGGCGTATTCAATATAGCTCTTTTCCATTTCCGAGACGAGCTCGGAGGAAACGATATGCTGCTCGGGAAAGGCGATGTCTTCCGGCTTATAATCGCGTTTGTGTGCCATTATGCCGCCTCCTTAATAATCCAGATTGACGACGTAGCGTGCCTTGGTCTCGATCCACGCGCGGCGCGGCTCCACCTCGTCGCCCATGAGAACGGTGAAGATCTCATCGGCGCGCTGCGCATCCTCGAGCGTGATGCGGCGGAGCGTCCGGCGCTCGGGGTCCATCGTCGTCTCCCAAAGCTCGTGCGGGTCCATCTCGCCGAGACCCTTGAAGCGGGAGATATCCACCTTTGCGTCCGGGTTGTCGCCGCGCAGCTCGCGGGAGATGGCGTCGCGCTCCTCGTCGGAATACGCCACGCGCTGCTGCTTGCCGCGGCTCAGCTTGAAGAGCGGCGGCACGGCGGAATAGACATAGCCGTTTTCAATGAGCGGCCGCATATACCGGAAGAAGAAGGTCAAAAGCAGCGTCCGGATATGCGAGCCGTCCACATCGGCATCGGCCATGATGATGATCTTATGATAGCGCAGCTTATCGATGTTGAACTCGCTGCCGATTCCCGCGCCGAGCGCTACGATCAGCGGATAGAGCTTGTCGTTGCCGTAGATCTTATCGACGCGCGCCTTTTCCACGTTGAGCATCTTGCCCCACATGGCGAGGATGGCCTGGAAGCGGGAGTCGCGTCCCTGAATGGCGCTGCCCGCGGCGCTGTCGCCCTCGACGATGTAGATTTCGCAAAGGGACGGGTCGCGCTCGTTGCAGTCCTGCAGCTTGTCCGGCATCTGGCCGGATTCGAGCCCGGTCTTGCGGCGGATGCTGTCGCGCGCCTTGCGCGCGGCCTCGCGCGCGCGGGAAGCGGAAATGCCCTTTTCCAGGATCTGCTTGGCAATGGCAGGATTTTCCTCAAAGAACTGCTCGAGTTTGTCGCTCACGACGCTGTCCACCATCGTGCGGATCTCGCTGTTGCCGAGCTTGGCCTTCGTCTGGCCCTCAAACTGCGGGTTTTCCAGCTTGACGGAGATAACGGCGGTCAGCCCCTCGCGGCAGTCCTCGCCGGAGAGGTTCTCCTCGTCCTTCAAAATCTTGCGGGATTTGCCGTAGGCGTTGATAACGCGCGTGAGCGCCGTGCGGAAGCCGGTCTCGTGCATGCCGCCCTCGGGCGTGAGAATGTTGTTGGCGAAGGACTCGATGCGCTCATCGTAGCCGTCGTTCCACTGCATGGCGATCTCGCACATGGAGGTGTTCCGCTCGCCGGACATGTAGATAACGTTCTCGTGCACCGGCGTTTTGTGGCGGTTCAGCTCGGTGACGAACTCGCGGATGCCGCCCTCGTAGCAAAGCTCCTGTCGCTGCTCCTGCCCGGGGCGCCTGTCCTCCATGATGATGGTGAGACCGGCGTTCAGAAACGCCTGCTCACGCATGCGCTTGAAGAGCACGTCATAATGATAGACCGTGTCGTCGAACATCTCGGGGTCAGGATGGAAGCGCACCTGCGTGCCGTGCCTGTCGGTCTTGCCGACGATCTTCATCTCCTGCGTAATGTGGCCGCGGGAGAATTTCATCTCGTAGATGCTGCCATTTTTGAATACGCGCACCTCCAGCCAGTCCGAGAGCGCGTTCACCACGCTCGCGCCGACGCCGTGCAGGCCGCCGGAGACCTTGTAGCCCCCGCCGCCGAACTTGCCGCCCGCGTGCAGCACCGTATAGACGACCTCGAGCGCGGGCTTGCCCGTCTGCTCCTGAATGTCCACGGGAATGCCGCGGCCGTTGTCGGTCACGCAGATGGACTCGCCGTCCTCAATGGATACCTCGATATGCGTGCAGAAGCCCGCGAGCGCCTCGTCGATGGCGTTATCAACGATCTCATACACCAGATGGTGCAGACCGCTTGAGCTCGTCGAGCCGATATACATGCCCGGACGCATACGCACCGCTTCCAGACCCTCCAGGACCTGGATCTGGCTCGCGTCATAGGAATTGGGATTGACCGGTGTATTTTCCGACATGGGTGTTCCTCCATGAGTTTAATCAAAGGATATATTCTCCGCGCGCTTTAAAAGCGTCGCGGTGTTGAGCTGCGATAGATAGATCCGGGTAACTCCGTCCTCCCGGCAGACGACGAACGATTTGGGAAGATCGTCCGCCACGTTCACGACCTTGCCCGCCTTCTCCGCGGCGCGGAGCGCGTCCCGCGTAATATGCGAGGAGCTGGCGTTATCCAGGTCGCACACGGCGACGATGCTGTCGGTCCGCACGACCGTTTCCGCGCCTAAGTGGAGGTACATGATCCGTTTACCCGTCCTTTGTCCATATAAAGTACGCGCCCGCCCGTCATGCGCTCGACGCTTGCCGCCTCACAGCAGCTCACGAGCGTCTGTCCGCCGCCGATGCGGTTCAAAACAAACTCCTGCCGGGCGCTGTCCAGCTCGGAGAGCACGTCGTCGAGCAGCAGCACCGGCGTTTCGCCGGTCTCGGCAAGAAAGATATCCCGCTCGGCGAGCTTCAGGGAGAGCGCCGCCGTGCGCGTCTGTCCCTGGGAAGCGTAGCTGCGCGCATCCGCGCCGTTGATGGCGATCAGAAGATCGTCCTTATGCGCGCCGACAAGACAGAGACCGCTGTCGAGCTCCGCGCCGCGAAGCTGGCGCTGCCGCTCGGACACGGCCTCGTATATCTCCCGCTCGCCCGCCGCCGGATCGGCCACGGTCGAAACGGTGGTATAAGTGAGCGTAAGTTTCTCCGCGCCGCGGGAAAACTCGCTCTGCACGCTTTGCGCGGTCTCGGAAAGCCTCCGTGCAAACGACGCGCGGTAACGGATGATCTTCGCCGAGCACAGGCACATTCCGTCCGAAAAGACGTCCAGCGTATCCAAAAGCGAGGGCTTTTCCCGCCAGTCGCGCAATATGCGCGTTTTGTTCTCCTGCAGCCGCCGGTATTCGGCGATGAGCGCGCCGTACCCGGGGCGGAGCTGGGTAATGGCGGCGTCAAGCATCCGCCGCCGCAGAGAGGCGGCGCCGCGGATCATGGCAAGATCGTCCGGGGAGAAGAGGATCGCTTTCAGACACTGCTCCGTTTCCCCCGCCAGGAGCTTCACGCCGTTGCGCTTCATCGTGCGCGTCCGGCCGCGGCGGAGCAGGATCTCCAAACGCTGTTCGCGCCCGGACGCGAAATACTCCCCGCGCACCGCCGCCTCGTCCTTTTCAAAGGCGATAAGCTCCTTATCGTAATACGTGCGGAAGCTCTTCGCGCCGGTGAGCATGTACACCGCTTCCAGAAGCGTCGTTTTCCCCTGTGCGTTTGCGCCCGCGATAACGTTCACGCCCGGCGAAAATTCGCACCGGCCGCTCTGCAGCAGACGGAAATTTTCCGTCTGCACGGCATCGACGCGCATCAGCCTTCCGAGCGCAGCCGCACGGGCAGGATCATGTAAAGGAAGCTGTCGCCGCCGTCCTCCGGCGTGATGATGCACGGGGCGCTGCCGTTCACAATGTTGATGCGCAGCGTGTCGGCGGGCGCGGCCTTGAAAGCGTCCATGAGATAGCTGTTGTTGAAGCCGATGATCATCCCGCCGCCGTCGCCCTCGAGCGGGCAGCAGTCCTCGGCGCGGCCGAGCGGCGTAGCGCAGGTGATGGTGAGCAGGTTATCCCCGAACACGCACCGGAGCGGATTTTTCGTGCGGTCGTCGATGATGAGGCTCACGCGGTCCGTGCAGCGGATGAGATCGGCGCGCTGCGCTTTGAGCTGAATGGGAAAATCGCCGGGAACGGTCTTGCGGAAGTTCAGAAATTCGCCCTCCAGACGGCGGGAGATGAGCACCGTATCGCCCACGGAGAACGAAACGTGCTTGCTGCCGACGGCGATCTTTACCGGCTCCTCGGGACTCATGCAGATCTTTTCCAGATCGGAGAGAGCAGCGCCCGGCACGATGAATTTCAGGCTTTCCGCATCGCACGTCTCCACGGCCTCGCGGCGGAGCGCCATGCGGTAGCCGTCCACGGCCACCATGGTCATTATGTTGTTTTCCACCTCGATGAGCGCGCCGGTATACACCGGGCGGGACTCGTTCGTGGAGATGGCGAAGCTCGTTTCGGCGATCATGCGCGCCATCGTGTTCTGCGGCAGGGAAAGATTGCTGCTGTAATCCAGCGAGGGCAGCTCCGGAAAATCGTCCGACGCCGTGCCGGAGATGTTGTAGTCGGCGTTGCCGCAGGCGATGTTCACCGCGTTGTTCCCGTCCGAGCAGACGGAAACGATGCCGTCCGGCAGCTTGCGCACGATGTCGCCGAAGAGCTTGGCGTTGATCACAACGCTGCCCGGCGCGGAAACGTCCGCTTCGAACGTCGTATAAATGCCCTTTTTGAGATCGTAGCCCGTGATGCGGACATTGTGTCCGGCCTCGATGAGCAGGCCTTCCATCGCCGGGATCGGGCTTTTGGAGGCGGCAGCGCGGCCCGCGGTGGCTACAGCGAGACTGAGCAGATATTTTTCACAGGTGAATTTCATGGTAATTCCTCCGTTTCTTCCAGAAAGAAAGACAGAATATTTTTCAGAAGCGAGTATCAGTAGAGCAAAAACTTGTGGAAAACTCCGGGAAAGCCTTGAAGATCAAGAAAAACCGATGTGGAAAACTTCGCCGGTTTTTTCCACAGTTTCCACAGCGGAGAGAGGAAAAAAAGTTTTGAACATTTATAAACAGTTTTTCCACATACATTCTGTGGAAAACGTTATTTTTGGCGCTATGCCTTGGAATTGATGTTGTAGGTAACGTCCCGGATGACCATGGCAAACTCCTGGCTGGCCTGCATCATGTCCTCGATCTTTCGGATGGAGGCGAGCACCGTCGCGTGATTTCGCCCCTCAAACTGCGCGCCGATGTCGGTGAGCGCCATGTTTGTGAGATTCCGGCAGAGATACATGGCGACCTGCCGCGCCGTGGCGGTGTTTTTCTGGCGGGACTGCCCGCGCAGCGCCTCCTCCGAAACGGAGAAGTACCGCGCCGTTTCCGCAATGATGACGTTCGGCGTGGGGACGTAGGTCCCGACGCGGATCACGTCCTTGATGGCGCGGCGGACGCTTGAAACGGTGATTTCGTCCTCTAAAAGATCGCGGTAGGCGGTGAGCTTTTTCACAACGCCCTCAAGCTGGCGGATATTCGATGTGACCGTTTCGCCGATGAACGTCACGACGTCGTCCGGCAGCACAACGCCGAGCTGCGCGGCCTTGTTGCGCGTGATGGCCATGCGCGTTTCAAGATCCGGCGGCTGCACGTCCGCCATAAGGCCCCATTCGAGCCGCGTGCGGATACGGTCCTCGAGCTTGTTCATCTCCATCGGCGGGCGGTCGGACGTGACGACGATCTGCTTGCCCGCTTCATAGAGCGTGTTGAACGTGTGGAAGAACTCCTCCTGCGTCTGCTGCTTGCCGGCGATGAACTGGATATCGTCCATCAGCAGAAGATCGGCGCTGCGGTACTTTGCGCGCAGCTCCTCGCCGCCGCCGACCTGAATGGCGTGGACGAGATCGTTCGTGAAGTCGTCGCCCTTGACGTACACGATCTTCGCTTTCGGGTTTTTCGCGTGCATCGCGCTGCCGATGGCGAGAAGAAGGTGCGTTTTGCCGAGACCGGAGTTGCCGTAAATGAAGAGCGGGTTATAGAGCTTGCCGGGATTTTCCGCCACGGCAACGGCGGCGGCATGGGCGTATTTGTTCGACGGCCCCACGACGAAGTTATCGAACGTGAAGCCCGCGACCTCCGGGAGCGTATCGTCCGTTCTCGTTTCGGAGATGTAGCTGTCCAGCTCGTCCCCGGCGAGGATCGTCAGCTTGAATTCGGCGGAGAAAAGATCGCTGAGCGCGTCAACGATCGTCTGGGCGAAGCGGGTCTGGATAATGTCGCGCTTAAACTCCGTGGGCGTGTGTATGACGAGCCGGTTATTCACGATCTCGACCGGCGTGCAGTCGTCAAACCAGGTGTTCAGCGCCGTGGCGGTCAGATTCTGCCCGAGAACGGCAAGAACGCTGTTCCATATGTCGTTGAGGGAATTCATTCTTTCTCTCTCCTTATGATCCGTAAAGTGCCCGGAGGCACTATTATCAGCATTATAGAATTATACCACTTTTTCACAATGGTGTAAAGATATATTATATATAATGTATTATATAATATATTTTAATTATACAGTATATTAAATGCATCTATTGACTATCCATGCTATTTATTATAGGATAAAAAAGGTTATCTGCACAAACAAGGGTGCAAAAAAAAGTAACTCTGGCAATGAGGATTGTGTGTTTTGTTGCTACTCTAAAATGCTCTTTCTCGTGTAGAAGCCGCTTGCCTCGGCCAACGAAACTGTGCCCGACGAAAGACAATTCCAAAATAAGACATGGAATGAAGTCATCGAAGAAATTTTGACGGAAAACAATATTTCCGCAGACAAACTCTCGCTTGGCAATAAAATATCGTGACGGAGGAAGATCCTTTTTTTAACGGCGACACCCAGGAAGGCCGGTATGCCTGCAGAAAAAAGAAAGCCACATAAGAAAGGAAGAAGAAGAATGATATCGATTATAGTTCCTTGCTACAACGAAGAGGAGGCTCTCCCGATATTCTATCAAGAATGCAGCGCGGTTCTTTCTTCCATGAATGAAGCGTACGAATTGCTCTTTGTGAACGACGGATCAAAGGATGGGACGCTTTCTATTCTCAAAGAGCTATCCGAAACGGATGCGTGCGTGAGATATCTTTCCTTTTCCCGCAACTTCGGTAAGGAGAGCGCTATGTTTGCCGGTTTCTGCAACGCCAAGGGAGATTATGTGGCGGTGATGGATGCGGATATGCAGGATCCACCGTCCCTTCTTCCCCAAATGCTGGAGATACTCCGTACTGGTGAATATGACAGCGTGGCTACGCGCCGTGTTGACCGTGCGGGCGAACCACCGCTCCGAAGCTGGTTCGCCCGGCAGTTTTATAAGCTTATCAACTGGATCTCCGACGCTGATATTGTAGACGGCGCACGCGATTTTCGTTTGATGTGCCGGGAAATGGTAGACGCCATTTTATCCATGAGCGAATATAACCGCTTTTCCAAGGGCATTTTCGGTTGGGTAGGCTTTCGTACATACTGGTTGCCGTATGAAAACGTTGAGCGCGTCGCAGGGCAGACAAAATGGAGTTTCTGGAAGCTTTTTAAATACGCGGTGGACGGCATTATCAACTTTTCGCAAACACCGCTGAGCGCTATGTTCTGGTTCGGTATGGGTATGGTGGCGATCTCAATCCTCGTGCTGATCTTTCTGGTCGTTCGGCGTGCCGTCTTCGGCGATCCGGTAGCGGGCTGGGCGTCCACAATCTGCGTCATTATTTTCATCGGCGGAATGCAGACGTTCTTTCTCGGCGTTATGGGGCAGTACATTGCCAAAACCTATATGGAGACAAAGCATCGTCCGCATTACATTGTATCCGAAACAAACGTGGAAGAGCCGCAGAAGATCCGCTAAATGAAGGGAGACACCGTGAAAGAAAAAAAGAGGCTGTGCTGGCTCCTTCCTGTGGTGATACTGCTGCTTATAGCAGTCGGTTGGTTTTTCTGGAAGTATACCTTTGTCGACGGAACCGTCACAGCGCGCAGCGCCGATACCATCGACCTGCGCGGACGGGAGATAAGCGAGGAAAAGCTGCGGACGATAGAAAGCAGGTTTCCGGACGCGCACGTTCTCTGGGACGTCACCGTCGGCGGAAAGAGCTTTGACGGAGAGAGCAAAAGCATCGTAACGGCGGATTTCACCACGGAGGACATTCCGTCTTTTGCACGGCTGAAAAATCTCAAAGAAGCTGATGTGAGCGCCTGTAGCGATTTTTCCGCCATTCTCGCGCTGCAAAAGGCCTTGCCCGAAGTGCGGGTACACTGGATAGTCCCTCTCGGCGAGAAAAGCTTCGACGGGGAGAGCGAGAGCATTGCGGTTCAAGACGCTTCGGCGGACGTGCTCCGCGCCGCGATTACCCGTTTGCCGAAGCTCCGAACGCTCGTTCTCACGGACAGCACGCTTTCGCCTGCCGATCAGCTCGCCCTTACAGAAGAATTTCCGTCCATGCTCTTTTCCTGGGACGTGACGCTCGCAGGCCGTACTATACCCAGCGATGTCACGGCGCTCGATTTTACCGGCACGCCTCTCACAGAAGAGGATCTCTCCGAGCTTTCTGCAGCGCTACCGCTTTTTTCAAACGCGGAGAGCGTCAATCTCACGGACTGCGGTCTTTCCGAACACATGCTGCGGGATTTTTCTGCGGCGCACCCAAATCTTCTTACCGAATGGGAAACGCAGCTCTTCGGCGTGAGATTCTCGACCGCAGCCGAGGAGATCGATTTTTCGGATGTTCCTCTCACCGTGGAGGACGCGGCGCAGATCGAGGCCATGCTTCCCTATCTGCCGAAACTTAAAAAGGTCGTGATGCTGCGCTGCGGCATATCGGACGAGGATATGGATGCGATCGATCTCCGGCACGAGGACGTGCAGTTCGTGTGGATGGTGCAGGTCCGCCGTTGGGGCCTTCGCACGGACCGGACGTATTTCACAGTATACAACAACGATTATGAATTCCCGGAGGATAACCATTCCTTTGCCGCTCTCCGATACTGCCGCGATATGATCGCCATCGATCTCGGCCATCAGAAGTTCTACGACGATCCCGACATGTTTGAAAACTTCCCAGATCTCCGGTATCTCGTCGTGAGCAACAGCCAGTATGAATCGCTGCCCGCGCTGAAATATCTCAAGAACCTTGTGATGCTCGAAATGTTCTGGACGAATACCTCGGACATAACGCCGCTCCGGGAGCTGACGAATCTGCGCCATCTGAACATCACCTACAAGCGCGTGCGCGACGCGGAGGCTGATCTGGACACGCTCATGCACATGACGTGGCTCGAAAGGCTCTGGATCAGCTACAACATGTACCGCGATGATCAGATCGAGGCGCTCAAGGCGGCGCTGCCGGATACGCAGGTGCAGGTCATCTATACGACCGACTGCGTTTCGCAGGGCTGGCGCAACGGCTCGGAGGAGTATTTCAATATGCGCGACGCGCTGCATATGTACTATCTTGACGACGACAGCAACCATGTCTATATCAATCCGTATACCAACCAGCCGAGCCAGTACGACGATACCGACCCGTTCCGGTAAATACAAGGAGTAATTATGAAAAAGCTTGGGAAATATCTGGACGAAAGATCGCTGCCGCGTCTTGGCGTGCTGCTGTGCTTCAGCGTGGTGTTCATGCTGTTCGCCTCTCCCTACACGACGCCGCTCAACGCTTACTACGGCTATGATTCCGCGGTGTTCATGTCGTTCGGCAAGGGCATCACGCACGGGCTGCGGCTCTATCTTGATCTTTACGACAACAAGGGACCGATGATCTTTTATTTCAACGCCCTCGGCTATCTGCTCGGCGGGCGCATGGGTCTTTGGATATTACAAGTCGTATTTATGACGTTCGCCTTTGAGCTTTCCTACCGGACGGCGCGCCTATTCACCGGAAGGGGGACGGCGTGGCTTTCGGTGCTTGTGCTGCTGTTCCTCTACTGCGGCACGGTCGGCGAGGGAAACATGACCGAGGAATGGTCGCTCGTGTTTTCGCTGCTGCCGCTGTGGCTCTCGCTCCGGTTTATCAAGACCGGCGCTCCGGTGTACCGTCATCCGAAATGGTACAGCGTGATCTACGGCGTCTGCTTCGGCGTGAATTTCATGATGCGCGCGACGAATGCCGCCATCGTCTGCGGCGTGCTGCTCGCATTCGCGGTGCTGCTCTGCCGGGAGAAAAAATTCGGCGCGCTGCTGCTGCACATTATACTCGTGCTCTGCGGCGCGGCGCTCGTCATCGGGCCGTTCGCTCTGTATTTTGCGCGGATCGGCGCGTTCGACCGGTTTATGTATGCGAGCTTCCTTCACAACTTCCACTACGCCGCCGGCGGCGCCGCCGCCAAGACGGCGAAGGACTGGTTGATGTATTTTGCCCGCGTGTCCATGGTGCCGGTCGTGATATACTTCGCCGTGCGCCAGATGAAAAAAGGCGCCCTGCCGCTCGGCAGCGCGCTCGTGCTCATTTTCTCCTGCGTGTTCGGCGCGGCGGTCGCCGTGCTCGGATACAGCTACAAGCATTATTTTCTTATCCTCACCCCGGCGCTCGTGCCGGGCTTCGCCGTGTGCGCCCAGGGCGTCCGCTCCATGGCGGCCGGAAAGAAAGCGGCGGAGCGCTTGTGCGCGGCGGTTCTCGTGTTCTGTCTGCTGCCTTATGCGCCGCAGGCGGCCATCCACGCCGGTAAAAGCATCCTCTTCAACTTCTGCGGATATCTGGACAGCGAGAAGGAGGCCATGAGCGAGATACGCGCGTGCATCGACGCTGATCCCGGCGAGGTGCTCGCATACGATATGCGCGCAAACGTATATCTCTATTTGGATGTGGATCCTTGCTTCTGCCACGCCATGACGCAGGATTGGATGAGCCAGGATTCACCGTTTATTGCCAAGGAGCTGGACGAATATCTGCGCGAAACGCCGCCGAAGTGGATCGTGTCCGACGCCTCCGAAAACATGCGCGAACGGTTGGAAAACACGTACGGCTACACGCTGTTCCGCGTGTGGGACAAGGGTGGCTGCCCTGCGCTATATCTCCATGAATGAGTCCGGCAGCGCTTTACACACATTTTACAACGCCGCGGTAACGGATTTTACACCCCCGCCGTAGAATACTCCCCGACAAGGATAGAAATGTCGGGGAGTATTTTGCTTTTATTATGAAGAAAAAGATCCTGGAAACCACCGTAAAATGGATATTTCTCCTCTGCGGCATCGCGGCGGTGGGGTTTGTGCTGTGCATTTGCCTGTACCTTGTGATCTCCGGAATACCGGCGATCCGGGAGATCGGGCTTTGGAATTTCCTTTTCGGCGAGACGTGGAACGCCCCGACGAACGAATTTGGGATATTGCCGTTCATCCTCACGAGCGTGTACGGCACGGCGGGCGCGCTGCTCCTCGGCGTGCCGCTCGGCCTTTTCACGGCGGTATTTCTTGCCAAGGCCGCGCCGCCGCGCGTCGCCGCCGCGGCGCGAAGCTGCGTGGCGCTGCTCGCGGGCATCCCCTCGGTCGTGTACGGTCTCGTGGGCATGACGGTGCTCGTGCCGATCGTGCAGAAAACGTTCTCCCTCTCCTCCGGCGCGTGCCTGCTCACCGCTGTTTTCGTGCTGACGGTGATGATCCTCCCGTATATCGTCTCCGTTTCGGAAACGGCGCTGCGCGCCGTGCCGCGCGAATATGAGGAGGCCTCCCTCGCGCTCGGCGCAACAAAGGTGGAAACGTGGTTTCTCGTGTCGCTCAAGGCGGCAAGGAGCGGCGTGATCGCCTCGGTCATCCAGGGCACGGGCCGCGCCGTCGGCGAAGCGATGGCGATACTGATGGTTGCCGGCAATGTCGCCAATATGCCGTCGCTCTTTTCCTCCGTCCGGTTTCTCACAACGGCCATCGTATCCGAAATGTCCTACGCCGCCTACGGCTCCCTGCAGCGCGACGCGCTCTTCTCCGTGGGTCTGGTGCTGTTCCTCTTTATTCTTCTCATCAACGCCGCGCTGCGGCTCATCAGCGAAAGGAGCGCCAGAGCATGAGAAAGCTCCGGGAAATATTCTTGAAAGCGGCCCTCATCGCAGCGGCGGCGATCACCGGCGGGATCCTTCTTTTCCTGATCGGGATCATTGTAAAGCGCGGTCTGCCGCAGCTCACATGGCCGTTCCTCACGACGGCGACGAGCTATCTTGCCGGCACGACCGGCATCCTCCCCAACATCTGCAACACGCTCTATCTCATTCTCATCGCCATGGGCGTAGCGCTGCCGCTCGGCGTGGGCGCGGCGGTGTACATCACCGAATACGCGGATAATCCGCGCATCGTGCGGCTCATCAGCTTTGCCGCCGAAACGCTCACGGGCATCCCGTCCATCCTCTTCGGTCTGATCGGCATGCTGTTTTTCATTAAGCTCGCCGGATGGAAGCAGGGCGTTCTCGCCGGCGGGCTTACGCTCGCGCTCATGGTGCTCCCCACGGTCATGGCGAACACGCGCGAGAGCCTGCTCGCCGTGCCGGGAGCTTACCGCGAGGGGGCTCTCGCGCTCGGCAGCGGCAAGTGGCACATGGTACGCACCGTTGTGCTGCCGAACGCCGTGGACGGCATCGTGACCGGATGCATCCTCTCCGTCGGGCGCATCACCGGCGAGAGCGCGGCGCTCCTGTTCACCGCGGGCTTCGGTCTGCGGCTGCTGGGATTCAAGGCGGCGCTCGAATCCTCCTCGGCGTCGCTTTCCGTGGCGCTGTATCTCTACGCAAGCGAGCAGGGAAAATTTGATATCGCCTTCGGAATCGCGGCGGTGCTGCTTGTGCTGACGCTCGCGCTCAATCTTCTCGCCTCGCTCACGGCGGGCAGGGCACGAAAGGAACGGTGAAGGAAATGGAACCCATTCTGGAAACAAAAAAGCTCGATCTGCACTACGGCGCGTTTCAGGCGCTCAGCGGCATCGACACGGAAATTTTCCCCAACGAGATCACGGCGCTCATCGGCCCCTCCGGCTGCGGCAAGTCCACGTATCTCAAAACGCTCAACCGCATGAACGACCTTGTGCCGGGCTGCAAAATTGACGGCGCGGTGCTCTTCCACGGGCACAACGTTTACGGCAACAAAATCGACGTTACGGAGCTTCGCAGCCGCATCGGTATGGTGTTCCAGAAACCGAACCCGTTCCCGATGAGCATTTACGACAATATCGCCTACGCGCCCCGGCTGCACGGCGTCCGGGGCCGCGCGGAGCTTGACGGGATCGTGGAAAAATCGCTCAAAAGCGCCGCCATCTGGGACGAAACAAAGGACAAGCTCAAAAAGAGCGCGCTCGGTCTCTCCGGCGGACAGCAGCAGCGACTGTGCATCGCCCGCGCGCTGGCCGCGGAACCGGAGGTGCTTTTAATGGACGAGCCGACGAGCGCGCTCGACCCGATCTCCACCGGGCGCATTGAAGAGCTGGCGCTCGAGCTGAAAAAGACGTACACCATCGTCATCGTCACGCACAATATGCAGCAGGCCGCGCGCATTTCGGACAAGACGGCGTTTTTCCTGCTCGGCAAGCTCGTGGAAATGGACGAGACCGCGAAGATCTTCAACGAAGCCGAGGATAGCCGGACAAGGGATTATATACAGGGAAAATTTGGTTAATAAAAAAGCTCCCTCTGACGAGGGAGCGGAACGAGACGAGACGGAGAGAAGGTTGTAAACCCCTCAGCCAGCCTGACGGCTGACAGCTCCCCTGTTAGGGGAGCCAAGCCGGTCTTCCAAAAAACTTACTTGCCTCCCCTAACAGGGGAGGTCAAAACCGGAGGTTTAGCTGGTTGCTCATAAAAAAGTGAATCCGACCTATGGCTGCAATCAAAGGTCGGATTCTTTTTTTATGTTAGGGCTGGAATATCCATGGCTCCCTCTAGAAGTGCGCCCTTACTGTTTGACAAATTGGAATTGATTTTCCTTTTTATTTCTTAGTATCAATCCAAATGAAAACTCTCTCGTCAGTTCTTTCAGTAACAACACCTCCGTTTGCTATTGCCACAGCTTGAGATGCTATGTTATCTAAAAGAATGGTTACTAACACTTTATCTATTCCCATTTCTTTCGCTTCATTAAGCAATAATCTCAGCAGTTCTTTTCCATATCCTTTTCCACGAAACGCTGGTGCAATTCCGTACCCGATATTTCCTCCTGCTTTTCTCAGTGCCTCAGTCAAAAAATGTCTGACAGAACTAAATCCAACCGGAATACCATCAGCATATAGCCAAAAAGTTGTAGAAGGCACTTTCCAACCATCTACAATCCCTTCTTGCTCAGAATCCCTCTGTTTTACAATCAGCCATTCTTTATACTCATCAAATGTTAATCCGTTGACTTTGTTAATTAATCCATTTTCTTCAGCAGGGATCTCTTGCAGCATTGTGTAAATATCTAAGCCATCATCAACTGACAATCTTTTTAATTCCAACATTATTTTCAATTCTCCTTAATCAAATAAACTCAAGTTTATCAGTCTGTTTAATCATATCATATGGCTTCAATGTACGGCAAGAACAATCCCGGCAGACATTACTGCCGGGACTGATGCTGTTTTATGGACATCTACATTTTGACGGAGGGGTTTTCCTCATAAAGAGGAAGATCCTTTTTTATTTTTATACCGCCGAGGTCTTGCGCTTAATGTCCATCGCAACGGCGGAGGCCTTCCCGGCGATATCGCCGAGCGTGTCGCCGCAGGGGACGACGGTGCACTCGCTCACCTCAAGATCGCGCTGCACGAGATAGGCGTCCGCCAGCTCCGAAGCGTCCAGCCGCAGCACCGGCACGCCGCGCGAGGAGAACAGCAGCGCCTTGTCCGGCGATACCTTGCCGCAGAATACAAGCCGCGAGGAGCCGGAGAGCGCGTCCAGATCGGCGAGCGAATCGCGCAGCCCCGGCGCCATGACCGGGACAATGCCCGCCATGCGCGCAATGGCCAGCGTGGCGGAGGGGCCTGTGCCGGACGTGGACCCGCCGCCGACGAGCGCGGGGATCTGCGAGCGCGTGCAGCTTCCGCCGCTGCGGCAGAGCGTGTCCATATCCTGCTTGGAGAGACCCGCCTTGAGCCGCCCGTTCACAATGCCGACGCAGCACGGCACGCAGTCGCGCCGGTAAAACGCCTGCTCGCACTCCTGCAGCGCCTGCAGATTGCGCGGGTACGGCAGCTGCATGAAAAATCCGGTCTCGATGGCGATGATCGGCGTTCCCGCCTTGAGCGACGCCAGCACCGGCGGACACATATCCAGATATTTGCTTGCCATAGAGATTGCCTCCGTTTTTTCTTTCTCACTAATAGTTTATCATACCGTAAAAGCGAAAAAAAAGCAACACCAGGGATTTTTTCCGGCTTGTTCATGCATTTTTCACAACTCCCTGCTATAATAGCGGCAAAAACTTGGAGAGGGGCGGCAGGTGTGAGCGAAAAACCCGTGCGCGAACGAACCGTCGGCTTTACCGACGCAAGCTATATACGGCAGGACGACGCGCCGAATATGCCGCGCTGCTACTCCTTTGCGGAAGAAAAACCGTCCGGAACGAAGAAAACGGCCTCGCCGCTGTGTGTGGGCGCGCTTTGCCTGGCGTTTTTCGTGCTCGGCTCTCTGCTCACGACGGCGCTTTCCGATGCGGAAAAACCTGCCGGGAACGCCAAAACCGCCGTCCCCGCGCCGCTGCCGGAGTCGGCCTTTGCCGACGGGGACATTTCCGGCACCGCGGAGATCTCCGCGGCCGTGCATGCCGACACGCCCCCGTCCGCGACGAGCGCCCCCGCCGGCGGGCGCGCCTATCTCGGCGTTATCGTCCAGACCGTGAGCTGTGCCGCGGCGGAGTATTATAACCGCTCGGACAGCAACGCCATGGTCCCCGGCGTGCAGGTCTACGCCGTGGAGGACGGCGGCCCGGCGAGCGTAGCGGGGCTTTGCAGCGGCGACATCATCATCCGGCTGGACGGCGCCGACATCGCCACCGCCGCCGATCTCACCGCGGCGGAAAACGGCTGCGTCCCCGGCTGCGAGGCGGTGCTCACCGTCTACCGCAACGGCGAATACGAAGAGATCCCGGTCGTGTTCGGCAAGCAGCCGGAAGCGGACGGCGAAGAGGACGAAGCCGAAGGCTGGTGCGATTTTGATAACGCCTGGTGATCGTCCGGGAAAGATCCTCCGGCGTTTGCCCGCGGCAAAACCGACCTCCCCCGCCGGAGAGACTCTGACCTCCCCGTGTTCCGGGGAGGTTTTTTTCTTGCAAACGACACGACAAAGGTGTATTCTTTATACTTATGGACGCCATAATCAAAGCCATAGGAAAAACACCCTCCCTTGCTACCCTCCCCCTGAGGGTCGAGGAGGGCTATTTGCCTGCCCTTTTGACCCAATCGGGCGGCGCGATGCGCGCTCTCGGCGCGGCAATGCTCCGCCGCGAGACCGGCCGGCCGATCTTCGTGCTGTGTACCGACGAGTCGAACGCCGGGACGCTTGCCGCCGATCTTGAAGCGCTGCTCGGCGAGAGCGTTGTGCAGCTCGCCGGGCGCGATCTCGCGCTGCGCGATATCGAGGTCGTTTCCCGGCAGGAGGAGCAGCGGCGGCTGCGCGCGCTCGACGCGCTCCGCGCCGGCGCGGCGGCCGCGGTGTGCACCGTGTCCGGCCTTTTGCAGCGCACGCTGCCGCCGGAGGTTCTGGAAAACGCCGCCTTTACGCTCACCGTAGGCGAGGGCGACGGCCCCGAAGCGCTCGAGCCGCGCCTGCTCGCGTGCGGCTACCGCCGCAGCGACATGGTGGAGGGACCCGGCCAGTATTCCCGCCGCGGCGGCATTCTCGACATTTTCTCCCCCGGCGCGGAGCGCCCCGTGCGCGCCGAGTTCTGGGGCGACGAGATCGACTCCATGGGCTTTTTCGATACCGATACGCAGCGCCGCGCCGAAAGCATCGAAGCGTTCCGCGTGCTGCCCGCGTGCGAATCGCTCGTCGATCCAAGCCGCGCGGAGAGCGTTGCCGGGGCGCTTGCGCGCCGCGCCGCGCGCGCCGAACGGCGCGGCCAGACGGAGCTTTCCCGCCGTCTCCGCCGCGACGCGGAGCTTGTTTCGTCCGGCGCGCCCCTGCCGTGGAGCGACCGGTATCTCCCGGAAATATACAGCGAGTATTCAACGGCGCTCGACTATATCGCGCCGGACGCCATAGTCTATATCGACGCGCCGAACCGCTGCGCCGAGAAAGCGAAGGACGCCGCAGACGCTCTCGCGGACGATCTGAAAATCCTGCGCGAGGGGGCGTTCCCCGTGGCGGACACGGCGGAGTATCTTCTCCCGTGGAAGGCCGCCTGCGAAAAGATCGCGGATTTTGCGGTTGTGATGGCGGACGCCTTCAGCGCGGGACGCTATCCTCTCTCTCCGCGGTCGGCGCTCGATACGAACGTCCGCCAGCTCCCCAGCTACGGCGGCAGCGCGGAAACGGCGCTTGCCGACGTGCAGCGGTATCTGGAAAACGGATTCCGCGTCGTGGTGCTCGCCTCGGACGGGAGAAGGGCGGACGTGCTCGCCGCGATGCTCGAGCGAAACGGCATACCGCCGCTGCGCGGCTTCCCGAACGGCGCTCTGCCGCCGGAGGGGCGCGCCGCCGTCGCGGTGGGGGCGCTCTCCGCGGGACTCGAGGCGCCGGAGGCGCACCTTGCCGTGCTGACCGATACGCAGATCGCCGCGGGCGCGCTGCGAAGCCGCAAGCGCCGCCGCGCCATGGCGGACCGCGAGAAGCTCGGCTCCTGCGCCGATCTCTCGGTCGGCGATCTCGTGGTGCACGAGCACCACGGCATCGGCCGCTTCGCCGGCATTTTCAAGCTGCCGGTGGACGGCGTGGAGAAGGACTACATTAAAATATGCTACGCCGGGTCGGACAGCCTGTACGTTCCGGCGACGCAGCTCGACCTTGTGTCGAAATACATCGGCGGCGGCGAGGACCGCCCCGTGAAGCTCTCGCGCATGGGCGGCGCGGAGTGGAAAAGGGCGACGTCCCGCGCCAAGGCCGCGGCGAAGGAGCTCGCCGCCGAGCTTACAAAGCTCTATGCCGCGCGCGCCCGCACGCCGGGCTACGCCTTTGCGCCGGACAGCCCGTGGCAGACGGAGTTTGAAGAGTCGTTCGGCTACGCCGAAACGGACGATCAGCTCCGGTGCATTCGGGAGATCAAGGACGACATGGAAAAGCCGGTGCCGATGGACCGCCTGCTCTGCGGCGACGTCGGCTACGGCAAAACGGAGGTCGCGCTGCGCGCGGCCATGAAGTGCATTCTCGACGGCAAACAATGCGCGATCCTCGTGCCCACCACGGTGCTCGCCCGCCAGCATTACCAGACCGCAATGCGCCGCTTTTTCGGCTACCCGGTCGAGATCGCGCTCCTTTCCCGGTACTGTACGCCCGGCCAGAAAAAGGACATTCTCAAAAAGACGCTCGCGGGCAGCGTCGATCTTCTTATCGGCACGCACAGCCTGCTGCAGAAGAGCGTTGTCTTCAAGGATCTCGGCCTTCTCATCGTGGACGAGGAGCAGCGCTTCGGCGTGTCGCACAAGGAAAAGCTCAAGGAAATGTCGAAGGGCGTCGATGTGCTGACGCTCTCGGCCACGCCGATCCCGCGCACACTCAACATGGCGCTCTCCGGCCTGCGCAGCATGTCCACCATCGAGGAGCCGCCGCGCGACCGTCAGCCCGTACAGACGTTCGTGATGGAGCAGGACGAGAAGGCCGTGTGCGACGCCATCCGGCGCGAGCTTATCCGCGGCGGGCAGGTGTACTATCTCCATAACCGGGTGGAGAACATCGAGCACGCGGCGCTGCGGCTGCAAAAGCAGCTCGGCGGCGGCGTCACCGTCGGCGTGGCGCACGGCAAAATGGACGAGGAACAGCTCTCCCGCGTCATGGACGATATGGTCGAGGGCAGGATCCAGGTGCTTGTCTGCACGACGATCATCGAGACCGGCATCGATATCCCGAACGTCAACACCCTCATCGTGGAGGACGCCGACAGGCTCGGCCTTGCCCAGCTCCACCAGCTGCGCGGGCGCGTCGGACGCAGCGCGCGGCGCGCGAGCGCGTATCTCCTCTACCGGCCCGGGAAGGCGCTCACGGAGATCGCCGAAAAGCGCCTCACCGCCATCCGCGAGTTTGCCGAGTTCAACGCCGGGTTCCAGATCGCGATGCGCGATCTGGAGATCCGCGGCGCGGGCAACCTTCTCGGCGCGGAGCAGTCGGGACACATGATGGACGTCGGCTACGATATGTACCTGAAGCTGCTCGAAGAGGCCGTGCTCGAGGAAAAGGGCGAAAAGCCGCCCGTGCGCACCGAGTGCGCGGCCGACCTCTCCGTTACGGCGAACATTCCGGAAAAGTATGTCCCGAGCGCCGAGCAGCGCATGGACCTTTACCGCCGCATCGCCCTCATCCGCACCGAGGCGGACGCCGACGATCTCACCGACGAGCTGATCGACCGCTTCGGCGATCCGCCGGCGGCGGTGAACGCGCTCATCCACGTGGCGCTGCTGCGCGGCGAGGCGGGGCGCGCCGGCATTTCGGACATCTCCCAAAAGGGGAATATGCTCTATTTCAAGGTAGAGAATTTCGACATGGAAACGCTTTCCGCGCTCTATGCGCAGAAGGAATTTAAAGGCCGCGTCAAGCTCGAAGCCGGACGCGAGCCGCGGCTGGGCCTGAAGCTCAGACCCGGCGCAAAACCCATAGCGGAAGCCCGCGCGCTCATCGCCGCGTGGCACAAACTGCAAAAACCGGCGGCGGACCCCGCCGCGGAAAAGGAGTAAACTCTATGAACGCAAAGAAACTGCTTGCCCTGTTTATGAGCCTTGTGCTGCTGCTCGGCGCGCTGTCCGTTCCGGCGCTCGCCGCCGACGGCGGCGAGACCGCCGCGCCCGAAGCGACCGGCGCGCCCGCCGAGGATGCGCAGGCCGCGATACAGGAAAAGTATGCGCAGATCGAAGCCCGGCTCGACGCGGCCGGCAAAAAGTACGACGGCTCGGCCGTCGTCGCGACCGTAAACGGGCGGGAGGTCACCTGGACGCTCTGCTACTACCTCATCGCCGGCCTGACGAGCCAGTTTATCAACTACACCATGGCGATCCCCGACTTTACGACCGACGTGGGCGACGGCACGACGCTGCAGGACGCGCTGCGCGAGACGCTCGAAGCGCGGATGAAGTACTACACCGTTCCGCTCACCGAGGCGGAAGCGCGGGGTCTGACCGAAACGGTGGACGCCGAGGTCGAAAAGCAGTGGCAGAACGTTGCGGAGCAGTACGGCGGCGTGGACGCGCTGATGGAGGCCATTGAGAGCGCGTATCTCGACGAGCCGACCTACCGCGCGCTCCTTTCGAGCAACGCCGCGTTCAACGCCATCATGGAAAACTCCTACGGCCTGAACGGCGAGAAGCTCTCCGACGAGGACGTGCTCGCCTGGGCGAACGACAACAATTACCTCCGCTGCAAGCACATCCTCTTCCTCACGGAAAACGCCGACGGCACCAACATGACGGACGAGGAGAAGGCGGAGATCCGCAAGGAGGCCGAGGCGGCGCTCAAAGAGCTGCGCGCGCTCGAATCCGACCGCGAGGCGCTGCTCACCCGCTTTGACGAGCTGATGGCGGACGCCGACGACCCCGGCATGACGACCTTCCCGGACGGCTACACGTTCACATCGGGTCAGATGGTACAGGAGTTTGAGGACGGCACCCGCGCGCTCGGGGACTACGGGCTCTCCGATATTGTGGAGTCGAGCTACGGCTGCCACATCATCCTCCGTCTGCCGCTCGATCCCGAGGGAAAGACCCTCTCGCAGGATTCCGGCACGGGCGATTATATGACGCTGCGCGCCGACGCCGCCAACGAGCTTTTCAACGCCATGCTCCTCGACTGGATCGACACCGCCGAGGTCGAGTGGCAGGGCGAGTTCGGCACGATGGATTATAACGAGCTGTTCGCCGCTTCCGAAACCGATGCGGCGCCGGGGGACGGCTTCAACGAGAACGTGCAGAAGGACGCGGCGTTTTATCGCACGCTCGGAAGAATTCTGCCGTATCTGCTCATCGCGGTCGTGATCGCCATCATCGTCACGGTGCTGACGAGAAAGAAAGACGCGAAGAAGCCGGAAGCTCCGGCGGAGGAAACGGGCGCGGAGCCCGCCGCCGGGGAAGCGCCCGCCGAAGCGGAGAAGAGCGAGCCGGAGACGGCGGAGCCCGCCGCCGAAGAAGCGCCCGCCGAAGCGGAAACGGAAACGAAAAAGGAAGAGGACGAATGATCCGCTGCCGCCTCCCCTTACGCAGGGGAGGCGGCAATTATTATATCTTTTTCCGCACCAGCCCGACAAAAAGCGCCAGCACGAGCACGCCCGCGGCGGAAGCGCTCGCGATGGGTATGAGCGTGCGCGACAGCTCCCGCAGGGAAAACGCCGTCGGCGCGCACAGCGCCCCGGACACGAGCGCGAGCGCGAGAGAGGAGAGCGCGACGGCGCCGCGCCGCGCCCCGAGCTTCGGGAAGCACAGCGTGAGATTGCCCGCCGCCGACTGCAAAAGCGCGCCGAGCAGAAGAAAATCGGTCGTGACCCACTGCGCCACGATGAGCGCCTCCACGCGCTCGAGCAGGCGGAAAATACGGATGCACCGGATCATAACAAAAAACGGATAGTGCATCTCGGCGGCGAGCTTTGCGCCGAACGTAGCGACGACCGTGACGCACAGCAGCGCCGTCAGCGCGCCGAGGGGGAGAAACGCGCGGTTGAAGGGCGCGGCGAGCGGCCCCGGCTCCGTCCGGTCAGAGAGAAACGCGAGCAGAAGCAGCACGCTCATCGTGCTCAAAAGCCACAGCGCGCCGCGCGCGGCGTCCGCGGCGGACACCCGCGATACGGGCGCGAGATTTGCCGCGTCCAGCCCCGGCAGAGAGAAGAGAAAGACGAACAGAAACACGAGCGTGAGCAGCGGCAGCGCGATCTCCGCGCATCGCCCGAGCGTTTTGAGCCGTCCGAGACACGCCGGAACGCACAGCGCGGCCATCACCGCCATGAAAAGCCACGGCCGGCTCCCCGGATACACCGCCGTTACGAACCGGTCCGCTCCGGCGCGCAGCACGAACCCGGCGTAAAACACCGTCCACGCCGTAAAGAGCAGCACCGCCGCCGTGCCGCCGGCGCGCCCGAACACGCGCAGCAGCACGCCGCCAAGCCCCTCGCCGGGGACGCGCTTTCGCAGCAGCCGCCCGAGCAGGAGCCCCGCGAGCGGCAGCGGCACGAGCGCGAGCAGCGCCGAGAGCCAGATCGCGCTCCCGGCGCTTTGCACCGCCATGCCCGGCGTTTGCCGGATGAGCGGCGAGAGCGCCGAAACAAAAAGCAGTATCGAAAGCTGGCGGCGGGATATTCCGTCGGTGCGCTCATCCATGCGGTTTCTCCTTCCCGTGGGCGCTGCCGTAAATATCGTAGGATCGTTCGAGCGTGCTCTCCGTCTGCACGTCCGCGCGCAGCGCGGCGAGAACGCCCTCGTTCTTCACCTCCGGCAGTATGCGCCAAAGCTCCAGAAAATCGGCGTCCAGCGTCCGGGACGCCTCCGCCGCGGCTTCGACCTGCGCGGTGACGGCGCGGGAAAGCTCATCCTCCAGCAGCGCGAGCATTTCCCTGTCTGCGGTGTCCGCGCCGGAGGATTCCGTCACCCCGGCGCGGACGCGCACCGTGATCCGGACCGCCGCGCCGCCGCCGTCCCGGACGGGGGAGAGGGAGGCCTTCGCCGTGTGAAGCTGGACGGTCACCGTGCCGCCGTTCCCGTCGGAGAGGACGTAGCTTGCCTGCGGCGTGAAGCCGAGCAGAAGATCCGCGCCGAGCGCGGCGTCGGTATCGAGAAAGCCGCAGAGCGCGTCGCCGCGGAAAACGGCGTACCCGGTCTCAAGCGCGAGCAAGTACCCGTCCTCCGCGGCGGGAACGCTCCCCTCCGGCGCGGCCGGGGCGATCGCGCAGGCAAGCGCCGCGCCGCTGCGGTTGAGACGCGAGGCGATCTCGAGCGCCGTGAAGCAGTGCGCGCTGCCCTGCCGCTTGGTGTCCGCTTCGAGCGAGGAGAGCGCCGCGGTGATCTCGTCTTTGCCGCCGGGCGCGGCGACGAGAGTGTAAGCGCTCCCGCCCTTTACGACGAACAGCGGCACGCTCAGCTGCGTCTGCGTACTGCGCTCAAAATAATCGAGGACGGACGTGATGCCGCCGCGCGCGCACGCCTCGCCGACGACGGCGTACCGGATGTGCGCAAAGAACAGCTCCTCCCGCGGCGAGAAGTCCTGCAGCCGCTGCACGGCGGTCTGGATGCTCGCGCCGTGCGCGGCAAGCTGCGCCGATACCGCGTCCTCGCTCGCCTCACCCGAGGAGACGGACACCGTCATATCTCCGACGCCGCCGTCAAACCCGACCGTCTGGATGAGCTGAAGATCCTCGACCTGCCGCGGATGCAGGAGAGGCGAGCAGCCCGAAAGGAGCGCGAGCGCGGCGAACGCCGCGCCGAGCCGGAGAAAGCGCTTCATTTCCGATCCTCCTTTCGCAGCGGCCGCCGGAGAAAGGTGCGCCGCGCCGAGCCGGGGCGCGAATCCGTGAGCGGCGAGAGATAGCTCACGCCGAGATTTTCCATGTCGCACAGCCGCCAGAGCAGCAGCATCAGCCCGGCCATTACGCCGTAAAACCCGAGCGCCACCGCGGCGAGCACGAGCGCGACGCGCCACAGCCGGACGGCGGCGCCGAGCTCCTGACTCGGCTGGGCGTACCCCGCGATGCCCGCCATGGCCACTACGATGATAACAATGGGACTGAGGACCTTTGCCTCCACCGCGCTCTGTCCGACGATCAGCGCCCCGATGACCGAAACCGTCTGTCCGACCGGGTCGGGCAGACGGATGCCCGCTTCCTGCAGCAGCTCGAACGAGAGCAGCATGCCGAGCGTTTCCACCGCCGTGGAGAACGGCACGGACTGCTTGGAGTCGATGACGCTCTGCAGCAGCTTGTACGGTATCATCTCCTGGTGGTACATCGCGATGGCGACGTACAGCGCCGGAAGCGTGAGCGAGAGGAAGAACGCGAGATAGCGCAGCAGCACAAGCGCCGTGGCAACGGCGGCGTGGCGCGCCCGATCCTCCTGCACGCGCAGCATGTCCGGCAGCGTGGCGGGGAGAAGAAAGCCGATGGGCAGCCCGTCGCAGAGCACGCCGACCTTCCCGCGGGCGAGACCGAGCACGAACCGGTCGGGCCGTTCGGTGTGGATCACCTGCGGGAAAACGCTGCGCGGCGATCCGGCGAGATACTGCTCCACATCCCCGGCGGCGAGCACCGCCGGGATATCGGGGAGCGAAAGGCGCGCCTTGATGCGCTCGACCTGCCCGGGCGCCGCCGCGCCTTCTATATATAATATATCCACCTTCGTTTTCGTCTCCGAGCCGAGCATCGTTTCCCAGAGCTTGAGCGTCGGCTTCCCGACGCGGCGGCGGAGGAGCGCCGTATTCACGCGCACGGACTCGACGAAGGCGTCCTTTGCGCCGAGCACGCTCTTTTCGACCGTCGGCGCGTCCACGCTGCGCTTGTCTCCGGTTTTGACCTCAAAGGTGAGCGCGGTCCGCTCGCCGTCGAAAACAAGCGCGGCGTACCCCGCGGCAATGTCCGAGACGGCGTCTGCGGGGGAGGAGCGCTGCCGGACGGTGCAGGCCCACACGCCGCCGCCGAGCGCGGCCTCGAGCAGGGCGCTCTCCGACCGGGCGCGCAGACGGGACACCGGACGGACGATCTCCTTGCTGATCTGCTCGGCGCTGACGCAGCCGTCCAGATAAAAAAGCGTGAGCGGCACGCCGCCCGCCGAAAGCGTCCGGCTTTCAAAATCGGCGCAATTGCCGAACGATTTTTCGACGGCTTCGGAAAAATCCCGCCGCGCCGGGGCGGGATCGAAAGAGAGAAAATCAAACATATGGGAAGTATGTCCGGCGCGGAATACTATATGTAGAGTTCCGAAAAAAGAATATAATTTCTTCAAAAAAATCAGGAAAAAGGTGTTGACAAAAGGGTTTCGGGATGGTATATTAACTAAGCTGTCAGCGAGAGAAACGGCGAAACCGCCAAAAAAGAGCCGGCAGCGAGCAAAAAAATTGTGTACCTTGTAAATTGAACAAAGTAAGAAAGCTTATGTTTGAATAAGCACCAGAAAGGGTTCTTTGCGAAACTCGAAAGAGTTTTGCATAAA
>SFFV01000011.1 GCA_004557735.1 Clostridiales bacterium
GTTTTCCGTCTTATTAAACAATTCGCCGATCTGCTTGAAGCTCATCTCTCCCAGTGTGCGCCACATGAAAACCTCTTTATATGGGTCAGGCAGTTCATGCAGCAGCTTTTTTACGCATTGCGCGTCCTCGTTTCGGAGAAGCGTTTCGTCAGGCGTTTCTTCGGGCGTGGGATCGCACTGTTCCGCATCTGCAACCGGCTCGACATTTCGGTTCTGTTTCAAGTGGGTGTAGTAACAGTTTTTTGCGATCTGGCACAGCCACACACGAACATCGCAGTCGCCTCGAAACGTATCGATGACCCGCAGCGCACGGAAGAACGCTTCGCTGGTGATATCTTCCGCAAGCCGTTCATTTCCGCCTGACAGCCGCCGGACATACAGAAATACGTCTCGGAAATAGTCTTTATATATCTGTTCAAAATCCGCCACCGTATCACCTCCTTTGCGACGAAAATAGGAAAAACTATAATCATCGCTGCGGTTCCCTGCGCCTGTATAGCCATACCGACAGGCATGAAAACAGCACTGCAAATACCACAGAGCAAACAATGATCAGTATTTTACGTTCCACCAACAGCCCGAAAATGTTGTAATAATCTGCCGCTGCAAACAGCGTGTCGATATTTCCAATCACGGCGGAAGGGAGCAGTTTCATACAGCGGTGAATGAGCGGCGACAATCCCGAATAACTAAACGACGGGAGGATATACGCAAGTACAGCGGGAACAAACGCTGTAAACGCATTATTTGCCACAGCGGAGAACAGCATTGCAGTTGCGGCTGCTGCGGCTGACGCCAGCAGTCCGAACAGCAACCACAAGCCCAATGCACCGCCTATGGACAGGTTATACGGCGATTTCCGATTGATAAGCTGTATGCTTGCGGGCAGGCTGGATGTTCCGTATATGCAAAGCTGTGTAACAATGGCAACGATTGCAAAAATAGAGAATAGGACAACCGCATAGAGCATCGCAGCCAGCACTTTGGCTACAAGCAGACGGCTTTTACCGTAACGGGTCGTGAGCAGAATAGCGTCTGTTCCGGTGCTCGTTTCATCGGCGAACAGCGGTACAACACCAATTACGATCAATAGACCGACTACATATTGAAAGAAAAAGGGAATTGTATTAAAGAAATCCTCCCAGCCTCCCATATATGCGCCATAAAGCGGATAATCTATATGGTCATAAGCTGCCAGAACTTTTTTGACAATGGGACTTTCCGGGTCTGCGGCGGGAACCAGCCCGTGCTCTCCGGGTAATTTCTCAATCGTTCCCGCATATAACTCGGAAAGGTCACCTGATTCCCTCGCATCCTGCACATACATTGGCAGATAATAAGTACGCGCGCCTACTGACACGATCACGCGGCAGCGGTTAAACTGCTGCCAGTATGCGTTTTCATTTCCGGCTTCCACTTCAGCGCGGATCGCCTCCGCTTCATTCCAGAGCTTTTCCAGTTCCTCAAGGGGAATCCTGCCAGAATAGATGTTCTGCAGCTCCCGGTCATAGCGGATGGCCCCAAAGCCTTTTAATGGCTTCATGTCCTCCGTAACAGTGCTATATTGCATGGCGGAGACGATCGGTGCAGCAATCAACCATATAAGTCCTACCGAAAGAAGGATCAGAATCGTTTTTTTCCGAAATAGCTTGTATAGCTCATATCTCACAGCATTTCACCGCCTTTCTGCCCCGTATAAAAGAGATAAGCATCTTCCAGATCCGGACAGGCTGGCTGCGCTCCCTCAAAGGGACATTTTTCTGCGAGAATGCGCAAGCTCACCCCCTGCGGCGTATGGTGCATTTTACGGATAGTGTGCTGCACAGCGATGCACTCGGCAAGGGAGGGGGCTATTACAGCCTCCCAAACACGTCCGCGCACTTTCTCGGTGAGCATTTCAACTGACCCTTTATATAGGATTTTACCGTTATGTATCAGCAGGATCTGATCCGCGATATAAGAAACGTCGGGGACAATATGGGTGGATAAGATCGTTATTTTGCCACACGATACAGAGCTTATAAGATTTCGGAATCTCACGCGCTCCGAAGGATCAAGACCAGCTGTCGGTTCGTCCAGAATAAGAACATCCGGGTTATTCAAAAGAGCTTGAGCAATGCCGACACGCTGGCGCATACCACCGGAAAGCTGGACAATTTTGCTGTCTGCAAAGTCTGTTAAGCCTGTCGTTTCCAGCACTGCACGGATCCTGTCAGCAGCGGCACCACGATCCAGACCTTTCAAATAGGCGAGATAGGAAAGAAAGCGCTTGACGGAAAAATCCGGGTAATAGCCGAAGTTTTGCGGCAAGAAGCCGAGAATGTTTCGGTATTGCTCTTTGAGGACAGAAATTTCCGTTCCGTCAAAACAGACTGTTCCGGCAGTCGGCTTCATAAGTCCGCATAGCATGTGCATCAGCGTTGTTTTTCCCGCCCCATTGGAACCGAGCAGCCCATATACACCCGGCGTCAAATTGACTGTCACGCTGTCAACCGCTTTCTTCTTTCCGTATGCCTTTGTCAGCGTGTTCAGTTTCAGTTCCATGCTAAGCCTCCTTGCGCACAGGAAAAATATCTTTATTTCTCCCGTTCACTTATATGACTTCGCAAAGAGAAAAACCTTACAAGATTTCAGAAAAAAATTTTGGCTTATGATTTCGGCTTGCTGCTATCGTCTTGATTCCAATGGCTATGAAACAGCCGGCAATGATCCCGGTAAAGTTCATCAAGAAAAACCTAATTCCGAAAGGATTGCCTTTGCCGTCTTTTCGTGCTCCGCCTTTCGGCTTGGGCAAAATCCCTTTAAGCGAATTGCGCCCCTCTCAGTTGTGTCGGTATGACCGGTTCCCAAGCTGCTTATGCTCTGATTCCAGTTCATCTGCGATCTCCTGAAAGGTCATTCTGGCCTGCCGCATGGACAATATTTGCCCTTCTACGGCCTTTAGATGCGTGTATTTTCGTTTCTGCATAACAACGCCCCCTGTGTAGTTATTATCCTGCACAGAGGGCCTTTTTGTCATTCTTTATTCGTGGTCGAAGATGGTCTTGGCTTCGAGCATGGGGCCGTATTTTTCCTTCCAGGTATGATGTGGCTCGCTCGCGTCATAGAGCGGCAGCGCCGCGGCGTCCATATCCATGCAGATCATAAGATCAAACCGGTTCGGCCGCCCGGAGCAGGAGGGAAACACGTCCACGCCGTGTACGCCGTCGATCGTGAGCGTTCGCGCGAAGATCGCTTCGATCTCTGGCAGGTATTCTCGCCACGGCGTTCCGGGGCGGAATTTGGAAATGATGCAGTGCTTCATTCGAGAATGTACCCCCTTCCCGGTACGGCAACGCCGAAGCATTCGACGGTTTCTTCTCCGCGGTTGACGAGCGCGAGCACGGAGCCGTTTTCGTCATACCGGCGGCAGCCGAGCACATTCTCGCCGGAGAACAGCATTTCACACTCGCCCCGCCGCAGCAGCGGCGTATCCTGATACAGGGCGGTGAGACTCCGGACGAAATCCGTGATCGACGTATCGCCGCGCCCCCATGGAAAGCTGCCGCGGTTGTAGGGGTCCGTGCCGCCGGTCATACCGGCCTCGTCGCCATAGTAGATGCACGGCACGCCCGGCAGGGCGAACTGGAGAAACATCGCCATTTTCAGCGCGTTTATATCGCCGCCGAGCACCGTGAGCACACGGGCGCGGTCGTGACTGCCGATAAGATTGAGCGCGGCATAGAGACTTTCTTTCGGGTAGTGCTCCTGGATCGTCCAGAAGGCGTCGCAGGCGGCCTGCGCGCTGATGCGCCCACGCAAAAAATCGAGCGCCGCGGTGCGGAACGGATAGTGCATCGTCGCGTCCAGCTCGCTGCCGAGGAGATATTCGCGCAGCGCGCCGTAGCTCACCTTGCTGGAGGCGTCCTCCCAGACCTCGCCGAGCAGGAGAGAATCCTCCTTCTCCGCCTTCATCGCTGCGCGGATGTCGCGGATGAGGCTGTCCGGCAGCTCGTCGGCCACGTCCAGCCGCCAGCCGGAAGCGCCGCGCCGCAGCCACCGGCGCACCACGCCGTCCTCGCCGCAGAGAAAATCCCGGAACGAGGGATCGTTTTCCTCCACGTTCGGGAGATCGGGCACGTCCCACCAGCATTCGTAGCCGTGGCGGTACTGCGCGCCGAAGCGGAACCACGAGCGGTATTTTTCCGCCGTGCCGTAGTTGCCGAACTTGTCGAAATACACGCTGTCCGCGCCGGTGTGGCTGAATACGCCGTCGAGCACAATGCGGATGCCGCGTTTGCGCGCGGCCGCACAGAGCGATTCAAAATCCTTTTTCTTTCCGAGCAGCGGATCGATGCGGGCGTAGTCCGCCGTGTCGTACCGGTGGTTGCTCGCCGCCTCAAAGATCGGGTTCAGGTACAAAACCGTTACGCCGAGCGAGGCGAGATACGGCAGCTTTTCCTCAATGCCCCGGAGCGTTCCGCCCCAGAACGGCCACGAGGAGACATCCCCGTTTTCCGCGCGGGGGTAGAACACCGGGGTGTCCCAGTCGCGCACGAGAAAGCGGTGCGTGCCGCGCCGCGTCTCCGGCTCGCGCGGCGTCCAGCCGCGCTCGCGGGCAAAGCGGTCGGGGAAAATCTGATAGACGACGCCGTCCTTCCACCAGTCGGGGACGGCGGCTTTATTGTATACCGTGATCTGCCAGGCGCAGGTTTCGTCATCTCCGGTGAAAAACGAGTACCAGAGCACGCACGGCGTTTCGGGCAGCGTCACCGTGACGGAAAACCGCCCGCCGCCCTCGGCGGTCATGGGGAGAAGCGTGTCCTCGCCGGTGAACGGGTGCAGCCGGAGCGTCATGTCCGGCGCGCCCGCCTTTTCCGCGGCGAGATATACCCCCGTCCCGGTCTCGGCGGCGCCGAACGGACGGCGGAAGGCGCTGTTTCTGGATTCATGTACGATCATGTGAAAAGACCTCGGTAAAGCCTGCGGTATTCAAGCGCGCTCGCGCGCCAGGAGAAGTCCTGCGCCATGCCCTGTGCGGCGAGATTGCCCCACGCGACGGGGCTTTCGGCGTACAGGCGGCACGCCTCCTGCGTTGTGAAGAGCAGCTCGTGGGCGTTAAAGTTCAAAAAGCCGAATCCGGTGCCCTCGCCGGTGTAGCGGTTGTATGGCTCGACGCTGTCGGCGAGACCGCCGGTCTGCCGCACAACGGGCACGGCGCCGTAGCGCATGGAGATCATCTGGCTCAGGCCGCACGGCTCAAAGCGCGAGGGCATGAGGAAAATGTCCGCTCCGGCATACATCCGGCGCGAAAGCGGCTCGGAAAAGCGGATCTGGGCGCTGAACCGGCCGGGATGCCGGGCCTCGAGCGCGCGGTAATAGTCCTCATACGCCCGGTCGCCCGTGCCGAGCACGGCGATCTGCGCGCAGGCGAGCATTTCCTCCGCCACGGCGTTGAGAAGATCGAAGCCCTTCTGCTCCGTGAGACGGCTGACGCACACGCAGAGCGGGACCGCCGGATCGACCGTGAGACCGAGCTCCTTCTGCAGCGCCTTCTTGTTCGCCGCTTTGCCGTCGGGGTCGGTGTAGTTGCGCACGAGCGCCTTGTCCTTCGCGGGATCGTAGGAAACGGTGTCGATGCCGTTTAAGATGCCGGAGAGAATGTCGTGCCGCCGCAGAAAGAGATCCTGCAGTCCCTCGCCGAAATACGGCGTGCATATCTCTTTGGCATACGTCGGGCTGACGGTCGTGACGCGGTCGGAGTAGTTGACGGCTCCGGCCAGATAGTTGACGCACTTTCCGTTGTCGCGCAGAAGCTGGTTTCGCGCCGCGGCCACGCCGTCGAGACCGAGAATGTCGCTGAGGACGTGGGGGTCGTACTGCCCCTGAAATTTCAGATTGTGGATCGTGAATACGGTGCGGATGCCGCTGTAGCCGGGGGCGTAGCGGTACTGCTCGCGCAGAAACACCGGCGCGAGCGCCGTGTGCCAGTCGTTGCAGTGCAGAACGTTCGGGAAAAAGTCCGGCAGATACCGGCAGCACTCGCAGATGGCCTTGGCGAAGAACGCCATGCGCTCGCCGTCGTCAAAGTAGCCGTAGGCGCCGTCGCGCCCGAAGTAATATTCATTATCGAGGAAATACCACGTAACGCCGCCGCGCCGCAGCTCAAAGAGCCCGCAGTACTGGCTGCGCCAGCCGAGCGGGACATAGAACGAGCAGAGAAACTTCATCTTCTCCTGGTACTCGGCGGGGATCTGCCGGAGCTTCGGCAGCACGGCACGCACCTCGATCGTCGGGCACTGCACCGCGCCGGGGAGAGCCGCCGCCACGTCGCCGAGGCCGCCGGTCTTCATAAAGGGAGCGGCTTCAAACGCGGCAAAGAGAACGCGCAGCTTTTCCTTCATACAACGCCGCCTTTCGCCAGCACGCAGGGATGCTCCGCCGTGCCGCAGACGACCGTGTACTCGGAAACGGTGACGTTTTTATCGCACACGACGTTTTCGAGCCGCGCGCCCGCCTTGACGACGCACTTTTCCATCAGCACGCAGTTGCGGACGACCGCGCCCTTTTCGATGCGGACGTTGCGGAAGCACACGCTGTTCTCCACGCTGCCCTCGATGATGCTGCCGGCGGTCATAACGGAGTTTTTCACCGCGGAGCCGGGGGCGTAGAGCGCGGGCGGCGTATCGTGCGCCTTGGTGCGGATGGGCCGGTCGGACTGGAAGAGCTCGCGGCGGACGGAGCTGTCGAGCAGGTCGAGACTGGCGCGGAAATAGTCCTCCATACCGTCCATGAAGGCGACGTAGCCGTCAAAAGCGCAGCAGCCGACGGCGACCTCCGGCAGGACGTGGGCGAGGATGTCAAGAAAATCCATATAGTCGAGCGCGGCATAGTCGCGCGCCATGCGGAGCAGGAACGACTTATCGGCGATGAAGCTGTCAAGCAGGAGGTTTTCGCCCTCGTCCGCGCGCCGGATGCCGGCGACGGTGTCGCCGTCGAGCGTGAGATAGCGCCCCGGGCGCTTCTCGCCCGGCTGCATTTTCTTATAGAGCAGCGTGACGGGCTTGCCTTCGAGCTCGTGCTTGGCGATCATCGGCTGATAGTCGATATTCGCCACGAGCGTGCCGGAGCTGACGAGGATATAGTCACCGTCGCCCTGACGGAGATATTCCAGATTGTGCAGCAGATCGCGGAAGAGAAAACGGGCGTTCTCTTCGTGGAAGCCGAACACCGTGCCGGGCAGAATGTAAAGACCGCCCTCCTTGCGGGAGAGATCCCACGGCTTGCCCGCGCCGACATGGTCCATAATGCTGCGGTAGAAATACGGCGTGACGAGTCCCACAGTCTGGATGCGGGAGTTCACCATGTTGCTCAAAGCAAAGTCGAGCAGGCGGTAGCGCCCGCCGAACGGGATGCTCGCCGCCGGGCGCACCTCGGTAACGGAGCCGAAGCCGGGGACGGAATAGTTGGTAGAAATAAGGCCGATCGTGCGGTTCATAGTGTTCCCTCCCTTAAATTAAACGTCCACTTCCATCACGGCGTTCTCGCCGATGACGGTGATCTTGCCCGGCGCTCCGATGCTCGCTCCCGCGGCGACGGAGGCGTTTTCGTTGAGGATCGTGCGCTCGACGCGCGCGCCCTCGCCGACGGTCGATTCCGGGAGCAGGATGGAGTCGCGCACCACCGCGCCCTTTTCCACCGTGACGCCGGGGGAGAGGATGGAGTTATATACCTCGCCGCAGATCTCGCAGCCGTTGCACACCATGCTGTGCTCCACGCGGCCATCCCCGCCGATGAAGTGGGAGGGGTGCTCGTTGAAGTTGGAGAGGATGTGCATGCGCGTGTCGTGCAGACGGAACTCGGCGTTCTCGGCAAGAAGCTCCATCTGCGTGGAATAGTAGCTCGGGATCGTGCCGACGTCCTTCCAGTAGCCGGAGAACTGATAGGCAAAGAGGTTTTTGCCCTGGCCGAGCAGCGTCGGGATGATGTTCTTGCCGAAGTCCTTGTCGCTTTCGGGATCGGCGTGGTCGGCGAGCAGCGCCGCGCGCAGCACCGGCCAGGTGAAAATGTAAATGCCCATGGAGGCAAGATTGCTCTCCGGCTCCTTCGGCTTTTCGGCAAAGCGCGTGATGCGCATGTCCTGATCGACGGACATGATGCCGAAGCGGCTCGCTTCCTCCCACGGCACGGTCTTGACCGCAACGGTGAGATCCGCGCCCATGAGCTTGTGGAAGTCGAGCATCAGGTTGTAGTCCATCTGGTAGAGATGGTCGCCGGAGAGGATGATGACGTACTCGGGGTCGTACCCGTCGAGAAAATCGATGTTGTGGTAAATGGCGTCGGCGGTGCCCTCGTACCATTCGCCGCCGGTCTGCGTGGCGTACGGCGGGAGGATGTGCACGCCGCCCCAGGCCGCGTCAAGATCCCACGCCGCGCCCGTGCCGAGATACCGGTTGAGCAGCGACGGCTTGTACTGGATCAGCACGCCGACGGTATCGATGCCGGAGTTGACGCAGTTGGAAAGGGAAAAATCGATCATGCGGTATTTCCCGCCGAACGAAACGGCGGGCTTGGCGATCTTCTCCGTCAGAACACCCAGACGGCTGCCCTGGCCGCCGGCCAGGAGCATGGCAACGCATTCTTTTTTTCGCATGGACAAGTACCTCCCTGAGCATATCGTAATGGATTTTATAAACGGGGCCGGCCCCTCGGCGGAGCATGGTTTGCCGGAAATTATCGGACCTTCCAGATATCGCGCACATACTCGGCGACGGCGCGGTCGCTCGAAAACCAGCCGGATCTGGCGATGTTCACAAGCGCCTTGCGCTGGAAGGAGAGGTTGCCGGTCTCTCCGGCGAGCGAATCCCACGCCGCGAGATACGGCGCAAAGTCGCGCAGGACGAAGAATTCGTCGTTGTATTTGAGCAGCGCGTCCTCAAGATCCCAGAACCTGCTGCCGAGCGAGCCGTCCGTGAGGTGGGCGAGCACGCGCGCGAGCACCGGGTCGTTTTCGGCGCATTCGCGGGCATTGTAGCCGCCCTGCGTGGTGAAGCGCTCGGTCTCCTCGCTTGTGAGACCGAAGATCGTAATGTTCTCCGCGCCGACGCGCTCGAGTATTTCGACGTTTGCGCCGTCGAGCGTGCCGAGCGTCACGGCGCCGTTCATCATAAACTTCATGCAGCCGGTGCCGCTCGCCTCCTTTCCGGCGCTGGAGATCTGCTCGGAGATGTCGGCGGCGGGGTAGATGCGCTGGCCCATCGTCACACCGAAATTCTCCATGAACACGACTTTCATCCGGCGGCTCACCACGGGGTCGGCGTTCACAAGATCGGCCACGGCGCACACGAACCGGATGCTCTCCTTGGCAAAGGCGTAGCTGTGCGCGGCTTTGCCGGCGAAAATGAACGTGCTCGCCGGGACCTTCGCGCAGGGATCGTCCTTGAGCCGGTCGTAGAGCGCGAGAATTTTAAAGGCGTTGAGAAGCTGGCGCTTGTAGGCGTGGATGCGCTTGACCTGCACGTCGATGAGCCCGTCCGGATTGCAGGCGATGCCGAAGCCGCGCGCGATATAATCGCAGAGGTTTTTCTTCGCCGCGAGCTTCACCTTGGCAAGCTCGCGCAGCGACTCGGTGTCGTTTGCGTATGCCAGCAGACCCTCGAGCTTTTCCGGCTGCTCGATCCAGCCGTCGCCGATGCGCTCGGTGATGTAGCGCGAGAGAGCGGGGTTTGCCTGCAGGAGGAAGCGGCGGTGGGAAACGCCGTTCGTCTTGTTGTTGAACTTTTCCGGGGAGATGGCGTAAAAATCGCGCAGGACGGTGTTTTTCAGGATCTCCGTGTGGAGCTTCGCCACGCCGTTCACCGAGTGGCCGCCGATCACGGAGAGGTTCGCCATGCGCACGAAGCCGCCGCCGAGGACGGCGGTGGCCTGCTGGCGGTCGTGCCAGCCGGGGACGGACTGGTCAAAGCTCTCGCGCCAGCGGCGGTCGATCTCCTCGATGATCTGGAACTGGCGGGGGAGGAGCGAGCGCATAAGCGACACCGGCCACTTCTCCAGCGCTTCCGGCATGACGGTGTGGTTCGTGTAGGAGACCGTGCGGCAGGTGATGTCCCACGCTTCCTCCCACGGGAGGCCTTCGCCGTCCATGAGAAGCCGCATCAGCTCCGGCACGCAGAGCGCGGGGTGGGTGTCGTTCGTGTGGATGGCGACGCGCTCGGGGAGAGCGTCCCAGGAAAGCCCCGTGGCGCGGAACGTGCGCAGCACGCTTTGCAGTCCGGCGCTGACGAAGAAATACTCCTGCTGGAGACGCAGCTGCTGTCCGGCGGGGGTGTTGTCGTCGGGATAGAGGAGGCAGGTGATCGCCTCGGCGTCGTTGTTGGCCTTCTGCGCGCGGGAATAGTCCCCGGCGTTGAAGGCGTCGAGATCGAGCTGCTTGTGTACCGGGCCGGCGCGCCAGAGACGGAGCGTATTCACCGCGTGCGCGCCGTAGCCGAGGATGGGGACGTCGTAGGGCGTGGCGAGAACGCTGCGGTAATCGCGCAGCTCATACACCATGCGGCCGTTCTCCTCGCGCCGGTCCACCGTGCCGCCGAAGCGCACCTCCACGGCTTCGCTCGGCACCGCGGTCTCCCACGGGTAGCCGTCCGAGAGCCAGTCGTCCGGCTCCTCGGTCTGACGGCCGGAGCGGATGCGCTGACGGAACAGACCGTAGCGGTACCGGAGACCCATGCCGACGCACGGCACGTCCTCCGCCGCGAGTGAGTCGAGATAGCACGCCGCGAGACGGCCGAGACCGCCGTTGCCGAGACCGGGATCGCGCTCGCATTCGAGCAGCGCGTCCAGATCCTCGCCGAGCTCGGCGAGAACAGCGGCGGCCATGTCGCGGATGCCGAGCTGGATGAGATAGTTTTCGAGCAGCCGCCCGACAAGAAATTCCATCGAGAAGTAATAGACGATCTTCTCCCCGGCGGCGGCGCGGCGGCGCAGCGTTTCGGCGCGCACGCCCGAGCAGCATTCGCGGATCATCGCCGCGAGCGCGGTATAGCGTTCCATGCGCGAGCACTCGGCAAACGGCTTCGAGCAGGTCTCGGCGATGCTTTCCAGATATTCTCTCTTAAACTCTTCTCTTCCGGGCATGGGTCGTTTCTCCTGTATATTTGATGAGCGTCCCGCCGAGCGGCGGCACGGTGAGCACGAGCGATTGGCCGCGCCCGTGCGAGGGAACTTTTTTCGTATGCAGGCGGCGCGGATTCGTCTTTCCGCTGCCGCCGAAGCGCGCGTCGTCCGAGGACAAGATCTCCTGCCACGCGCCCGCAAACGGCACGCCGAGACGGAAGCTCTCGTGCGATTCGGGACGGAAATTCAGCACGCACAGTATGGCGGAGCCGTCCTTCGCTTTGCGGACGAACGAGAGGATGCCCTGCTCGCTGTTGTCCGCGTCGATCCAGTCAAAGCCGTCCCAGCCGTTGTCGATCTCCCAGAGCGCCTTTTCCGCGCGGTAGATGTGGTTGAGAGCGCGGATGAACGCCTGCACGCCCGCATGCGTGGCATGCTGCAGAAGGAACCATTCCAGCTCTTCATAATCGCGCCACTCGATGAACTGCGCGAACTCGTTGCCCATGAAGCTGAGCATCCCGCCGGGGTGGCACGCCGCGTACATCGGCAGCAGCCGCGCGCCGGCAAACTGCCGCCACCAGTCGCCGGGCATCCGCCCGATGAGCGAGCGCTTGCCGTGCACGACCTCGTCGTGGCTGAGCGGGAGGATATAGTTCTCGCTGAAAGCGTACATCATCGAGAACGTCAGCAGGCCGTGGTTATACTTCCGGCCGTCAAAGTCGATGGACAGATACCGGAGCGTGTCGTTCATCCAGCCCATGTCCCATTTATAATGGAAGCCGAGCCCGCCCTTTTCCGGCGGATACGTTACGAGCGGCCAGGCCGAGCTCTCCTCGGCATACGTCGCCGCGCCGGGAACGCGCCTGCCGATGACGGTGTTGAGCGCCTGCAAAAACGCCACCGCCGCGAGATCCTCCTCGCCGCCGCGCTCGTTGTACTTTTTCCGCGCGGGATCGTCCACGCCGAAGTTGAGATAGAGCATGCTGCTCACGCCGTCCACGCGCAGCGCGTCGGCGTGGTATTCCTCCAGCCAGAAGAGCGCCGAGCTGATAAGGAACGAGCGGACCTCGTTGCGGGCGTGGTTGAATTTATAGGTACCCCAACCGGGCATGTCGCCGGATTCATAGAGCGCCGTGCCGTCAAACCGGCCGAGACCGTGCGCGTCGCGGCAGAAATGCCCGGGCACCCAGTCGAGAATGACGCCGATCCCGGCGCGGTGACACTCGTTGATGAGATGCATCAGCCCCTCCGGCTCGCCGAAGCGGGATGTGGCGGCAAAAAAGCCCGTCGTCTGATAGCCCCAGCTTCCGTCGAACGGGTGCTCCGTCACGGGCAGAAGCTCGAGATGCGTGTACCCCATGTCTTTCATATACGGCACGAGCGTGTCGGCAAGCTCATACCAGGTGTAAAAGCTCCCGTCCGGGTGCCGCCGCCACGAACCGGCGTGGACCTCGTAAATGTTCCGCGGCCCGCCAAGCGCGCGGCGGTTTGCCATCCATTCGCCGTCCGTCCAGCGGTAGGAGAGCGCGTGGATGCGCGAGGCGGTGCCGGGGCGCACCTCGGCCGCGAGCGCGAAGGGGTCGGCTTTCCAGACAACGGAGCCGTCCGCGCCCTCGACGATGTATTTATAGAGCTGTCCGGCGCACGCGCCCGGGACAAAGCCGCGCCATACGCCGAACCTGTCCCGGCTGAGCCAGTGCGCGCCGTCGCTCCACGAGCAGAAATCGCCCGTCACGCGGACGCTTCGCGCATTCGGCGCCCATACGGAGAACGATACGCCGTCCGGCGCGGCATGCGCGCCGAAGAGCTTCTGCGCATCGTAATTCACGCCGTCGATCCATGACTGTTCCGGGCGGTATGTATCCAAGGAGAAAGCCCCCCTTTTATACTTATCTTATAACAGAGTATAGCATACTCGCCCGCCGGTGAAAAGAGCCTGCGAAAGATTTTACCGTGTCCCGGAGGTTTACAGAAAGCGAAAAATGTAGTATCGTATAGATAATAAAACCACAAAACCACACGCCAAGGAGAGCTGTTCATGAGAAGAAGCACGAAATGCCTCGCCGCCGCCGCACTGATCGCGGCGCTCGGCGTCCTTTCCGCGTGCGGCGCGAGCACCGCGGCGCCCCTTCCCACGAGCGGGCCGACCGCCGCGGCGACGGAAACGCCCGCGCCGACGGAGGAACCCACGCCTGCGCCGACAGAAGCTCCCACGCCGACGCCCACGCCGGAGCCGACGGAAACGCCCGCGCCGACGGAAACGCCGGAGCCGACGCCGGCGGAGCCGACGCCGACGCCCGCCCCGCCCGTTCCGGCGGGAACGTATACATATGTGGACGCGGACGGCGGCGAATGGAAGCTGGAGCTGCGCGACGACGGGCTTTTCACCATCACCGACCCGGACGGCAAGCCCCATACCGGCGAGGGGTGGTCCACCGCCGCGGACGGCTCCGTCCACTGCGGGCCGACGGACATTTATTTCGCGCCCTTCGCGTTCAACGGCGGGTGCAGCCGCTGGAAGATCTCCGGCAATACGTGCACGCCGCTCGAGCGCGCCTGAAAAAAACGATACATCCCGGACGCGGCGTGAGCGCGCCCGGACAGGGGGAATGACCGCCATGTGTGCAAAAGAAACTGCCAAAGAATTTCTCCGGCGTCACAACATGCTCTATGAGCAGCAGCCGTTTGAGGCGCTGACGGACGCCTACATTTCCGACATGCGCGCGGGACTGCGCGGCGAAGCCTCCACGCTTATGATGCTGCCGTCGTTTCTTCCCGCGGCGGGCGCGCCGCGCACGGGCGAGAGCGTTCTCGTGCTCGACGCCGGCGGCACGAATCTCCGCGCCGGGCGCATCCGCTTTGACGGGACGGGAAAGCCCGTCACGGAAGCGCTGCAGAAGCGCCGCATGCCCGGCACGCTCGGCGAGGACACGGACGCGGAGGAAATGTTCCGCGACATCGCAGAGCTTGCGCTCACGGTCGCGGGGGAGGCGGAGCGCGCGTGCATCGCGTTCTCGTTCCCGTGCGAGTGCCTGCCGAACGGCGACGGGCGGATCATCAGCATGGGCAAGGAATCGCGCGTCACCGGCGCGGAGGGAAAGCTCGTGTGCGAGGGCATCGAAACGGCGATGCGCGCGCTCGGCGCGCCCGGTGAGCGCCGCTGGCGGCTCATCAACGACACCGTCGGCTCCATGCTCGGCGGCATGGCCTCGTGCGACAGAACGCGCTACGCCGATTTCATCGGCTTTATTCTCGGCACCGGCACAAACGCCTGCTGCCATGTGAAGGCGTGCGACGTTGCCAAATCGCCCGAAACGGCGGCGATGGGCGGCGAAACGCTCGTCAATCTGGAATCCGGCTGCTTTGGCCGCGTGCTGCGCGGCACGGCGGACGCCATCGTGGACGAGGCGTCCGGCATGCCCGGCGACCACCCGGCGGAAAAGATGATCTCCGGGGCATACTACCGGCAGCTGCTGCGTGAAACGCTTCTCCTTGCCGCGCGCGAGAGGATTCTCTCGGCAAAGAGCGGGGAGAATATCGCCGCGCTCTCCATCACGAGCGCGATGGTGGACGCCTTCTGTCTCGACGCTGCGGGCGGCAGCGCCGTCGCCGAGGCGCTCGAAACGGAGGACGACCGCCGCTTCGCTTCCGAGATCAACGCGCTGCTGCTCGAGCGTGCCGCGCGCATCGCCGCGGCGTGCCTGTGCGCGATCCTCCGGGAACGCAATATCCCCGCCGGAAAGCTCACCGGCATATGCGCGGACGGGACGATGCTCAAGCTCAACCCCGTGCTGCGCCCGCGCATGGAGGCGCTGATCGCGGAGTATACCGCCCGGCACGATATCGGCGGCGCGGAGTTTCTCTTCGCCGGCGACGCCACGCTCCTCGGCTGCGCCTGGGCCGCGCTGGCGTAAAAAAGGAAATCACCATGAAAAACTACCGCACTCCCCGCAAAGAAGAAACGTCCTCCCGCCGCGCGCGGCGCGCCTCGCAGAAAAAGGTCATGCTCATCGGCTGGGTCTTCCTCGGCGTGATGCTTGCCGCCGCGCTCGCCGCCGTTATTCTGCTGCTTCCCGGACGGGACAAAGCCCCCGATACGGAGGACCGCCCCCTCTCCGTGCCGCAGCTCAACCCCGGCGTGGGCGGCAGCGCCTTCCAGACGGAGCAGACCGCCCCGCCCATCGAAACCGGCAACGCCGGCAGCGGACGGCGCGTCTCCGTCAACCGGTTCGACTGCGATTATACCCCGCCCGAGACCGTGACGCTCGGCGTTTTGAAGTCCGTCGATCTCACGGCGCTCGGCGAGACCGTGGCGGCGAACGTCGCCGCGAACGGCTGGGGCAGCGTGACGTATTCCGTCTCGGAAAACGGCTCGCTCCTTCTCCAAAACCCCGGCGCCCCGGCGCTCACGCCGGACAACTATGAAAAGCAGGAGGCGTTCCTCGCCTCGTCCCGGCCGGAAAACGCGGCGCGCACGTTTCTGGAACACAGCGGACTCATCGGCCTGCTGCGCAGCTACGGGCTGGAGCTCGGCACGGCGGCGGAGAACGATAACGGCGTGATCACGTTCCGCGGCACGGGCAGCACCGCGCAGAGCGAGTGCAGCGTGCGCTTCAGCTTCCTCTATACCGGCGATTTCAACCAGGCGGTCGTCCGCGCGGTGTATCTCGACGGCGCGGCGGACGTGCCTGCGCTCGCCCCGAAAAAGGCGGCGTCCAATGCCGTCACATGGGACAGCGCCGACGAGGGAGCGGTCTCCGTGACCGCCGTGGAGCTTCGCAGCGTGCGCGGCCTGCCGTTTTACGCTTTCACCTGCTCGGACGGTTCGGTCGCCTACGCGCTCGCCGCGGACGAGAGCGCGCTCGATTCTCTCCCCGGCGCGCGGGAGCTGTACGAGGAGATCATGCGCGACGGCCTGCGTGAATACGTTGAAATCCGCGGCGCGGAATGATCTCTGCGCCGGAGGGGAAACGGCCGGTTTTCGTCACAATGACCAATTTTTTTCGCTGCAGTGAAAAATTTTTCGCTAATGTACTGGAATATTTCACTGACAGCGAATGAAAAATCACTATTAGATGATTTACTATTTCACGCTTTATTCGTTAAAATTAGTAAATCCAAACCGGGGGTCTTTGTACATACTAACCACGCTCCGGTAATCCGCTTACTGTGAGAGGGAAAACGTATGCGCGAGGACTACAGAGAACGATTCAGGATTTTGGGGCTGCGGATTGCCTATTACCGCAAGATGCGCGGCATGACGCAGGAACAGTTCGCCGAGGCGATCGGCCGGAGCGTGAGCTTCGTGAGCCAGATCGAGGCGAATAACGCCGCCGAGGTCAAGGGCGTGTCGCTCGAAACGCTTTTTCTCATGAGCGAGAAGCTCGGCGTGCCCATGGCCCGCCTTTTTGAGGACTGAACCGAATACATACGTTTATTAACGCTATCCGCGTTTAATAAAAAAGTTTGAAAATCCAATAAGGAGGAGAACAAACAATGAAGAAAATTCTTGCGCTGCTTCTTGCCGTTGTCATGGTGCTGAGCCTGGCCGCGTGCGGAAGCGAGGCTCCCGCCCCGGCGCCGACCGAAGCTCCGGCGGAGCAGCCTGCCGAGACCCCGGCCGAGCAGCCGGCCGAAGAGCCGACGGCGGAGCCTGTCGAAGAGTACACCGGTCCGGATTCCTTTTCCATGATCGATAGCTTCGACATCACCACCCTGGACTATGTTTACAACAACAAGTCCTCCAACGGCGACTACACCAGCAACTTCATCGAAGGCCTGCTCACCCAGGACAACCACGGCAAGCTCATCGCCGGCATGGCGAAGGAGTGGAGCAGCAACGATGATGCTTCCGAGTGGACGTTCGTCATTCGTGACGACGCTGTTTGGTCCACCAACGCCGGCGAAGAGTACGACGCCGTTGTTGCGGAAGACTTCGTTACCGGCCTGAAGCACGCCGCCGACTCCCAGAGCGAGACCATCGGCCTTGTCCTCGACCTGATCGTCGGCCTGCGCGAGTACTACGAAGGCACCGGCACCTGGGAAGACGTCGGCATCAAGGCGGACGGCAACACCCTTACCTACACGCTGACCGGTCCCTGCGGCTACTTTGACGGCATGACCACCTACAGCATCCTCTTCCCGATCAACGCCGAGTTCCTGGAATCCAAGGGCTCCGAGTTCGGCGCCGTTACGCCCGACTCCATCCTCTACAACGGCTGCTACCTGCTGACCTCTCTGGTCCCGGCGCAGGAAGTCCGCTTCGAGGCCAACCCCAACTACTACGACGCTGCGAACGTTTTCGTTAAGAACGTCGTCGTCACCTACTCCGACGGCAGCGACCCGGCCCAGAACTTCAACATGTTCGTCAACGGCGAAGTCACCTCCACCACGGTCAACCAGTCCCTGCCCGAGATCAAGGCCAAGGCCGACGAGCTCTACCCCGACAGCCAGTACATCAGCATGACGACCGCCACCTCTTACTGGGGCGCCTTCAACTGGGACCGTCAGATGTACACCCTGTACAACGATACCTCCGTTTCCACCACCAGCAAGGAAACCGACGCTCAGAAGGCTGACACCAAGGCCGCCATCCTGAACGCCAACTTCCGCCGCGCCGTTTACGCCGCCTACTCCGCGCACGCCGTGGAAGCGATCACCCGCGGCGAGGATCTGGCCGACGGCGTCATCCGCAACACCCTCGTTCCTTACACCTTCCAGACCACTTCCGACGGCCGTTCCTACGGCTCCATCGTTGAGAAGTACGCCGCCGAGCTCGTTCCCGAGTACGAAGGCATCAACCTGAACGACGGTCAGGATGCGTGGTACAACCCCGAGCTCGCCGTGACCTTCATCGAGAAGGCCAAGGAAGAACTGGGCGACACCATCTCCGAGTGGCCCATCCACATCGACGTTCCTGTCTACGCCGCTTCTGAGAACCAGAAGAACATGCAGCTCGCGATGAAGAACTCCATCGAAGAGGCCATCGGCGATTACGTCGTTATCGACCTGCAGTTCCTCGAGGGCAACTCCTCGGTTTACTACTCCGCGTTCTACAACCAGCCCACCGGCGAAGAGAACTCCATCGACCTCGTCTTCGGCGCCGGCTGGGGCCCCGACTACGGCGATCCTCTGACCTACCTGCACTGCTTCGACATTAAGGACGGCGACATGCTCAACTACTCCGGCATCAACAACGTCAGCCAGGGCCAGTCCGAGCAGCAGATCGAGGTCCTCAAGACCCTCGGCCTTGAGGATGTCCAGGCTGTTGTCGACGAAGCCACCCTCGCCACCGGCGACGAGCGCATCGAGCTCTTCGCGAAGGCCGAGGCCATGCTCCTCACCAACGGCATCCTCCGTCCGTACAGCACCTCCGGCGCTTCCCTCGCTGTCAGCAAGGTCAAGCCTTTCTCCGCCGCTTACGGTCTCTACGGCCAGGCCAGCTACAACGTTGTGCCTTACTTCAAGTACATGCAGCTCCTCGACGAGCCCGTGCTCGCTGACGACTACTATGCCGCGAAGGAAGCCTGGCTTGCCGGCGAATAATCTCTGCACAGACATAAGCAAACTGCACTGATTAACTGAATAGGGAGAGCCGGGCGGCAATGCTTCTCGGCTCTCTCTTGCATCGTTCGGCGGGAGCGTATGCTCCCTGCCGGCCGGTACCTATTATTGTAAGGAACGGTACCTCCTATGAGAAAAGGCTATATCTGGAAGCGTCTGCTGCGCTCGGTCGTTTCCATCCTCGTCATCATGCTCATCGTTTTCACGATGGTCTACACGATGATCCCGCGCGACAACATCTTCTTTGAGGACAGCACCTACCGCAAGCTCGGCGGCAAATCCGACGACAAAACCGAATACGTTTACACGACCTGGGAAAAACTCGGCTATCTGGACTATGTCCGCATCAATGACTATTGCCTCACGCTCTACGAAGCCGGCAGCCCCGAAATGATCGCTGCCATCGAACCGGACTCCCCGGAGAGCCGGGACTTTGTGGAGTATTATTCCTCGCAGGGCTACACCATCGCCAACTACCTTAAAAGCGGGCGGTATTATGCCTATAAGGATATCCCTGTCATCAAGCGCATGGCGAGCTGGCTCGGTCATCTGTTCGTGATCGACACGCCATGGTCTGTGCAGGATGAAACAAACCCCGATCTTGAGCGCAGCCTGCGCTTCGGCACGACGCCCACCGGCGGTCTGGCGCTCATCGGCAGCGGCACTACGCACAAGTATCTGCTGTATACCGACAGCCGCTTCCCCTTCATCCACCAGAACATCATTACCATGAACTTCGGAACCTCCTATCCTACCTATCAGGGGCTGGACGTGCTCAAGGTGCTTTTCCAGTCGCAGGGTACGGAAGTTAAACGCCCCGTTACCTTTGAAACCGGGTACGAGGCGGAGTCGGGCATTATTTTCGGCTCGCTCAAATATAAGTCCGTTCTGGACAGAATGGACATGAAGAAATTTACCGACCACTACGCAAACTACGAGACTCAGAAGGGCCAGCCGTCCATGATCGGCACATCGTTTATCATGGGCCTTTTCGCCATGGTCCTCGCCTATGTGCTCGGCCTGCCCATCGGCGTGCTGATGGCGCGCAACAAGGACAAGTTTGCCGATAAGCTCGGCATGGTGTATATCATCTTCATCATCGCCGTGCCTTCGCTGGCGTACATTTATCTTTTCCGCTATCTCGGCACAACGCTCTTCAATCTGCCGTCGGTGTTCACCACCTACGGCCCGGAGGATATCCGCTCGTGGATTTTGCCGATCATCTCGCTCGCTCTGCCCTCCATCGCGAGCCTCATGCTCTGGACGCGCCGCTACGTTGTGGACCAGATGAACTCCGATTACGTTAAGTTCGCCAAGGCGAAGGGCCTCAACCAGCGCGAAATCTTCAGCGGTCACATCTTCAAAAACGCGATCATCCCCATCGCGCAGGGCATTCCCGCGTCCCTTGCGGCCTGCATCACCGGCGCGATCATCACCGAGTCCATCTACTCCGTCGGCGGCATGGGCAAAATGCTGCCGAACGCCATCAAGCAGTACAACAACATCATGGTCGTGGCTCTTGCCTTCATCTTCTCCACGGTCTCGGTGCTGTCCGTGCTGGCGGGCGACATTGTTCTCACCAAGGTCGATCCGCGCATTTCGCTCAGTGAGAAGGCAGGGAGGTCGTAAAGATGAACACAGAAAACATCGATAAGAGCCTCTTTACGTTTGCCGCCTTCGACGAGATGGAATCCGAGCATATCGCCGCGCCCCGGTATTCCTACTGGAAATCCGTCTGGAAAACGTTCTTCAAGAACAAGTTTACCGTTGCCGTCGCCGTGCTGCTCATCGTTGTCGTTGCGTTTGCGCTCATCCAGCCGACGCGGTCCGGCTACAGCCCCATCAACACGCCGAACATCAACAACGCCGAGCTGAAATTCCTCAAGCCCAGCGCCGAGCACATCTTCGGCACCGACCACGTCGGCAACGAGGTCTTTGACGCCGTATGGGCGGGCGCGAGAAACTCCATCATCATTTCCTTTGTCTGCACCGCGATAAACATGCTTGTCGGCATCCCCGTCGGCGCGCTGTGGGGCTTCTCCAAGAAAATGGACAAGTGGATGATCGAGGTATACAACATCATCTCCAACGTCCCGTTCCTGCTGCTCGCCATGATTTTGTCCTACGTTCTCGGCGCCGGCATGCGCTCGCTCATCATCACGATGACGTGCACCGAGTGGATCTATGTTGCGTACTTCATCCGCACGCAGGTCATGATCATCCGTGACCGCGAGTACAACATGGCCTCCAAGTGCCTCGGCACAAGGACGTGGACCATGATCCTGAAAAACATTCTGCCGTATCTGATCTCCGTTATCATGACGTATGTGTCCCGGCAGATCCCCTCGCTCATTTCCTACGAGGTGTTCCTCTCCTACATGGGCCTCGGTCTCGGCACGACCAACGCCTCTCTCGGCCAGTCCATCTCGCTCTACACCTCTTATATGAACGGCTATCCGCACCTGTTCTGGATCCCGGTCGGCGTTCTGGCGTTCATCTCCATCTCTCTCTACATCGTGGGACAGAAGCTCGCCGACGCTGCCGATCCGCGCACGCATATGTGAGGGGGCAGAGTAATGGCAGATAACAGAAACATCGTTCTGTCCGCAAAGGACATTGAAGTAAAATTCCGCGTCCGGGACAACTATCTCACGGCCATCCGCGGCGTCTCCCTCGACCTTTACGAGGGCGAAACGTTCGCCATCGTCGGCGAATCCGGCTCCGGCAAGAGCGTTTTCACCAAGACGTTCACCGGTATGCTCGAATCTAACGGCTCCATCACCAACGGCTCGGTCATGTTCGAGGGAAAGGACCTCACCAAGCTCAAGACCGACAGGGATTGGGAGGGCATCCGCGGCGCGAAGATCTCCACGATTTTCCAGGACCCGATGACGTCTCTGAACCCGATCCGCACGATCGGCTCGCAGATCACCGAGGTCATTGAAAAGCACCAGGGCATTTCCCGCGGCGACGCAAAAAAGCAGGCCATCGAGCTGATGGAGCGCGTCGGTATCCAGAACGCCGCCAACCGCTTCGACGAGTACCCGTTCCAGTATTCCGGCGGCATGCGTCAGCGTATCGTCATTGCCATCGCGCTCTCCTGCCATCCGAAAATCCTCATCTGCGACGAGCCGACGACCGCGCTGGACGTTACCATTCAGGCGCAGATCATCTCGCTCATCCGCGATCTGCAGAAGGAACTCGGGTTCACCACCATTTACATCACCCATGACCTCGGCGTTGTTGCGAACGTCGCCGACCGCGTCGGCGTGATGTACGGCGGGCAGATCATCGAGTACGGCAACGTGGAGGAAGTATTCTTTGATCCGCGTCACCCGTACACCTGGGCGCTGCTCTCCAGCCTGCCGCAGCTCGGCGTGAAGGGGCAGGAGCTCTACTACATCACCGGTACCCCGCCGTCTCTGTACAACCAGATCAAGGGCGATGCCTTCGCCCCGCGCAACGAGCACGCGCTCAAGATCGACTTTGAAATGGAGCCGCCGTTCTTCCCGGTGAGCGAGACCCACTATGCCAAAACGTGGCTTCTCGATCCCCGCGCCCCGAAGCTGGAAAAGCCGGAGGCCATTCGGGATCTGCACGAGAAAATCCGGAAGATGACGGATAAGGGAGGTGCCTTCCATGTCGAATAATACCGCCGACAGAGAGGTTATCCTCTCGATCAAGCATGTGGACATCTCCTTCGACGTCGGAGGCAAAAAAAAATTCGTCGCCGTAAAAGACGCGAATTTTGACATCTATAAGGGCGAGACGTTCGCCCTTGTCGGCGAGTCCGGCTCCGGCAAAACGACGCTCGGCCGCGCCATCATGCGCATCAACCCGTGCAGCAGCGGCGAGATCCTCTTTGAGGGCAAGCGCATCTCCGGCAAGATCTCCCGCGAGGAGGACCGCAACGTCGTCCGCAACATCCAGATGATCTTTCAGGACCCGGCGGCGTCGCTCAACGAGCGCGCCACCATCGAGTACTGCATTTCCGAGGGCCTGTACAACTTCCACCTCTATAAGGATGAGGAGGAGCGCATTGCAAAGGTCGACCGCGCGCTCCAGGACGTCGGCCTGCTGCCCGAGCACAAGTCCCGCTATCCGCACGAGTTTTCCGGCGGACAGCGTCAGCGCGTCGGCATCGCGCGCGCGATGATCATGGACCCGAAGCTCATCGTGGCGGACGAGCCGATCTCCGCGCTGGACGTTTCCATCCGCGCGCAGGTCCTTAACCTTATGAACAAGCTCAAGGCCGAGAAGAACCTCACATATCTCTTTATCGCGCACGACCTTTCGGTCGTCCGGTTCATCGCCGACCGTATCGCCGTCATCCATCTCGGCGAGATCGTGGAGATCGCGGATTCCGAGACGCTGTTCCGGTGCCCGCTGCATCCGTACACCATCTCCCTGCTCTCCGCCGTGCCGATGCCCGACCCGGTCGTCGAGCGGACCCGCCGCGCCATCGTGTACGATCCCTCCAAGCTGGACCAGTCCGGCGCGCCGCGCTCGCTGCGCGAGATCCGCCCCGGCCACTTCGTCTTTGCTACGGACAAGGAGATGGAAGGCTACGAGAAGAAGCTCGCCGGGATCGAAAGTGGAAACGATCAGTAAATGACATAGGCGATAAAAAGAGCCGCAGCCATATATACGACGCCAAGGAAGAGAGGATAGTTGAAAGACGCCTCTCTTCTTTCTTTTTGGTTCGCCTTGTACGCCTCGAACGTCTGCTTCGGCGCGTTGCTTCGCGCGCGGCGCATCACATAGCTGCTGATGTCAAAGTCGCCGTGGAGATAGAGCGAATAGATGACGCCCGCAATGAGAAGGATCGCCGCAACGATGGTCATGCAGTCGGTGAAAATGAGCAGCCGCTGCGACGAGGCCATGACCGCGCGCGCGAACGGATACAGAAGCGTTACGACAGCGTGCGCAAGCAGCGTCTGCGGCTTGATGTTTTTGAAGCGTTTTATCAGTTTCTTCATTGGAAGCGCTCCCGAAAGATCAGTATTCTTATATTTTACCAGAAAAAACCGCCCCGTCAATAAAAACGGTGCGGAATGGATGATGATATGAAAAGAGAAACGATACCGGAGCTGAAGGCACAGGCCCACGAGGTCTGGCGTTTGAGCCTTCCGGCGATACTTACACAAATAACGACGATCGCCATGCAGTACATCGACTCCGCGATGGTCGGCGCGCTCGGCGCGAACGCCTCAGCGTCCATCGGTCTTGTATCGACGAGCATATGGCTGATCGGCGGCATCATCGGCGGCGTTTCGGCGGGCTTTTCCGTGCAGGCGTCGCACCGCATCGGCGGCGGGGACGACCGCGGCGCGCGCACCGTTGTGCGGCACGGCCTTGTGACCGGAATGCTGATCGCGGCGATCCTTGCCGCGCTCGCCGCGCTCATCAGCGAACCGCTCCCGCGCTGGCTTCACGGCGATGAGGCGATCCGCGCTGACGCGTGCGCGTATTTCCTGACGTTTGCGCTCATGGTGCCGTTCTCGCAGCTCAACTCGCTGTGCGCCTCGTTCCTGCAAAGCGCCGGAGATATGGTCTCACCAAGCGTTCTGAACGCGGTAATGTGCGTGCTGGACGTTTTCTTCAACGCGCTCTTCATCCCGCGCTGCGGCGTTTTCGGCGCGGGTCTCGGCACGGCGAGCGCGTGCGCCGTGGTAAGCCTTCTCATGGCGGCGCAGTGCCTGCTGCGAAATTCGGATCTGCACATGCGCCGGAAGGAGAAGGACACCGTTCGCGGCGCGATACTGAAAAAGGCGTTCCGCATCGGGTTCCCTGTGGCATTGCAGGAGGTGTTCCTCTGCGCGGCGATGGTCGTGCAGACGCGCATCATCGCGCCGCTCGGCGCGGTGGCGGTCGCGGCGAACTCGTTCGCGGTCACGGCGGAGGGCTTCTGCTATATGCCGGGGTACGGTCTCGGCGCGGCGGCGGCAACGCTCGTCGGTCGGAGCGTCGGCGCGGGGGAAACAAGGCTCGCCCGCCAGCAGGGGAACATATGCACCGCGATGGGCGGACTCTTTATGGCGGTGACGGCGGGGATCATGGCGCTGATCTGTCCGTGGGTATTCCGGCTGCTGACGCCGGACGAGAGTGTGCGCGCGCTTGCCACGCAGGTGCTTCGCATCGCGCTGCTCGCCGAGCCGCTCTACGGCATTTCCATCGTCGCGGCGGGCGCGCTGCGCGGAACGGGCGATACGTTCGTGCCGAGCATTATGAATCTATGCAGCATCTGGATCGTGCGGCTGGGGCTTGCGCTCGTGCTCGTGCCGCGGCTGGGACTGCGCGGCATGTGGATCGCTATGGCGATCGAGCTATGCGTACGCGGACTTCTGATGCTCTTCCGGCAGCTTACAACGAAATATTATGAGAAATACAAAAAGGAACCGGTTTGAATTTACCGGTTCCTTTTTGAAATTTATAGGAAAAAGCCTCGCAGAGTTTGCGCCCGCAGGCGCAAATAATGTTTTAACCATTTTCTCCGGCGACATGTTCGTCGGAGAAAATACTTCTCGGATCGCAAACGTGCGAGCGTAAGCGAGTGCGCTGCGGCGAGCCGCTGCCCCCTCAAACAAACCCCTCAACGGAGTGGGGTTTGTTTGAATGCGTCAGCACGTGATACCGTAAATGTGCGGGTGCATGTGAGCGTACTGCGGCTCTTCCCACCAGCGCGGGCCGCCGTCCCAGTCTTCCAGAATGAACTCCTCGCCCCAGTCGTCGATGATGATCTGGTTGCCGTTTTCATCCACGCCGTTCGTGCCGCCGGGCATATAGTACATGTGGAAAAAGTCGCGCATTTCGTAATAGTACGGGTTGTAGCGCCAGATGCCGCCGGACGGCTCGCAGCCGTCGTAGAGGAAGAGCGTCGTGTTCGGCAGCGCGTCGGCAAGCTGCCGCCGCTGCGCCGAGGAGAGCGGCACGCTCGGATACCAGAGAAGATCGAGATTTGTGAGCTTGGGCAGAACGCTCCAGGCGTTGTCCTGCTTCACATTCATATACGCAAGATTGAGCGCCTTGAGCGCGGTGCATTCGAGCAGCGGTGAAATATCGCTGACGTTCGTCTGGAACATTTCGAGATACCGCAGCTCCTTGAGCTGCGCGAGCGGGGAGATGTCGGTGATCGGACACTCGGCGATAATGAGATACGTCATGCGCGGCATGTACTGCAAAAAGCTCAGGTCGGTGATGTTCATGTGGCCGATGTCCAGACCCCGGAGATCGGTGCAGTATTTCCAGCAGTCGATATCGTCATCGGTGAGATAGACCTTGTTTTCGCCCCACGCCGCGGCGATGAAATATTCGGCGTCGGTGCGCAGATAATAGTTGCCGAAGTAGACCTTCCAGACGACGCGGATGTTCTCGTATTTCCGGTTGAGCGCATCGAGCTGCTCGTAGGAGAGGTTCGTGTCGCACATATCGACCTGCGTAAGCTTCGGAAGCTCCGCAAACGCGGCTTCGAGCGCGGCGACGTCAGCGATCGAATAGTTGTTCAGATCGATGAACTCGGTGTTCCACGCAAACTCCTGCCCCTCGACCGAGACGGTCCACCCGGCGGAAACGTCCGGGTGCTGCTCAATGAACGCGAGCCGGTCGGCGACGGGCGCGGTGCAGCCGGTCAGCTCGACCGTGCGCAGCCGCGGCAGAAGATCGAGCGCGGCGGCGAGCTGCGCGAGCGCGGCGGCGTCCTCGCCGGCGAGGGAAAGCTCCGCCGTGAGATTCGATACGCTCTGCGAGCCGATCTGCACGTTCCAGAAGAAGCTGACGCCGGGGTAGGCCGCAGCGAGCGAACGCTGCTCATCGGCCGTGAGCGAGGCGTCCGGCAGGTTGACGGTGCGCACGGAGGGGAAATGCGAAAGCTGCGTGAGCAGCTCCGCGGCGGTCGGAGCGGTGCCGGAAACGGTGAGCTCGGCGGCCGCGGAATCAAACCACTGTGAGCCGATGCAGAGACTGTAACGCATTTCGCAGTTCGGAAGCTCCGCGCGGAGCGTTTCCATCGCGCCGGGCGCGGTGCAGTGGTTCACGGTGAGGGAGCGGAGATTTTCAAAAAGGCGGATGTTGACCCAGTCGTTCGGAAGGTCCTCGAGCGTGACCGATTCCTCGGCGCTGTCGTAAGGCTCGCCGTTGAGATATACGGAATACAGCACGCGGCAGCCGGGGTGCGCGGCGCGGAACGCGTCAAGCGCGTCGGCGGAGAGATCGTTTTCGCGCACATCAAGCTCCGTAAGCTCCGTGCAGCGATCGAGCGCGGACAGATCGGAGATACCGGCGCCGCGCAGATCGAGCGTCGCCGCGCTCACCGGGATGAACTGCTGCCCGAGCCGGACATACCGGCGCGAGAAAATGAATCCCGCCGCCGCGGCGAGCACGATGAGCGCCGCGGCGCAGATGACCAGCACGCGTGCGGCGGTTTTCGCTTTGTTTTTTTCCTTTTCCTGCATCGGGAGCCCTCCGGAAATCAATAACCCCAGTATTTTTTGTGGACGGCGGCAAGCTCGTCCTCGGTCATACGCTCCACGGTGTTGCCCTTGATGTCCATGTAGTACATGTGGAACGCGTCGCGCATGTCGTAATAATCCTCGTCGTAGCGCCAGGTGCCGCCGGTGGATTCGTCGCCGGGCGAGCACCAGACCTCGGTGTCCGGCAGCGCCTCCCGGAGAGATTCGATCTGCGCGTCGCTCATGTACGTTCCGGTGCACCAGAGCCGCCGCAGCCACGTCATCTGCGAGAGCGTTTCAAAAAGCGCGTCCGGCGGCGTGCCGATGTAGCATACGTTCAGATCGCGCAGCGCCGTGCAGCCGAGCAGCGGCGTCGGATCCTGTACGGCGGTGTTGAACAGCTCGAGCCACTCAAGCTCCTTGAGATTTTCGACCGGCGAGATGTCGTAAACAAGATTGTCGGCCAGAATGAGATGCCGCAGGCGGGGCATGTTCGCCACGAACGGCACCTCGCTCAAATGACAGTGGCCGAGATCGAGCGAGCGGATATCGCGGAGATAGTACAGCCCGCGCGGTCCCTGCTGATGGACGCCCGTCTTGAAGCCCGCGTCGGGATTCGTGATGAAATAGTCCGTGTCGGAGGGGACGAAGAACACATAGATGCAAAGCGTCCACACGAACGTTACATCCGGAAACGCCTCCTGCAGCGCGCCCATTTCCTCGTCGGTGAGACCGCAGCCGGTCATATCGACGCGGCGCACGCGCGGCAGAGCGGGGAGCGCTTCGGATAGCTCCGCGCCGGCGTCCTCGATCTTTATGCCGCGCAGGTCGATCTCCTCGTCGTCCCAGCGGACGGCGACGCCGTAAAGCTCGACCGGCGCGGGCGTCGCGGTCGGGCGCGGCGTCGGCGCGGGGGTCGCCGTCTCATTTACTATGACGGCGGCGGGGGCCGCTTCGTTCGCGCCGCACGCGCAAAGAATACAAAGCGAGGCGGCGGTAAAAAACAGTACAAGGCTTCGTTTCATTCTCTCACCCGGTGACAATGATCTGGTTGCCGTTTTCGTCCACGCCGTTCGTGCCGCCCGGCATGTAGTACATGCCGAAAAAGTCGCGCATTTCAAAGTAATGCGGATGCTCGCGCCAGGTGCTGCCGGTCGGCTCGCCGTGCGCGGCGAGATACATTTCGGTGTCCGGCAGCGCCGTTTGCAGCTCTTCGAGCTGTTCGGCATTGAGATTGTTGCCGCAGTACCACAGCCGTTCGAGCTGCGGCATGTTGACAAGCGTTTCAAGGCATTTGGCGGGGCGGCAGTAGATATAGGAAATGTTCAGGTCGGTGAGCGCCTTGCAGTTTTGCAGCGGGGAGATATCCTCGCACTTCGTCCAGAACATTTCAAGGTAGGTGAGCTCCTGCAGCTCGCCGATGGGCGTGATGTCGTTCACGTCATTTTCGACGATGATGAGATACTTGAGATGGGGGACGTAGCGGAGAAAGTTGAGATGCGTAATGTTCTTGTGGCCGAGATCGAGCGCCTGCAGGTCGGGGCAGTATTTGAGAACCTCGAGATCGTTGCTGTAGATCGGGAAATCGTTGCGCACGCGGGCGGCGATGAAGTTCGTGTCGTCCGTGCGCAGGGAGAATTCGGAAAAGTATACGCGCCAGACGAACCGGACATTCTCATGCCGGTCGTTGAGCGCGGCCATATCCTCGTTGGATATGCCGCAGTCGCACAGCACGACCTTTTCCAGCAGCGGAAACTCGCCGAGCGCTTCCTCAATGACGGCTGCGCCGGAAAGTCCCATGCGTATGCCGCTGAAGTCCAGCTCGAGAGCGTCCGTCGAAACGGTCTTGCCGAAAAGCTCCAGCTCGTATACGGTAACGGCGCCGCTCGCGGAGCGGACGGCTTTGATCTGCTCCGGCGTCAGGCCGCAGCCGGTGAGGTCGATGCGCTCGAGAGCCGGGAAACGGAAAAGGTTATCGCAGAGCGTATGCACGTCCCGCTCGCTGAGCGAAGAACCGGCAAAGGAGAGCTCCTTCGCCGCGGAGGAAGCGGTTCGGCCGAGAAGCTCCACGTCCCAGCGGAAGAAGATACCCGGGAACGCCGCGGCGAGCGCGTCCTGCGTTTCATAGGATACCGCGCCGCCCGCAAAGGATACCCTGTAAAGCTCGGGAAGAAAGGGCAGTTTATCCAGAAGCTCTTCCAGCGAGGTGTCGGCGCGCAGCACGGCGCGCTGCGCATCCATCGGCACGGCCTTGCCGCCGACGGACACAAAGGCGGTCAGCTCAAGCGTCGGACAGGCGGCGCGCAGCGCGAGCAGGGCTTCGTAGTTCGCGCAGCCGGACGCGTCGACGCTTTTCAGATCGGGAAAACAGGAAAAAAGCGGAATGTCCGAGAGCGAAAGCGCGGTGATCTCCAGATCTTCGGCGTCGCTGGGGCGGCTCCCGCCGGAGAGCGGCACGTCCCAGAGAACGGTTTGCCCGGGATGCGCTGCGGCGAGCGCCTCCGCCTTCTGCACGGAGACAGCGCTGCCGCGAAGATCGATCACATCCGCCCGGCGGGGGATCACCCGGCCGGAAAAAATGCTGTACGAGGAGAAAAACCATGCTGCGGCGGCGATCGCCGGCACGAGCACCGCAATGACCCGCCATACGCGGGTTTTGGAATGCTTCATCTTTACAAATTCCACGGAGCGAGCATATAGGGGTTGAACCGCCGCTCGTATTCGAGCGTGGTGCTGCCCTCATGGCCGGGATAGACCTCGTAATCGCCGGGCAGATCGCGCAGCTTTTCGAGCGAGTGGCCGAGATCGAGCGAGCTGCTGCCGGGGAAGTCGTACCGGCCGCAGGACATGCGGAAGAGCGTATCGCCGGTGAAGAGGCAGTCCTCGCAGCGATAGGTGACGCCGCCGGGGGTGTGGCCGGGCGTTTCCAGCACGTCGAACGTGAGCGAGCCTGCCTCGATCACGTCGCCCTCGCGGACGAACACGGTGCCGTCCGGCGGGTCAAGCGCAAAATCCCCGTTGCCGAACATCCCGTTGCCGATGTCGGTCGTGAGATCGGCGTGGGACATATACACCGTCGCGCCGGTCGCGTCATAGACCTCCTCCAGCCCCATGCAGTGATCGAAATGGCCGTGCGTGAGCAGAATGGCGCGCACATGGAAATGGCAGCGCTCGACATAATCGAGAATGAGATTGGAATCCGCGCCGGGGTCGATGACGGCGGCGTCGAGCGTCGCCTCGTCTGCGACGACATAGCAGTTGGTTTGCAGGTATCCGACTTCGATGGCTTTGATGAGCATGGTTCATTCCTCCTCGGTAATGGGTGCGCCGCGGCGCAGCGTCACGGCGTCGATCTCCTCACCGGTGGCGGCGCTGTACGCGCTCAGAGAGATCTCCTCCGGTGAAAAGTCAAAAAATACATAGCCCGGCTCGTGCTCGAGCCCCTCGGCGGCAAAAGCAAAATCGACGTCGTGGATGCTGCTGTCGTAGTATTTTAGCCCCGTTCCCGAGGGGAGCGTGATGTAGATCCGCTCGCCCGGCTTTTTGTAAAGAACGGCGGCGCCGGTGTCTCCGTCCGGCTGCTCCGGCGCGCCGCTGCCGAGCAGCACGGTACGGTTATATTCGTGGTCGTGACCGGCTATGACGAGATCCACATCGAATTCGTCCATCACCGGTTCAAGGAAATAGCGGAAGTTCATTACCGGCCCGTCGATCGCATGCGAGCCGTTGCTGCGCATGGCATTGTGGATCAGCACTACGGTCCAATTGTGTTCCGGCGCGTTTTCCAGCACTTCGCGGAGATAGTCCGCGTGATATGTGTAGTATCGGAGACCAATCTCGATGCCGACGAACATCACGCCGCCGCGCACGAACCAATAATCGCCGGTCTGCCTGTCTGCATCTTCCATCGGGAAGCGTGCCCGAACAGCGTCGAGAGAATCGTGGTTTCCTGCGACAGGTGTAAAGACGAAGCTGTGAAGCATCGGCACATGGTCGAGAAGCGCGTCGAGCGAATAGCGCGGCTGCTCCATGATATCGCCGGTATGGATCACCATGTCGAGCGCTCCGCCGCTTCCGGTCACGGAACCGAGCGCCGCTTCAAGCGTGTCCTCGAGCAGCGCGGGATGCCATTCGTTGCAGTACAGATGCGTATCCGAAACGGCGACCGCGGAGAGATGGTCGGCTTCATTCGTGCGGAAGTGATAGACCGTATCCGGCGCGGCACCGTCCTCGGAAATGCCGTAGACATACCGCGTCCCCGGCTCAACGGAGAGCGTCGCCGTATACAGCATGGGCTGGCCGGAAAAAGCCCCTTCCGGCAGGAACACCCCCGAAGCTCCGGCAGTGCCGGGATCATTCGGGAGCGCGTCATCCTCTCCGGCGGCGGCGTAGAATACGCGCACGTCGCCGCTGCGGCTGTATCTTCCCGTCCAGCACACGCGCACCGTGGTATCGTCGCTGCCGGAAAGAATGTAGGGCGACGCGCCGCCGGTCGCACCGCTCAGCACCGTTTCCGGCTGCAGCACCGGCACGGCGGTCGGCTCGGGCGTTGGCTCCGGTGTGGGAGAGAGCGTGGGGGAGGTCGTCGGTTCTATCGCCGCCGGTTCGGATGCGGCAGGCTCCGGCACGGAGGAGGAACAGCCCGAAAGAAGCAGCACAGCGAGGAGAAGAGCGAGAAGACAGCGTTTCATTTTCACAGCTCCCTTGTGTCGAGCAGAATGGTGACGGGTCCGTTGTTGACGGATTCGACGAGCATATCCGCGCCAAACTCGCCGGTCTCCACATGGAATCCGGCGCCGCGGCAGAGCGCGATCACGCGCTCGTAGAGCGGGATGGCTGTCTCCGGCCGCGCCGCGGCGGTGAAGCCGGGACGGCGCGAGCGGCAGTCCGCCCAGAGCGTGAACTGGCTCACGATCAGAATGTCTGCGCCCGCGTCGGCGGGGCGGATGTTCATCTTTCCGTTTTCATCGTCAAAAACCCGCAGCCCGCAGATGCGGTCGGCGATCTTCGCGGCTTCCCTTTCGGTGTCGTCGGCATGGACGCCGAGCAGCACGAGAAACCCCCTGCCGATCCCGCCGAGCACTTCGCCGGTCCCGGCGCGCGTCACGCGGGCGCTGTCGACTCTCGTTACGACGGCTTTCATAGATCCTTCCTCCGTTTATCCGTTGCCGCGGTCGATCTCGCGCACGCCGCCGAGCGTGCGGATCCTCGCTATGATGAGCCGCAGCGAGGCGAGATCGGGGACTTCGGTGGTGACATAGACAAGCGCATTTCCTTCGGGGAGAGAGCGGGCGTTGAGCGAGCGCACCTTGGCGTTGAGCGCGTTGAGCACGGCGGCAATGTCCAGAATAAGACCGTTGCGGTCGCGCGCGAGAATGCGGAGCGTGGTGGAGTAAAGCCCCAGCGTCTTATCCGCCCACGAAACATTCAGCCAGCGGCCTTCCTGCTCGCGCTTGCACAGGCTGTTCAGATAGTTCGGGCAGTCGGCGCGGTGGATGGAAACGCCCTGCCCGCGCGTGATGAATCCGATGATCGGATCGCCCGGCACCGGCGTGCAGCAGCGGGAAAACTTGATGAGGCAGTTGTCCATGCCCTCGACAAGAACGCCCTGCACCGATTTGGCCGGCTGGGCACTGCGGCGCTCGACGGCCTCGTTGATCCGGTCAAGCTCGCTTTTTTGGTTTTGCGCCTGCGCGCGGGCGGCGCGGGCGATTTCGTCCTTGAAGCGGTTGACCGCGCGCGTGCAGGTGATGCCGCCGTAGCCGATGGCGGCATACATATCGTCGAGGCTTGTGACGGAGAGCTTTCGGATGCACGTCTGCAACAGCTCATCGTCCTCAAGATACGCCGTCGTGAGTCCCGCGCGGCGCAGCTCGCTTTCAAACATTTCCTTGCCGCGGACGATATTCTCCTCGCGGCGCTCCTTTTTGAGCCACTGGCGGATCTTGGAGCGGGCGGCGTTGGACTTGCAGAGCGTCATCCAGTCGCGGCTCGGCCCCGGCGCGGATTTGGACGTGATGATATCGACGATGTCGCCGTTTTGCAGCGTATAGTCAAACGGCACGATGCGCCCGTTGACCTTTGCGCCGATCATCCGGTTGCCGACGGCGGAATGGATGCCGTAGGCAAAGTCGATCGGGCACGCGCCGGCGGGGAGGTTCACCACGTCGCCCTGCGGCGTGAATACGAACACCTCGTCGTTGAACATATCCATTTTAAGATCATGGACAAAGTCCTGCGCGTCGGTGTCCTGCTGCGCTTCGAGCAGGCGGCGGATCCAGGCAAACTTCTCCTCGTCCCCGGCGCGGACGCCCGCGCCGCCGGACTTGTATTTCCAGTGTGCGGCGATGCCGTATTCGCTGATGCGGTGCATCTCCCAGGTGCGGATCTGCACCTCGAACATGATGCCCTCCTCGCCGAGGACGGTCGTATGCACGCTCTGGTAGCCGTTGGGCTTGGGCGTGGCGATGTAGTCCTTGAACCGGCCCGGCACGGGACGGAACATGTCGTGAATGTGGCCGAGGACGTTGTAGCAGTCGGGGATATCATCCACGATGACCCGGAACGCGCAGAGATCGAAGATCTCGTCCAGACCGCGCTTTTGCGTGTACATCTTGCGGTAAATGCTGTAGGTGTGTTTGATGCGGCTTTGTACGGTCGCGTGGATGCTGTATTCCGTGAGCCGGCCGGTGATCTTCTTTTCCACATCGGACATGAACTTGTTGAGCACGTCCGCCTTGCTGTCGAGATAGGTGATGATCTCGCGGTAACCGTCCGGGTCGAGGTATTTGAGCGAGAGGTCCTCAAGCTCCCACTTCACCTTCTGCAATCCCAGGCGGTGGGCGATGGGCGCATAGATCTCCATCGTTTCGAGCGACTTTTCCAGCTGCTTCTGCGTGACCATGTATTCCATCGTGCGCATGTTGTGCAGCCGGTCGGCGATCTTGATGAGGATGACGCGGATGTCCTTCGCCATGGCCATGAGCATTTTGCGGAGGTTTTCCATCTGCTCGTCCTCGCGGCTCGTGAACTGCACGCGGGTGAGCTTTGTGACGCCCTCGACGATATCGGCGACCTCGGCGCCGAACTGCCGGGCGATGTCCTCGTGGGTGATGGCGGTATCCTCAATGCAGTCGTGCAGCAGCGCCGCCACGATGCTGTCCTCGTCAAGCCCCATTTCCGCGCAGATCTGCGCGGCGGCGACGCAGTGGGTCACATACGGCGTGCCGGCCTTGCGCTTCTGTCCGCTGTGGGCGCGATCGGCCAGCTCAAACGCCGCCCGCACCCGGCCGAGATCGACGCCGGGGTTGTGATTAAGAATCGTATCGGCAAGCTCCCGATACCCCTGTTCAATGATTTCTTCTGCCATGATAGAGATCGATCCTTTTTATCCTTCTTTGCTTCGGCGCAGATCGGTGATCACGAGCTGCACGCTGCGGCGGCCGTGAAATTCGTTGATCTGCGGAACAAAAACGATGTCGCAGCGCTGCCCGGCGCGCGCGCCGAGAGCGGGCGCGGTCTGGGAGAAAAATACGCCGTCGTAGGTCTGCCCGAATTTCGAGAGCTTCAGCCGCAGGTGCTTTCCGCCGCCGATGGGCTGCACGGAGTCGAGCGACATGCCTTCCATATACAGGAGCGGCCGCGGATTGCCGTTGCCGCACGGCTCAAGCTCGTCGAGCGATTCAACGCACGCCATCGTCAAAAGCTCCGGCGAATCGACGAGAAGATCCGCCTCGAGCGCCGGGAGCGTCCGGTCGGGGTGGGAGAGATAGTAGTCGCGAAGCCTCTCGCGCAGCTCGTCCACGCGGGCGCGGTGGACCGTGACGCCCGCCGCCATCGCGTGACCGCCGAAGCCCTCCAGACAGTCCGAGCACGCCGAAAGCGCTTCGAAGAGATTGAAGGAGCCGGTGCTGCGGCATGAGCCCTTGCCGCTTTCGCCGTCCAGACAGATCATCACCGCGGGGACGCTGTAGGCGTCCGTCATGCGCGAGGCGACGATGCCGATCACGCCGGGGTGCCAGTTTTCCGCCGCGAGCACGATCGGCGCGTCCGGCCGTTCGCCGTGCAGCCGCTCGACCGCCTCGCGCCAGATCTCGGTTTCGAGCGCCTGCCGCTCGCGGTTTTTCTCGCACAGCTCCGCGGCCAGCGCGCGGGCGCGGCGCGGGTCGGTCTCTTCGAGCAGCCGTACCGCGAGACCCGGCTCGCCGAGCCGGCCGGCGGCGTTGATGCGCGGCGCGAGAGAGAAGCCCACGGTCGAAGCGGTGAAGGGCTTGTCGCGCACGCCCGCCTCCTCCGCCAGCGCGAGAAAGCCCGGGCGGCAGTCACCCGCGGCGATCTTCCGCAGACCGCAGCGCGTGATAAAACGGTTTTCGCCGAGCAGCGGCATCACGTCCGCCACCGTGCCGACCGCAACAAGATCGCCGTAGCGTGCGAGCATTCTGGAAGCGTCGCCGTCCATGGCGCACACGAGCTTGAACGCCACGCCCACGCCCGCGAGCGCCGTGCCGACGCCGTTGCTGTCCGGCTGCTTGGGATCGACGACCGCCTCCGCCTCCGGGAGCGCTTCGCGGCACTCGTGGTGGTCGGTCACGATCATGTCCACGCCGCGCTGCGCGGCGTAGGCCGTTTCTTCCAGATTTGTCACGCCGCAGTCCACCGTCACGATGAGCGTGACGCCCTTTTCCGCCAGAAAGTCGATGGCGGCGTTGTTGAGCCCGTACCCCTCGCGGATGCGGTCGGGGATGTACAGCTCGCAGTTGAGGCCGCGGGAACGCAGGTAATCGGTGAGCAGGCACGCGGCGGTGATGCCGTCCACGTCGTAATCGCCGTATACGGCGACATGCTCACCCGTCGCCACGGCGCGGGTGAGACGCTGCACGGCATCCACCATGCCGGTGAGCTCCAGAGGGTTTGTGAGCGTTTCCGCGCCGCCGCGGAGGAACGCCAGCGCCGCGCCGGGCTCGGACAGCCCCCGCAGGCGCAAAATCGCCGCGAGCAGCGGCGTACAGCCGGCGGCAAGCAGCGCACGGGGGATTTCCGCGCCGCGCTCCGGCACATTCCAGTTTGCGTATTTCATATGGTCTTATATCTCCATTGAAAAGAAATCAAATAATAATACTTTATTCTAACAAATGTCCGCCCAAACTGCAAGGGAAGGACCCGGAATATTTCCTTGACACGGGAGAAAATCAACGCTACACTTTCGGCAGACAGGCAATCCATAAAAAAAGGAGACGAAGCCCATGCAATGGCTGGAATGCACCGTTCCCGGCGGGGACGACCCGGAGGAGCTGTGCAACGCGCTCGCCGAGCTCGGCGTCGGCGGGATGAGCATAGAAAACGAACGGGATTTTCACGATTTTCTGGAGAATAACCGCGCCTGCTGGGACTATGTGGACGAAGCGCTCGAGGAGAGCTTTTCCGGCGTGTCGCGCGTGAAGTTCTGGCTCTCGTGCAGCGCTGAGGGCGAGAACGTGCTCGCCGCGGTTCGTGCGGCGGGCTACAGCGTCGAAACGCGCGTCATCGCCGACGAGGACTGGGAAAACAACTGGAAGCAGTATTATAAGCCCCTGCCCGTCGGGGAAAAGCTCGTCGTCGTCCCCGCGTGGGAGGAGCAGCCCGCCGACGGGCGCGTGGCGCTGCGGCTCGACCCGGGCCTCATCTTCGGCACCGGCAGCCACGCCACGACGCGCATGTGTCTCGAAGCGGTCGAAACGCTTGCCGGGAGCGGCAAGCGCGTGCTCGATCTCGGCTGCGGCAGCGGCATTCTCTCCATCGGCGCGCTGGTACTCGGCTGCCGCGAGGCCGTCGGCTGCGACATCGACCCCAAAGCGCCGGACGTGGCGATGGACAATGCCGCGCTCAACGGCATCGGCGCCGACCGGTTCCGTGTGTATGCCGGGGACATCCTCTCGGACAAGGGGATGCGCGCCGCACTCGGCGCGGGGTTTGATATCGTGCTCGCGAACATCGTTGCAGACGTTATATTGCCGCTCGCGCCGCTCTCGAGAGAGTTTCTCGCGCCCGGCGGCACGTTCGTCACTTCCGGGATCATCGAGGGACGGCAGGATGAGATCGCGCACGCGCTCCAAAAAGCGGGCTATACCGTCGAAAAGCATTTTTGTGAAGAAGAATGGCATTGTTTTGTGTGTAGCGTGCGCGAATAACGGGCATACTACCCGTACAAAAACGTACGGGAGGTAATTTCCATGATGAACGGAAGAAAATTTATGACGGGTCTCGGCATCGGCATGGTGGCGGGCGGCGCGCTGTGCATGATGATGGCGCCCAAGGCCAAGCGCAACGACGGCAAGCGTATGGTGAGCCGCGCGCTCAAGGGCATGGGCGACGTGATCGACGACGTATCCGACGCGCTGTGCCGCTGAGGACCGAAGGCAATTTCTGACCGCCGAAACGAAAAAAATATTTATGTTTTTTCGAAAAAGGGGGTTGCTTTTTCCTGCCGGCTGTGCTATTTTAGATGAGCGTCACAGATATGCGCCGTTAGCTCAGCTGGATAGAGTGTCTGGCTACGGACCAGAAGGTCAGGGGTTCGAATCCCTTACGGCGTGCCAAAACAACCCGATCGCCATCGGCGGTCGGGTTGCTTTTTGTTTTCATCCCCTTGACAAATCCTTTGGAGTGATTACAATAAAATTAGAATAATTCTAAAATGAATGGGAGGGATGCCGCCATGACAAAATACGAAAGAGCCATTTACGATATCGTGCGGATGTCCCGCGAGCATCTGACCGTTCACCAGATTTTTGAAAGGCTGAAAACGGACCATCCGAAGGTGGTCCTGGCGACCGTGTACAACAACCTCAATAAAATGTGGGGATCCGGTCTGGTCCGGAAGGTTTCCGCGGAGGGAATGCCGGACCGGTACGATATTCTCCAGAAGCACGATCACCTGGTTTGTAAGCGCTGTGGAAAGATACTGGATGTTTTCTTTGAGGACTTGACCGCGCCGCTGCGCAGCCGGCTCGGGCAGGACTTTTTGTTCTACGATCTGAAGGTATACTACCTGTGCCCGGAATGCAGGGAGAAGGAAAAGCCGTCGGAGGAAGCACCCGGTAAATCCATATGAAATAGGAGGGAAATCGTATGCTAACAGGAAAAACAGCCGTTGTGACCGGCGGAACCAGAGGTATCGGCTTCGCCATTGCAAAGAAGTTTCTGGAAAACGGCGCCAATGTAGCCATCGCCGGTTCCCGGCAGGAGACGGTGGACAAAGCCTTGGGGAAGCTGCCGGAGTACGCGGGACGGATTATGGGCATCTGGCCGGACATTTGCTCTCCGGAGGAGGTAGCGGCAGCCTTCGCTTCCGTTAAGGAGAAGTTTGGCAGCCTGGATATCCTGGCCAACAATGCGGGCATTTCTTCCAGAACCAGTCTGTATGACTACACCATCGAGGAATTCTCCAAGATCATGGATCTGAATGTGAAGGCTGTGTTTGTCTGCACTCAGGCCGCGGCCAGGATCATGAAGGAGCAGGGCGGCGGCGTCATCGTCAATGCCAGTTCCATGGTCGGTGAGTACGGCCAGCCCTCCGGCTGCGGCTATCCCGCCTCCAAGTACGCGGTGAACGGCCTTACCCGGTCTCTTGCCAGAGAACTGGCCAAGGACAACATCCGCGTCAACGCCGTGGCTCCCGGCGTCACCAGAACCGATATGGTGGCGGCCTTGCCCCGGGAGCTTGTGGACCGGATTTCCGCCGGAATTCCTCTCGGCCGGGTAGGCGAGCCTCTGGACATCGCCAACGCGTACCTGTATCTGTCCAGTGATCTTGCAAGCTATGTGACCGGCGTTACCCTCCGGGTAGACGGCGCGGCCATGACATGATAAGGAGGAGCAGAATATGGATAAGAAAGCAATGTACAACCTGAGTTACGGCCTGTTTGTGCTGACCGCCCGCCGGGGAGATAAGGACAACGGCTGCATCATCAACACCGCGGGACAGGTGACCTCTGCCCCCAACCGGATCAGCATCACGGTGAATAAGGAGAACTTTACCCATGATATGATCCGTGATACCGGAAAATTCAACGTTTCCATTCTGAGCGAAAAAGCGGATTTTTCCCTGTTCCGGCACTTTGGCTTCCAGTCCGGCGGGACGGCGGACAAATTCGCGGACTATTCCGCCTGTGAACGCAGCGCCAACGGCCTGTATTATATCACGGAGGGAACCAACGCCTACATCAGCGCCGCGGTGGAGCAGACCGTTGATCTGGGGACCCACACCATGTTTATCGCCGCCGTGGAGGATATGGAGGTCCTCTCCCGGGAGCCTTCCGCGACCTACGCCTATTATCAGTCGTCCATCAAGCCAAAGCCGGAGAAGAAGGCCGAAAAGACGGTCTGGCGCTGCACCGTGTGCGGCTATGACTATGAAGGCGAGGAGCTGCCGGCGGACTTTATCTGCCCGCTGTGCAAGCACCCGGCGTCGGATTTCGAAAAGGTCAGCGGCTGACCCTGCCCCGCACAAAAAATCTGCCTCCCGGAATTTCCGGGAGGCAGATTTTTCGGCTGCGGCCTGCGCCGGGAGCTTTCTTTTTTGTTCGTTATAGTATATAATGCAGGAATGCAGGATGAATGAGAAAGCAACATGACGGGGAAGGACTTTTATGAACGGCAGCTATTTTCTTTTGACCAATCTGCTGTCCGAGGATGAGAAGCGCGTGATCATGGGCATTGCCGCGCACATCGAGCGCGGCGAAAAGCGCGTCGGCATCCAGCAGATCGCGAACGAAAACTTTCTCTCCGCCGCGACGATCGTGAAAATGTGCAAGCGCCTCGGCTTTGACGGCTACAGCGAGCTGTACTACTATCTCAGCCGCCAGATGGACCGCCGCGGCGAGCGCAGCGCGGAAAATCTCCGAACGCTCGTGGACAACTATTCGGACGAGCTTGTGAACGGCTTCTGCGCGCTGCTCGACACCTCGCGGCAGGCGAAGATGTTCACGACCGGCGAGGGGTTTTCCAACATCGTCGGGGCATACATCGCGCAGCGGCTCTCCATCTGCGGCTTCATGGTCTATAATAACGTGCATTTTTACGACCACATGCTCTTCTGCACAGCGCACAATCTCACCGACGAGGAGGCCGCTCCGAGCGTCATGTTCGCCGTGAGCCAGAGCGGGGAGACGGAGCCGGTGCTCAACGACGTGCGCCACGCCCGGCAGAACGGCCACAGGATCGCGGCCTTCACCAGACGCGCCGATTCCGCGCTCGCGCGGCTCGCGGATCTTGTGATCGTGGTGGACGGCTCGAAGCAGACGCTCGCCGGGAGCCTGCCGAACCCTTTTTTCGGACATGTGATCCTGGCGTTTGAAGAGCTGGTGGCGTATTACTTCGAGCGGGAGGCAAAGAACTAACATTTTTACTGAATCGGAAAACTTTTCCTTCCCGGGGTGTGCTATACTCGTTTTACAGAGCGGCGCACCCCGCTTTCTGCGCATGCGCCGGAAAAAAAGAAGAGTATTATCGGAGGAAAAAGGATGAAAAAGATTTTTGCGCTCCTGCTGGCGGTCGTCATGACGCTCGGCCTTCTGGCCGGCTGCGGCACCACCGCCGAGACCCCGGCCGCCGCCGAGGCTCCCACCGCGGAAGAGACCGGGACCGCCGAACCCGCTGCGAAGAAGATCGATACGCTGAAGGTCGCTTTTGTCCCGTCCCGCGAGCCGGAAGAGATCATCACCGTCACCGAGCCTCTCAAGGAAATGCTCAAGACCGAGCTCGCCGCGCTTGGCTACGAAGTCGGCGAGGTGGAGATCACCGTCGGCACGACGTATGAAGCGGTCGGCGAGGGGCTTGAAGCCGGCACGATCGACGTCGGCCTGATCCCCGGCGGCACCTACGTTCTCTATGACGACGGCGCCGAGGTCATTCTCACCGCCACCCGCGACGGCCTGAGCAAGGATTCCGACAACGCGAAGGACTGGAACGACGGTCAGCCCACCGAGGCCTCCGACCGCCAGACTGTTTCCTACCGCGCTCTGTTCATCGCCGGCCCGTCCGAAAAGGGCAAGGCTCTGCAGGACAAGGTCAACGCCGGGGAAGAGCTCACCTGGGAGGATCTCGACGGCGCCAACTGGAGCGTTATGGGCACCTCCTCTCCCGCGGGCTACATTTACCCCGCTCTCTGGCTGCAGGATCACTACGGCAAGGGCATCTCGGATCTCTCCAGCGCCGTGCAGTCCGACTCCTACGCCAGCGCTTTTGCCCGTCTCGCCTCCGGCCAGGTCGATGTGCTCGTGACCTATGCCGACGCCCGCCGCGACTATGCCGAGCGCTGGAACAGCGAATTCGGCCGTGAAGGCTCCATCTGGGAGGAAACCGGCGTCATCGGCGTCACCGCGCCCATCTACAACGACACCATCTCCGTGAGCAAGAATTCCGACATCATGGACGCCGATCTGATCGCCGCGCTGCAGCAGGCGTTCATCAACATCGGCAACACCGACGCCGGCAAGCAGGTCATCGCCATCTACAGCCACAACGGCTACCAGATCGCGCAGTCCTCCGACTACGACAACGAACGCGCCGCGCAGAAGCTCATTCAGGAGCTTACCGCCGCCAACTGAGACACTTTCCCAACTGCGGGGAGGACGGTACAGCATTAAACCTTCCGCTGTGCCGCCCTCCCCGCGCGCCATATAAAGAAAGAGGAGTCCGTATGATTGTATTTGACCACGTTTCCAAGGTATACCCCAACGGCACGGTCGGTTTGGACGATGTTGACCTCACGATCGCCGACGGCGAGTTCGTCGCGATCATCGGCCGCTCCGGAGCGGGCAAATCCACGCTGCTGCGCTCGGTGAACCGAATGCACCGGATCACCTCCGGCACGCTGACGGTGAACGGCACGGATGTGATCTCCCTCTCCGGCAAGAGCCTGCGGCGCTTCCGCCGCGGCATCGGCATGGTGTTCCAGTCGTTCAATCTTGTAACGCGCACGAGCGTCATCCAGAACGTCCTTGCCGCGTGCGTACCGGATATGCCGTTCTGGCGCGTGCTGCTCGGCGCGTTCCGGAGATCGGACAAGATCAAGGCGCTCGAATCGCTCGACAAGGTCGGCATTCTCGATAAGGCGTATATGCGCGCAGACCAGCTTTCCGGCGGCCAGCAGCAGCGCGTGGCGCTTGCGCGCACGCTCACGCAGGACCCGAAGATCATTCTGGCCGACGAGCCGGTCGCGGCGCTCGATCCCGTTACCGCCAAACAGGTCATGCAGGACTTCGTGCGCATCAATAAGGATCTGGGCATCACGATTTTGCTGAACATCCACCACGTCGAGCTGGCGCTGGAATACGCCGACCGCATCATCGGCATCCGCGCGGGCAGGATCGTTTACGACGGGCCGTCCGCCAACGTCGATAAGGACGTTCTCGGCGCGATCTACGGCGAGGACGAAACGGAGGAGACGGCATGAGCCTCTACGACCGCGTGTTCAAGCCCCGCACCTACACGCTCTCCGACGGAACGCTCGTAAAGGAGAAGCGCAGCCGCGCCCCGGTCGTCATTCTCCTCGTCGTGGCGCTCGCGGCGGTCTCCGTGCGCGTGACGGGGTTTGACTTCGCCGTGCTCGCAAAGCGCGGCAGCAAGTTTTTCGATATCCTCAAGGCCATGTTCCCGCCGAACAGCGCCTATCTCTCCAAAATCTGGGGGCCGCTGTGGGACACGATCAAAATGTCGTTCCTCGGCTCGTTCCTCGGCGCGGTGCTGGCCGTTCCGTTCGCCGTCGCCGCGGCGAGCAATATCGTGACGAACCGTGCCGTCGTATTCGTCGTGCGGCTCTTTCTGAGTCTTGTCCGCACGCTGCCGACGCTTGTCTGCGCGCTGATCGCCACCTATATTTTCGGCCTCGGCACGATGGCCGGCACCTGCGCCATCGCCGTTTTCACGTTTGCCTATGTCGGCAAGCAGCTCTTTGAGATCATCGAAACGGTCGATATGGGGCCGTACGAGGCCATGGAGGCGCTCGGCGCGACGCGCCTGCAGGCGTTCACGACCGCCGTGTTCCCGCAGGTGCTGCCGACGTATCTTTCCGTTTCCCTCTTCTGTCTGGAGGGCAACGTGCGCTATGCGTCCATCCTCGGCTATGTGGGCGCGGGCGGTCTCGGCCTCATTATGAACGAGAAGATCGGCTGGCGCGAGTACGACAGTCTCGGCATGATCCTCATCGTTCTTTTCGTGACCGTCATCGTCATCGAGGCGCTCAGCCACTGGCTGCGCAGGCGCCTGACCTGAGGGGGGACGAGCTATGGACAAGAAAATTCTCAAGGCCTACGAGGCCGCGCCGAAAACGTGGATCCGGCAGCTTCTCACGGCGTTCGCCGTCGCGTGCCTGATCGCGTGGTCGGGCAGCGCGGTCCGCGTGAGCAACCCCACCGGCAACGGCCTTGCCGTGGCGGGGAACATTCTCTCCGGCATTTTCCACCCGTCGGGGAAGCTCCTTTTCACGCTCGGCACGAACGGCGTGCCGTATCTGCTGCTGGAAACCTTCTGTATCGCATTTCTCGGCACGATCGTCGGCGCCGTCATTTCGCTGCCGCTGGCGTTCCTTTCGGCGAGCAATCTGGTGCCGCGGCCGGTCGCGCTCATCGGACGCACCGCGATCGCCGCCATCCGCACGATCCCGGCGTTCGTTTACGGCCTTATGTTCATCCGCGTCACCGGCCCCGGGCCGTTCGCGGGTCTCCTTACGATGTCGCTCTGCTCGATCGGCATGGTGACGAAAATGTTTATCGAGAGCATCGAGGATCTCGACAAGCGCATTCTCGAATCGCTCGACGCCGCCGGATGCACTACCTTCCAGAAAATACGCTACGGCATATTGCCGCAGCTCACCGCGGACTTCTCCTCCACGATCATCTACCGCTTTGACATGAACCTGCGCGACGCTACGGTCCTCGGTCTCGTCGGCGCGGGCGGCATCGGCGCGCCGCTCATCTTTGCGATGAGCTCCTACCGCTGGAACGAGGTGGGCGCGATACTGCTCGGACTCATCGTGCTCGTGCTCATCATCGAGTGGATCTCCGCAAAGATCCGCACCAAGCTGGCAAGGGGATAAGACGCTATGGCAGATAAGAAGCTGACCGTTTACTTCACTTCCGACCTGCACGGATACATTTACCCCACGGACTACCGCAGCCGCGACGAGCGGGATATCGGCCTTTTCAAATGCGCGAGCCGCTTTGCCAAGGACGGCAACACGCTCGTCATCGACGGCGGCGACCTGCTGCAGGGCTCGCCGCTGGGCGCCTTCTGTCACGATACGATCGGCGACGGCCGCGCCTTTGCCGAGATCATGAACCGCTGCGGCTACGATTATGTAACGCTCGGCAACCACGATTTCAACTTCGGCACGGACTATCTCGACTCATACCTCGGAAATCTGAACGCGCGGTGCGTGTGCGAAAATGTGAGCGCGAAAAACGGCGGCGCGCCGCTCTACCCGGCATGCGTCCACACGCTCGAAAACGGGCTGCGCGTCGGCATCGTCGGCATCGTGACCGACTATGTGAATATCTGGGAGCGGCCGGAGCATATCGCCTCCATCCGCATCTCCGACCCGATCCCGGCGGCGGCCGGGGCGCTTTCCAAACTCCGGGAGATCTCGGACGTCACGCTATGCGTCTACCACGGCGGCTTTGAGCGCGATCTCGCCACGGGCCGCGTCCTCTCCGCCACGCACGAAAACGTTGCCTACCGCATCTGCCAGGAGCTGGATTTCGATATCCTGCTGACCGGCCACCAGCACATGTCCGTGCCGGGGCAGACGCTTTTCGGCACGTTCGTCGTGCAGCCGGCCGACCGCGGACAGGAGTTCATCCGCGTGGAAGCGGAGCTGTCCGGGGAGGAAAAGCGCATCCGGAGCGAGACCGTCCCCGCGCACGGCGCGTGCCGCGGCGAGTGGACGGAAGAGTTTTCCGAGATGGAGCGCGGCGCGCAGAACTGGCTCGACGAGGTGATCGGCACGCTGCCGCGCGCTCTCACGCCGGACACACCGCTGCGCATGGCGTCGGAGGGCAGTGCGCTCGCCGATCTGTTCAACGCGGTGCAGCTCTGGGCGAGCGGGGCGCAGCTCTCCGCGACGAGTCTGGCGAACGATGCCGCGGGGCTTCCCAAAACCGTGCGCCGCCGGGATCTTCTCATTGCATACCCGTACACGAACACGCTCGCGGTGCTGGAGATCACGGGGAGGGTCTTGCGCTCGGCTCTCGAGCGCAGCGCGGAGTATTTCTCCCGCGGCGAGGACGGGGCGCTTTGCGTTTCGGACGCTTTCCTCCGCCCAAAGGTGGAGCGCTATAACTACGACTACTATGCCGGCGTTTCGTATGTGTACGATATCTCCCGGCCCGCAGGCGAGCGGGTGGCGGTGATGCGCGTCAACGGACGGGACGTGCGCGACGGCGACGTCTTTACCATCTGCCTCAACAGCTACCGCGCCAGCGGCACGGGCGGGTACGACTTTTATGTCGGCTGCCGCGTCGTGCGGGAGATCGGCACGGAGATGGCGGATCTGATCCTCGACTATTTTAAAGAATTCAAGGGCAGCATCCCGGCGCTGCAAAGCGATTTTCATGTGATCTGAACACGGCCGGGGGGATATGGCGCTGCGCGCACACGGCGCGGGCTGTCCGGCGAAAAGAGAACGCTTGACACCCGCGCCGCGTGCGCGTAAAATACAAAGAAACAGTCAGATATTACTCCGTTCGATGGCAAAACCAAGTTTCCCCGCGGGCTTTCCGCAGAAAGGGGGCCGACATGCTTCCCTATATCGTCACCGTTCTCGGCGCATACCTCATCGGCTGCTCGAACATGGCGCTGTATCTCTCCCGGCGGAAGGGCGTGGATCTCCGGGCCGGAGGGTCGAAAAATCTCGGCGCTTCCAACGCTTTCGCGCTTATGGGCTGGAAGGCGGGGGTGCTCGTCGCCGCCCATGATATCGGCAAGGCCGTGCTCGCGGTGGAGCTTTCCCGGTGGATATTCCCGGCGGTGCCGCTGCTCGGCTTCATTGCGGGCGTGGCGTGCGTGCTGGGACATATGTTCCCGTTCTATCTCCGCTTTAAGGGCGGCAAGGGTTTTGCCTCGTATCTCGGCATGATCCTCGCCATCAACTGGAAGTTTGCGCTGTGCGTTCTGGCGGCGGTCGTCGTCCTCACTGTGCTGACGGACTACATCGTTGTCGGCACCGTGGCGAGCGTTGTCTCGTTCCCGATCTATACCGCCATCCGCAGCGGCTGGATCCCGCTCGTCATCCTCTGTGTGGCGACGTTCGCCATCCTCGTCAAGCACCGCGAAAACTTTGTCCGCATCTGGAACGGCACGGAAATGGGGCTCTCCGGCGCCGGGCGCGGAAAATACAGGGCGAAATAAAAACGGCGGATAAAGGCAGCCGGGCGGACATCCGCTCCTCCCGGCTGCCTCAGACTGTCAAAGACGTCTCGCAGGGTCTGCGCCCGCGGGCGAGGACAGGGTATCGATCGTTATACCGTCCCGCGCGCCGGGATGCTGGGCCGGAAGGCAGGAGCGCCGGAGGAACATCCTCCGGCGCTTTCGGTATATTGCGGCAACTCAGCCGAGTGTCAGCTCGTCCGGCAGCCAGCAGCCGTCGGGGAGCGTTTTGTGGCGGAACACCTGCCCGCAGCGGGCGGGATCCTTCGCCTCGTGGAACCGGAAAAGAAGCTCGCCCTCGCCGGTTTTCGTGAGGATCTCCAGCTTGCCCGCCGGGTGGGAGAGACAGTATTTGACGGCCTTGTCCATGCCGCTTATGAGCCGCTTGGCGTTCTCGACAATTTCAATGCCCTGCTCCATCGGCACCTGGAACATGTTTTTCACGCCCGTCACGGGACGGCATTGGAAAATGTAATACGGGAGGCACCCGATACCGGTGAGCGAGGCGAGCAGCTCGCCGAGCACCGCCGGATCGTCGTTCACGCCGCGCAGCAGCACGGTCTGGTTGCGCACGATGCATCCGGCGCGGCGCAGCGCGGCGACCGCGGCGGCGGCCTCCGGCGTGATCTCCCGCGGGTGGTTGAACTGCGTTACGACAAAGACGGTCTTTTTTGACGTATAGCGCGCGAGCGTTTCGCAGAGCGCCCCGTCGATCCGCTCCGGCCAGGTGACGGGCGTGCGCGTGCCGAAGCGGATATAACGCAGATGGTCGATGGGCGTGAGCGCGTCGAGATAGCGGGCGATCGTCTCGTCGCTGTTGAGAAACGAATCGCCGCCGGAGAGAAGCACGTTCGTGATCTCCCGGTGCTCGCGGATATACCCGGTCACACGCCCGAAGTTTGCCGCGATCTCCTCGTCCGTCAGGCCGACGAGACGCTTTCGAAAGCAATGGCGGCAGTACATGGCGCACCGGTTCGTTGTGAGCACCATGGCGGTCTGAAGGTATTTGTGCTGAAGGCCGGGGACGCGCGTGTTGGACTGCTCGCCGCTCGTGTCAAACGAGCCGCCCTCCTCCTCCTCGATCGGCGCGGGCACCGCCATTTTCCGGATCGGATCGTCCGGATCGTTCGGGTCGATCAGCCCCAGATAATAGGGCGTGATGCACATGGGGTAGCGGTCTGCCACCGCCTGTACGGCGGCAAGCTCTTCGGCTGTCATGGGCAGCTTTTCCGCAAGCTGCGCGGCTGTCGTGATCCACATTGTCGTCGTTCTCCTTTTTCGATATTATTGACTATATTTTAAATTGTATCGGATGCCATCCCGCCGCGTCAAGATGACAAACCGCGGAAAACGTTCGACATATGCGCAATTTTTAACGTTTTCTTTGCGGAATTCCTGAAAAAAATGCGAAAAAGCAGACCGGAGCAGGCCGGAAGGGGGTCCCGGCCGGCTCCGGTCTTTTGCTTCAGGAGAAAAGCAGCAATGAAGATATTCTCGGAGGCGAATTATTCTCTTCAAAAAATAATATAGCACACCCCTCCGAAAAAAGCAAGCCTTTTTTGAAAAAACAGGAAAAGCGGGAGGATTTATAAAAAATGCGGGAAATGATGCACATATCCGCTGCCGAACGGCGGGGCAGTACGCAATAGCTGCTGAAAAACGCAATTTAGCAAGTTCATACTTGCAAATTCGGCGGCGCGCCGGTATAATGAAAAACGCCGGCTCTCTCGCGGGGCGCAGGCATTGCCGAGTAAGGCATTTTTATTATAGTCAACAGAGTAACAGGAGGGATCCCTCATGGATAAACTGCGGCAGGAGCTTTCGCCGCTCCATATCGGGAAGGCGCTCGACGTCGCCACGCGCGACGGCGCGTTCGCCAAGGAAATGTACGCCGGCTTCGGCGCGTGCGGCGAGATCGTCGCGCTCGACCGTTCCGACAAGATGTTTGAAAAGGGCCGGGAGAAATGCGCCGGCATGCCGGTGAGCTTTGTTCTCGGCGACGCGTGCAGAATGGATTTCGAGGATAACACGTTCGATGTTGTCGCCATCGGCAACTCCCTGCACCACATCCCCGATCTCGCGGCGCTGCTCGCGGAGATGAAGCGCGTCGTGAAGCCCGACGGTCTCATTATTCTCAGCGAGATGTATAACGACGGCCAGCCCAAGGCGAGCCTCACGCACTGGATCCTCCACGACATCGACTGCACGATGCACACCATCGACGGCTTATATCATCATCCGACCTACTCGAAGAGCGAAATTCTCTGGCTCGCGCGCAACGCGGGACTTACCGTGGAAAAAACGCTCTGCGATCTCATCGACGATCCCAAGGTCGTCGCCAAGCTGCGCGAGCGCATCGCCGCCGTGCCGGAGAATCTGAAGAAGTACGAGAGCGATCCGGCGCACGCGTTCCTCGCGGCCGAGGCCGCGTGGCTCAACGAGGAGTATGAAGCAAACGGCGTCACCTCCGCCGAGCAGCTCGTCGTATTCTGCCGCAAGCAATAAGCAACAAGAAACCGAAAGGAAGAACATATTTATGCTGAAAAACGCCTACCTCCGGCGGGTATACGATCAGGTGCTCGCCCGCGACCCCAACGCTCCGGAGTTCCACCAGTGCATCCGCGAATTTCTCGAAAGTCTCGAAGGCATCGCAGATAAGCACCCCGAGTGGGAACAGAACGCCATTCTTGAGCGCTTCGTCGAGCCTGACCGGATCATCACGTTCCGCGTCACATGGGTGGACGACGCCGGAAAGGTGCAGGTCAACCGCGGCTACCGCGTACAGTACAACTCCGCCATCGGCCCCTACAAGGGCGGACTGCGCTTCCATCCGTCGGTCAACCTATCGGTCATGAAGTTCCTCGGCTTTGAGATGAATCTCAAGAACGGCCTCACGACGCTGCCCATCGGCGGCGGCAAGGGCGGCTCGGACTTTGACCCCCACGGCAAGAGCGAGAACGAGATCATGCGCTTCTGCCAGGCGTTCATCACCGAGCTTTACCGCCACATCGGCCAGTTTACCGACGGCCCGGCCGGCGATATCGGCGTCGGTAGCCGCGAGATCGGCTATATGTTCGGCCAGATGAAGCGCATCACCAACCAGTTCGACGCCGCGACGCTCACCGGCAAGCACCTCTCCTACGGCGGCTCGCTCGTGCGCACCGAGGCGACCGGCTACGGCATCTGCTACTTCACCGACGAGGTGCTCCGCCACCAGCTCAACACCTCCTTTGAGGGAAAGACCGTCATCGTATCCGGCAGCGGCAACGTTGCGACCTATGCCGCGGAAAAGGCCATGCAGCTCGGCGGCAGGGTCGTGTGCATGTCCGACTCCAACGGCTATGTCCACGATCCCGACGGCATCAAGCTCGATCTCATCAAGGACATCAAGCAGAACCGCCGCGCGCGCATCAAGGTCTACGCCGACGAGGTGCCGGGCGCGACGTATCACGAGGGCTGCCGCAGCATCTGGGATGTGCCGTGCGACGTGGCGCTCCCGTGCGCGACGCAGAACGAGGTGGACGTGGCCGAGGCGAAGAAGATCATCGACGGCGGCGCGATCATCCTCACCGAGGGCGCGAATATGCCCTGCACGCTCGAGGCGGTCGCCATGCTGCAGGCGGCGGGCATCCCCGTCAGCCCCGCCAAGGCGGCAAACGCCGGCGGCGTTTCGACGTCCGCGCTCGAAATGACGCAGAACAGCATGCGCCTGAGCTGGACGTTCGAGGAAGTGGACGAGCGCCTGCACAACATCATGCGCGGCATCTATAAGGCTGCTTACGACGCCTCCGTCGAGGCCGGACAGCCCGGAAATCTCGTCGTCGGCGCGAATATCGCGAGCTTTCTCAAGATCGCGGACGCGATGCTGCATCAGGGTATTGTGTGATCATAACAGAATACCATCGCCGGTCTCCCACGCGGGAGACCGGCGATAGTTCTTCAGCCCTGAAACGATATCGACGTGTTGTGAAGTGTGTCAAAAATGTGGACAAAATCTTCTTCCGTCTCACTGAAATTCCGCTCGGCCCAGCATTCGAGCACGGCGAAAAGCCGCAAACAGCTCATGTGTACGTAATAGTCGTAAAACACTCCGCGCTTGAGCTGTTCAGTGTGTCCGTCGGGGAACACCTGAACGATCGTGTGCGCTTGGCAGTAGTCCTGAAAGGCTTTTCTGAAGCGTTTCGCAAACAGCCGGTAGTGCGGTTCCTGAAGAAAAAAGGGAACAACATGCCCGGCCTTGCGGATATAATCGCAAACACCCTTTTCCAGCGCATCCTGACTGCTTTTCGAAATGCTCTTGGCAACCTCACCGCGCGGTATCATCAGCGCGGAAAGGTATTGCGCGCAGAAATCATCCATCATGTATTCCAGCACCTCGTGTGTGCCGGTAAAATGATAATAAAACGTAGAGCGGTTGATACCGGCTCTCGCAATAAGCTCCGAAACGGTGACATCCTGTGCGGACTTTCCGTCAGCCAGCTCCAGAAGGGCTTGGCAGATTTTTCCTTTTGCTCCGGTTTTCATGCGTGGCTCCTTTTCCGATGGAATCGGGGAAAATGTCCAAATAAATGTGGTCGACCTGTTCGAGAAAACGGAGCGGTATTGCGGGTTGTTTTAGCCCGTTTTCTGCGCTACGATGGGTACAGATGACACAAAGAAAGTGAAAATATTAAACCACTTTCTGGGAAAAGTGTCAAGAAAATGAAAAGAGAGGATGGACGAGGTCAATGAAAAAATGGTTGAGCGCGCTGCTGTGTGCGGCGATGCTGCTCTCGCTGTGCGCCTGCGGCACCGTAAGCGAACCCGCTGCCACGGCAGAGCCGACAGCGGCGGTCACGGCAGCTCCGGCGGAAGAGACGGTGGAAAGAGAGTACATCGAATGCTCCGGCGGGTATGCTTACACGGAATTTGTTCCGATGAATGACGGCGCAGAGATCTGCCTGCTGATCGTCAAGCCGGAAAAAGAGGGACAGTTCCCGACGGTCATTACCCAGAACTGCTATCAGGCGGCAACGGAGGAGTTCAACGCCGAGTACATCGAGAAGTGCGTGTCGGACAGCTCCGCGTTTGTCGAGGCAGGGTACACGTTTGTTATGATGCAGACGCGGGGAACGGGCAACAGCCCGTATGAGAGCTTCCTTCCGTATATCCACGATACGGACGATAAGCTCGAGGTGCTTGACTGGATCCGCGGACAGGACTTTTACGATGGGGAGATCTTCTGCAACGGCCTGAGCTATATGGGCTTCACCTCCATGGCGAGCCTGTATGCAGCCCATGACGATATCAAGGCGATCTCCATGCAGTGCCCCGTGAGCACACGCTACGATGCATGGTACCAGAACGGCTTTGTGAAGCTCGGTCTCATGGGCTTCTGGCAGGGACGCTTCCACCGTCCCGTTGGAGTGAACCCGGCCGAGGCATGGGAGAAGGTCGGCGGTATGGAGCTTTTCAATACGTTTCCCTATATCAACTGGCCGGTCGAGCTGTACGGCGAGCAGGAGGATTACTGGACGGGCATTCTGACGCATCCGGAGGACGGCGACTGGTGGCGCACCGAAGCGGCGGGAAGCTATATCTATGACGCAATCGCTTCGATCGATGTGCCGGTGCTGCTCTTTGAAAACTTCTACGATATTTTCTATGAAGACAGCATGAATTTCTGGAACGGCTTCTCCGATGAGCAGAAGGCGCAGTCTGCCTTTGTCGTGAGCCAGTTCGGTCACACCTATACCGGCTATGCGGATTGGCCGCTGAATATCGGCGATTCACTGACGCCGACCTACAACGCCGATTATGTCGTCAATTTCTTTGACAGCGTGCGCGAGGGGACGGAGCCGACGAAAGTCGAACTTGGCAAGGTGACGTATTACCCCGTGGACGGTGAGCGGTGGTACAGCGAGGATACGACGATCACGAACGGCACGACCGAGAACGTACTCTATCTCAACGGCGGCAGCACGCTCGGCACCGACGGCGAAGCCGAAGGAGCGCTGACGTATGTCTATGACCCGACCAATCCGGCGCTCTTTACCGCGAGCGATGAGAACGGCGGCAACGGCTCGAACGGCTACCGCGGTCTCGGCGCTGACGCCGAGCCGAATTCCCGGCAGGATATCCTCAGCTTCGTCTCCGCGCCGATGGGAGAAAAGACCTTCATCAAGGGCATTCTCACTGCAGATGTGGCGGTTTCCTCCGATTGCGAGGATACGAGCTTCATCGTGCGCATCGACGTTGTGAAAAACGGCGTAGCGTATAACCTCCGCGAGGACATCACGTCGCTGAGCTATCAGCTCGGTGACTATACCCCCGGCGAGAAGGTGACACTGCACTTCGAGACGGGCTCCGTCGTCTGCCAGCTCAATCCGGGTGATTACATCCGCGTGGACATCTCCTCCTCGGCGGAGGGTATGTACTCCCTCCACACGAACGTGAAGGGCAACCAGTGGGAGATCGCCGAGCCGAAGATCGCAAACAACACGGTCTACACCGGCATTTCCTCCATTACGTATTACACGGAAGATCTGGCTGCTTAAAAAAAGACCGAGCCGCCGGTACGACATGTCGTACCGGCGGCTTTGATATAGCTTATATTTAAGAAAACTATGTTTCTTTCAGCCGCCGCAGCTCCTCTTTCGTGTCGGCGTCGAAGAGCTCCTCCTCCGGCAGCGGAACGGTGAAAAGCGCCTCCGGATGCGCGCGGATGACGCGCTTTCCGCCGCAGTCTCCCTCAAGGGCAGCAAGCTCCGGGAAAAACGCCGCCGGGAACAGGCAGGGGTTGCCGAGCCGGCCGTCCGCGCCCTCCGGCGCGACGATCTTTTCGGGGTGCGCCGCGCCCGCTTCGAGGATGCGGCGCACGCTCGCCTGCCGGAGAAGCGGCTGATCGCAAACAAGAAAAAGCACAGCGCCGCAAGGCTTTGCGGCTTCAAGTCCGAGCCGGACGGAGAGGGAAACGCCTTTCTCCGGCGCGCTGTTGCGCACGGCGAGAAAGCCGCGCCGTCCACTCTCGGCGAGGATCTCTTCACAGCCGGACACGACCGCGACGCGCGCGAAAAGATCTTCCGGCAGAACGTTCATTGCGCGCTCGAAAAGGCGTTCGCCGTCAAATTCCGCGAGCAGCTTCCCGCCGCCGAAGCGCAAGCCCGCTCCCGCAGCCAGAAGCACGCACGAAACGGCGCGCTTATCCATCCCAGTATCCATTTTCCGCTCCTTCCCGGGCAAAACGCCGGCTCTACGGCATACAAAATGTATAAGTATTATGCGAAAAAAGACGACAGATTGCAAGAGTTGTCAAAACGGTTTTTTGAAATGTTCAATCTGCACAAATTAAAGAAGCGGTTTTCAGCAAATATTAGACCCTTCGCTACGATTTGCATATGAATAGCGCAAATTTGATACAAATAATGTATTTGAAAAAAATAGGGGTTTGCGATAATAATATATGTGAGAGATTATCCGGCGCATGGAATAGGTATACATTATTAAAAGGAGAGCGTGACATGCTGAAAATCAATCAGGAAAAATGCAGGAAGTGCCAGATCTGCGCGAAAAACTGCCCCATCGGCGCCATTACCGTCGAGCCGGGCACGGACGGCAAGAAGGTCGTCGAGATCACGGATATGTGCGTGGAGTGCAACGTCTGCCGCCGCGTCTGCCCGTTCGGAGCCATTGACGGCGCGGAAAAGACCGAAGGCATCGTGCAGTGCCATTCCTGCTCCATCCAGTGCAAGGTTCCCGTCGGCTCCACCGGCGCCTGCAAGCGCTACACCAACGAAGGCGGCCGTCTGGTCCGCAACCGCGCTCTCGTCGTGGAGGGCAAGCCCCAGATCGAGATCGATCCGAAAATTGCCAAGCCCGTCATTACCGCTGTCGGCGCGGGCACCAACTACCCCTGCATCCGTCCGGCTCCGCACATCGTCTGCGAGAAGCGCGACGGCGTTGACGTCATCACCACCGTTACCGAGGCTCCGCTGAGCTACTCCGGCGTTCTCGTCAAGCTCGACACCAACACCTACATCGGCGAAGAGGGCGACACCGTTTACTGCGAAGGCAAGCCCGTCGGCCTTGTACATACCGAGGAATACGGCTCCAAGATGATCTATGTCGGCGGCGCGAACCGTCTGACCGCGAAGGACGGCGGCTTTGCCACCGCCCGCACCATTGTCGCTCTTGCCAACGGCGAGAAGGTCGAGCTGACCGTCAAGACCGCCGACCACGAGACCGGCAAGCCCAAAATGATCAAGATCGTCTGCCAGCAGGGCGTCGCTCCCATCATCAACGGCACGCAGGAGACCACCATGCGCATCGGCTGCGGCAGCGCCACCATCGGCCTGCTCGCCGACGTCATGAAGGAGTGCGTGGACGAGTGCATCGTCATCGACCACCACGTCACCGGCCTCTTCAGCGAGCATCTCGCCGGCAAGGAAGTCGGCATGACCTGGTCCGGCGTTGTCCCCAACGCCACCAAGAGCACCGTCGGCCGTTACTTCGGCGGCCACGGCGACGGCATCGGAGGCACCGTTCTCCAGACGCCGCGCGACGCCATCAAGAGCGTTGACATGAGCATTGCCCACGCCGGCATGACCGTTCTCGTCACCAACACCACCGGCGAAGTCGGCGCCCTCTTTGAGGTTCAGGCCGACGGCGACGTGAAGGAGATCCCGATGAGCGAGAAGGCGCAGCGCGTCGTCGACGCCATCAAGAGCAACTGCCAGGGCTCCAACACGAGCGTTATGTACTGCGGCGGCACCGGCGGCTCCGCCCGCGGCGGCGTCTGCCACCACCCGATCGCCATCACCGAGGCCGTGCACGCCGGCAAGGCGCACCTGACCATCGGCGGCGCTCCCGCTTACGTTTACCCCGGCGGCGGCATCAACTTCATCGTGGATACCGCAAAGGTCGTCAACCACGCCTTCACCTGGGTGCCCACGCCGGCGACCGTCGCCCCCGTGGAGTACACCATGACGAAGGAAGATTACGAGAAGATCGGCGGCCACATGAACCACATCAAAAACGTCGAGGACTTCCCGGAGTATCAGAAGCACTGATGGACGAAGCCTTCCGCATCCTGGATGACGGGCGCGTATACTTTGATTACGGCCCGGCGTCCATGGTGGTGACCGCCCGGCGCGGAGACGAAGATCTCAGCGGCCTGGCGGCGTCGGCTTTCCCGTTTCTGCGCGACGCGCTCTCCGAGATCGCCGGAGCGCTGCCCATTCTGCGGCAGTTTCCGGACGGCATGGACTATTCCGATCTGACCGGGCTGCCCCGCGTCATGGCGGAATCGGTCCTCGCGGCCGGGGAGCCGACGCTCACGCCCATGGCGGCCGTCGCCGGAACGGTGGCGGACGCGGTGGCGGACTGGCTCTTCGCCCGCGGCGCCGATCTCGTGGCCGTGAACAACGGCGGCGACGTGGCGCTGCGGCTCGGCGAGGGACGCTCCATCCGCATGGGCATCCTGCCCGATCTCAACGGCCGCGTTACGGAGGTCGTGGTGATCCGTGCGGAGGACGGCATCGGCGGCGTATGCACGAGCGGTCTCGGCGGCCGGAGCCTGACGCGCGGCATCGCCGGAGGCGTCACGGTCTTTTCGCGGCGGTGCGCTCTGGCGGACGCATGCGCCACGCATCTTGCGAACTGCTCGTACATCGAGTCGGCGCGGGTGCACACCTGTCTCGCCGGCGACATCGAGCCGGAGAGCGACATTGCATCGCTCCGCATTGTCACGGCGGTCGATCCGCTTCTCCCGGAGGAGAAAAAGCGCGCTCTCGCGCAGGTGTGCGAGGAGGCGGAGCGCCAGCGGAAATGCGGCAATCTCGTCCGTGTATACGCGGATATCCAGGGCGAGCGCCTCACCTTCGGGCAAAACGCGCCATAATTCGGCAACAACATCTTGCAAATACTGAAAAAGGAGATCTATTCCAATGAAAGTCGGTTTTATCGGACTGGGCCGCATGGGCGGCCATATGTGCAGCAACGTTATCAAGGCAGGCTTTGAGACCTATGTGAGCGACCTTGTTCCCGCGCTCGTCGAGCAGAAGGTCGCCGAAGGCGCCATCGGCTGCAAGGACAACCTCGAAGTCGCGGCCAACATGGACATCGGCTTCACGATGCTCCCCAACGGCGCGATCGTCGAGGCCGTTATGTGCGGCCCCAAGGGCGTTCTGGCCCACTGCAAGCCCGGCACCATCATCGTTGATATGTCCTCCGTCGCCCCCGGCACCACCCAGAAGATGGCGAAGGTCGCTGCCGAGCACGGCGTGAAGTACATGGACGCCCCGGTTTCCGGCGGCACCATCGGCGCGCAGAAGGGCACGCTGACCATTATGTGCGGCGCGGACGAGGAGACCTTTGAGAAGGCCAAGCCCGTTCTCGAAGCCATCGGCAAGCGCATCATGCGCATCGGCGGCACCGGCATGGGCGACGCGATGAAGATCGTCAACAACATGCTGCTCGGCGCGAACATGGCCTCTCTTGCCGAAGCTCTCGTGCTCGGCGCGAAGCTCGGTCTGGACAACAAGACCATGTACGACGTCATCTCCACCTCCTCCGGCAACAGCTACGTTGTCGATGCCAAGATGAAGAAGTTCATCATGCCCGACAAGTTCGAGCCGGGCTTCGCGATGGACGTGCAGTACAAGGACCTGACGCTCGCGCAGGAAGCTGCCCGCGGCGTCAAGATGCCCATCCCGATGAGCGCCACCTGCACCGCCGTTTACGAGCAGGCCCGCGC
>SFFV01000012.1 GCA_004557735.1 Clostridiales bacterium
GGGTCCACCCGTTCCCATTCCGAACACGGAAGTTAAGCTCACCTGTGCCGACGATACTTGCCTGGAGACGGGCCGGGAAAATAGGTCAACGCCAACACAATGAGCCCGAGACCAAGCCCTCGGGCTCGCTATATTCCTCCTTAGCTCAGTCGGTAGAGCACGCGGCTGTTAACCGCGGTGTCGTCTGTTCGAGTCAGACAGGAGGAGCCACAACGGCCGGGCCGCTGCCATAAAGGTGGCGGTCCGCAGTTTGTTTCGGGCCATGGGCCTTTAGCTCAGTTGGTTAGAGCAGCCGGCTCATAACCGGTCGGTCCGGGGTTCGAGTCCCTGAAGGCCCACCACGTCACGTCAAAAGAAACGAACGTCATTTCGTTTCCGCTTTTGCGAAAACTCCATTTTTGTTCGTTCCTTTTTCCTTTTCCATCAAAACCCGCTGCGCCGGGCTTTGGATGGAGTGTTAGATTCTGCGTACATAGGGGAATAGCTCAGCTGGTAGAGCGGCGGTCTCCAAAACCGTAGGCCGAGGGTTCGAAGCCTTCTTCCCCTGCCAGAGACCCGGGCGCCTGAAAAAGGCGCTCGGACTCTCAAATCTTCTTGACAAGCAACCGGGAATTTTGTATAATTCCCATGCTTTATATGGCGCTGTAGCTCAGTTGGCTAGAGCATTCGGTTCATACCCGAAGTGTCACCGGTTCGAATCCAGTCAGCGCTACCAGAAGGGGGCACATCCTCCGATGTGTCCCCTTTCCGAATAAATATGGCCCGTTGGTCAAGTGGTTAAGACACCGCCCTTTCACGGCGGTAACATGGGTTCGAGTCCCGTACGGGTCACCATACTCTCTGTCCTGCGGCAGAGAGTATTTTGGAGGCGTAGCTCAGCTGGTTAGAGCGCATGCTTCACACGCATGAGGTCGATGGTTCGAGCCCATTCGTCTCCACCAAAAAAAGCCTGTAATCCAAGGATTACGGGCTTTTTTGTTATTTTAAATCATTCTGCAGGTGAGGCAGAGACCCCCAAAAACGCCCTTAGCGCAGGATCTCCTCGGCAATGACGCGCTTCGGTACGCACCGGTCCATGGCCTGCTTTTCGATATACCGGTGGGCGTCCTGCTCGGACATGCCCTGCTTTTCGATGAGGGTCCATTTGGCACGGTTCACAAGGCGGATTTCCGCCATCTTCTCCTCCATGGACGCGCTTTTCTGCTCCATGCGGCGCAGACGCTCCCGCGTGCCGCAGAGAAGCTCCATGCATTGCAGCATCATCTGCGGCGACGTCGGCTTCGGCAGCGTCAGCACGCCGCAGGGCGTGACCTGCGCGGATACGTCGGAATAGTACTCCGCCTTCATAAGAAGCAGTATTCCCGCAGCGGAATGCTCGGCGAGATGCTGCGCAAGGTGAGCGCCGAATTCGCCGCGCAGCGGCGCGCTGATGACGATGATATCATACCGGCTTTCGAGAATGCACCGCCGGGCTTCGGAGGCGTCGTTCGCGCAGCGGACGGGGCTGTACCGTCCGGCGGGGAGAAGCTCACGCAGGGACGTATGAAATTTTTCCGCGGCAGCCACGGACAGCACGCTGTAGGTTCGCGGCAGATACTCCATGCACTTCCCTCCTCCGAAAACGTATGACGGCGCTCTTTCCGACCAGCGCTTACTTTGTATAATACTCCAGCACGGTCCGCGGCAGGGACGAGGTGATGAACTCGCTTGCCCTCGCCGCGGCCTTTGCGTCGGCGAGCGTCGCGGGGAGCGTTTTATACTGCGAGCGGACATCCTCCGGCGCGGTGTAGAAATTGATATCCGCGCTCGCGGGAAGCTCTGCCCGGCGCCGGATGCCGTCGAGACCGGCGTAGATGAGCAGCGTATACGCGATATACGGGTTGCAGATCGGGTCGGGGGAACGGAGCTCCGCGCGGCGGTACTCGCCCTCGGCGGCGGGGATGCGGATGAGCTGCGAGCGGTTTTCGCTTGACCAGGAGATGTACCGCGGCGCTTTGTAGCTGCCGAAACGCTGGTAGGAGGCTGCCGTGGTGTTGAGGAATGCGGTCATGCCGGCAATATGCGAGAGGATACCGGCGATTACATGCGGCATGATATCCTCGCCGCTTTCGCTGCGGGCGGAGATATTGATGTGCATGCCGTTGCCCGGCTCGCTGCGCAGCGGCTTCGGGGAGAAGTCAGCGGCGAGACCGTTGCGCACGGCGACGGTATTTACGACCGTGCGGAATGTGACCGCATCGTCCGCGGCCTTGACGGGCTCGGCATAGCGGAAATCGATCTCGTTCTGCCCCGGCCCCTGCTCGTGGTGGGAACACTCCGGACGGATACCCATCTGTTCGAGCGTCAGGCAAATCTCACGGCGGACGTTCTCGCCCTTATCCCCGGGCGCAATGTCCATATACCCGGCGCTGTCGTAAGGGATCGCGGTCGGCTCGCCGTTTTCGTCGCGGCGGAAGAGGTAGAACTCCATCTCCGAGCCGAACGCAAACGAAACGCCCATCGCCGCGGCGTCATCCACCGCCTTTTGCAGCAGAGCGCGGCTGTCGCCTTCGAAGGGCGTGCCGTCCGAATGAAGGATGCGGCAGAACAGGCGCGCCACGCGCCCGTGATCCGGCCGCCACGGGAGCAGACAAAGCGTCGAGGTGTCCGGCTGCAAAAAGAGGTCCGAGTGCAGCTCATCGCCGAAGCCGGGGATGGCGGAGGCGTCAAACGCGATGCCGGTGGAAAACGCGCGGTCAAGCGCGTCCGGCAGAATGGACATATTCTTCTGGTTGCCGGCCAGATCAAAAAACGTCATGCGGAGGAACTTGATATCCTCCTCCGCAACATATTGCCGGATCTCGGATTCGGAATACTTCATGCTGCTCCTGCCTTTCTCAATCGGAAACATACATTTGCTTATAGGGATTCTTGCTGTCCGGCGTGACAACGGTATAGGGATCGCGGAGCATGGCCTCCGCGTCGCGCCCGAAGAGGCGGCAGTACTCGCGCACATAAGGCGCAAACTCCGCTTTGTCGGCCTCGGCGGCGGCATGCGCCGTTACCTGACTCGGAAACGGCACGCGCGACACGTCGCCGCGGAAAACCATTTTCCCGCCGTGCATACCGGTGCAGGGGAAATAGCCGGTGACGGGTTTTCCGTCCGTGTGCAGCGCGAGCACGACGATCAGCCCGCCGGCCTGATACTCGCCGAAGAAAGCTCCCGGCACGCCCGCCGATTACGATGACGGGCTTGTGTTCTTTGTATTCCTTCATGTGGATGCCGGCGCGGTAGCCCGCGTTGCCCTCCACGAAGATCTCTCCGCCGCGCATGGCGTATCCGGCGGCGTCGCCGATGTTGCCGCAGACGACGATCCGCCCGGCGCTCATCGTGTCGCCGACGGCGTCCTGCGCGTTGCCGTGCACGGTGATGTCCGCGCCGTTCAGGTATGCGCCGAGCGCGTTGCCGGGGATACCGTCGATTTCGATGCTCTTGCGGGACATGCCTGCGGCGATGAAGCGCTGGCCGAGACAGGCGCTGACGCGGCATTTTGTCCCGGCGCTGCGGATCGTCTCATTCAGCTCGGAGAAGGAGAGAGAGCCTGCTTCTATATAATCCATAGTATCATACCTTTCACTGAATTTCCACAGTCATTCTCCGGCGTGGGCAACGCCGAGGATTTCGAGCTCCTTCTCCGTGAGACCGATGCCGCGGAGCATCACGCGGTTGCCGCGCAGCGCCTCGATGGAGTTGATGCCCATGCCGCCCATCATTTCCTTGATTTCGCGCTTCCACGCCGTAACAAGATTTACAAGCCGCTCGGCGCCCGCAACGGGGTCAAGCCTTTTGACAAGCTCCGGGTTCTGTGTGGCAATGCCCCAGTTGCACCGCCCCGTATGGCACGAGCGGCAAAGATGGCAGCCGAGCGCGAGCAGCGCCGCGGTGCCGATATAGCAGGCGTCCGCGCCGAGGGCGACGGCCTTGACGACATCGGCGGAGGAGCGAATGCTGCCGCCTGCGATGAGAGAAACGCTGCTGCGGATACCCTCGTCGCGCAGGCGCTGGTCAACGGCGGCGAGTGCAAGCTCGATGGGGATGCCGACGTTATCGCGGATGCGCGTGGGCGCGGCGCCCGTACCGCCGCGGTAGCCGTCGACGGCGATGATGTCCGCGCCGCTGCGGGCGATGCCGCTGGCGATGGCGGCGATGTTATGCACCGCCGCGACCTTCACAATGACCGGCTTTTTATACTGCGTTGCTTCCTTGAGCGAATAGACGAGCTGGCGTAGATCTTCAATGGAATAGATATCGTGGTGCGGCGCGGGGGAGATGGCGTCCGAGCCCTCGGGGATCATGCGTGTCATGGAAACGTCTCCGACGATCTTCGCGCCGGGCAGATGCCCGCCGATGCCCGGCTTCGCGCCCTGCCCCATCTTGATCTCGATGGCGGCGCCCGCGTTCAGACAGCGCTCCTCGATGCCGAAGCGGCCGGAGGCCACCTGTACGATCGTGTTTGCGCCGTACTTATAGAAATCACGGTGCAGTCCGCCCTCGCCGGTATTGTAATAGATGCCAAGCTCCTCGGCGGCGCGGGCAAGCGCTGCGTGCGCGTTATAGCTGATTGAGCCGTAGCTCATCGCGGAAAAGAGGATCGGAACAGAGAGCTCCAGCTGCGGCGGGAGCGCCGTGTCAAGCGAGCCGTCGGCCCGGCGGCGGACCGTGTCCGGCTTCTTGCCGAGAAAGACGCGCGTCTCCATCGGCTCGCGCAGCGGATCGATCGAGGGGTTCGTGACCTGCGAGGCGTTGATGAGAAGCCGGTCCCAGTAGCCCGGCAGCGGCGTCGGATTGCCGGTGGAGGAGAGGAGAATGCCGCCCGTGGCGGCCTGCTTGTATACCTCGCGGATCGTGTCGCCCTTCCAGTTTTCGTTCTCGCGCAGGCAGCAGTCGGTTTTTACGATCTTGATCGCGCGCGTCGGACAGAGCGCAACGCACCGCTGGCAGTTGACGCATTTGGACTCGTCCGCGAGCATGATCTTACGCTCGGCGTCGTAGGTGTGGACGCCGTTCGCGCACTGCTTTTCGCAGATGCGGCAGCGCGTGCATCGCTCGTCGCGCCGGATGACCTCAAACGGCGGGTAAATGTATTCGATAGCCATTTCAGAATTTTCCCTCCTTTACGCGCACGATGACCGGCTCGCCGCCCATCGGCGCCCAGACGTTGCGCGCGTCCGGCTCCATGGCGCGGATGGCGGCCTCCTCGCTTGCGATGAACACAAGATCGTCCTTCTCCGCCGTGACCATCGAGCGAAGCTTCAGCCGGTCGTTGAGCGCCATCAGCCCGCCGTCAAAGCCGAGCACGATGGAGAACGGCCCCGTGATAAGGAGGCTTGAAAACACCGTGCGCAGATAGGTGAGCCGGTCGGCTTCGGACACGGCCTTGCCGCGGATCGTGCTCCAGAAGGGCGCGGCGATGACGTTGGCGGTCTCCTCGAGCGAGAGGCCCTGCCGGCGAAGCAGATAGTCGGCAATGTAGGTGATGACCTCGGTATCCGTTTGCAGCGTGCATTTGTAGCCGAACATTTCGATGAAGCGGCGGTTCGCGTCGTAAGACGAAATTTCGCCGTTATGGACAACCGTGTAGTCGAGCAGCGCGAACGGATGCGCGCCGCCCCACCAGCCGGGGGTGTTCGTCGGATAACGGCCGTGCGCCGTCCAGCTGTAGCCCTCATACTCGTCGAGCCGGTAAAACCGTCCCACATCCTCGGGATAGCCGACGGCCTTGAATACGCCCATGTTCTTGCCGCTGGAGAAAACGTATGCGCCTTTGAGCTTTGTGTTGATGTCCATGACGGTCCGGGCGACGAACTCCTTCTCGTCGAGCTGGAGACGGCGGAGCACCGACGGCAGCGGGGATACAAAGTAACGCCAGATGAGCGGCACGTCGGTGATCTCGGGAATAATGTGGATGGGAATCTGCTCGGCCTGCACAAGCTCGAAGCCCTCCCTGAGCTGCGCTTCGCACTCGCGGCGCACCGCGTTGTTGTCAAAGAAGATGTGGAACGCGTAAAAATCACGGTAGTCGGGGTAGATGCCGTAGGCGGCAAAGCCGCCGCCGAGACCGTTGGAACGGTCGTGCATCGGTACCATGCTCTTCATGACCGCCTCGCCGGTCATGCGCCGCCCCTCCCGGGAGATGACGGCGGAAACAGCGCATCCGGAGGGGATGCGGATCTCGCCCTCGCGCTTCATGAAAATCGCCTTCTTTCCGGAAAATACGAAAGGAGTTCATTTCACGAGGGGGCAGACCACCCTCGCAAAATGAACTCCTTTGCTCATTAACGCGGAGAATTATACCACCGCGGAGAGAGCGCGTCAACGAAAAAACCGTAAAAAAATCGAAAATTGGGAATTGACAAATCCGTGCAGAGCGCATATAATTTCGCCCATCAAAGGCAAGGGCGTCTTGGAGAACCGTCTCCGAGACGCCCTGTTTCAATTTTCCGAAAGAGGAGTGAGATGCATGAGCAGTGTACCGGAATATTTTGGGAGTCTTGTGTTTGACGACCGCGTGATGAAAGCGAAGCTGCCGTATGACGTGTATGTTTCGCTGAAAAAGACGATGTATGAGGGCGGCTCGCTGGATACCGCCGTCGCCAACGCCGTGGCCGACGCCATGAAGGAGTGGGCGGTCGAAAAGGGCGCGACGCATTTTACCCACTGGTTCCAGCCGCTCACCGGCAGCACCGCGGAGAAGCACGACAGCTTCATCACCCCCTCGCCGGACGGCGGCGTCATCATGGAGTTTTCCGGCAAGGAGCTCATCCGGGGCGAGCCGGACGCTTCGAGCTTCCCCTCCGGGGGACTGCGCGCCACGTTTGAGGCGCGCGGCTACACCGCCTGGGATCCGACGAGCCATGCCTTTATCAAGGACAAAACGCTCTGCATCCCTACGGCGTTCTGCTCCTACGGCGGCGAGGCGCTCGACAAGAAAACGCCGCTTTTGCGCTCCATGCAGGCGCTGAGCAAGCAGACGCTGCGCGTGCTGAAGCTTTTCGGTATGGACGACGTGAAGATCGTGCGCCCGCTCGTCGGCCCCGAACAGGAGTATTTCCTTGTGGATCGCGCCATGTTCGATAAGCGCAAGGACCTGATGTTCTGTGGACGCACGCTCTTCGGCGCGATGCCGCCGAAGGGGCAGGAGATGGACGACCATTATTTCGGCGCGATCAAGCCGCGCGTCGCGGAGTTTATGGCTGATCTGAACGAGGAGCTGTGGAAGCTCGGCGTGCTCGCCAAGACCGAGCATAACGAGGTCGCCCCCGCGCAGCACGAGCTTGCGCCCATCTTCACCAGCGCGAGCATCGCCACCGACCACAACCAGCTCACCATGGAGGTCATGAAAAAGGTCGCGGCGCGTCACGGTCTTGTGTGCCTGCTGCACGAGAAGCCGTTCGACGGAGTGAACGGCTCGGGCAAGCATAACAACTGGTCTCTCTGCACCGATACGGGCGTTAACCTTCTCAAGCCCGGCGACACGCCGCACCAGAACGCGCGGTTCCTGCTGTTTTTGTGCGCCGTCATTCAGGCGGTGGACGATTATCAGGATCTGCTCCGTCTCTCCGTCGCTACGGCGAGCAACGACCACCGTCTCGGCGCGAACGAAGCGCCCCCGGCCGTCGTGTCCATTTTCCTCGGCGACGAGCTTGCAGCGGTACTTGACGCGATCGAAAACGACGCGCCCTACACCGGAACGGAAAAGATCGTCATGAAACTCGGCGCGCATGTGCTGCCGCGCTTCGTGCGCGACACGACCGACCGCAACCGCACCTCGCCGTTCGCGTTCACCGGCAACCGCTTTGAGTTCCGCATGGTCGGCTCGTCCGACTCCATCGCGTGCTGCAACGTCATGCTCAACACCGCCGTGGCGGAGTCGCTGCGCCAGTATGCCGACGAGCTGGAAAAGGCGGACGACTTTGAAGGCGCGCTCCACACGCTCATCCAGCGCACGATCCGCGCGCACAAGCGCATCGTCTTTAACGGCAACGGCTACGACGACGCCTGGATCGAGGAGGCAACAAAGGTTCGCGGCCTTCTCAATCTGCGCACGACGCCGGACGCGCTGCCGTATCTCACCGCGCCGAAGAATGTGGAAATGCTCACGCGCCACAAGGTCTATTCCGAAACGGAGCTCAAGTCCCGCTGTGAGATCAATCTCGATAATTACCGCAAGACCGTCCATATCGAAGCGAAAACGATGCTCGATATGGCGCGCCGTGAGATCCTGCCCGCCGTGACCGCGTATGCCGATACGCTCGCTCTCGGCGTCAACGCCCGCCGCGCCGCGACCGGCGCGACCGTCGGCGGCTACGAGGCGCGGCAGATCGAAAAGCTCTCCGTGCTCGCGGAGAAGATCGATGCCGCGGCGGAAGAGCTGGATGCGGCGCTCGATGTCTATCACACCATGGACGACGTGCAGAGCTCCGCGGAGTTCATCCGCGACAGCGTCCTGCCGAAGATGGCGGCGCTGCGCGCGCCGTGCGATGCGGCGGAAAAGCTCGTCCCCGCAAAGAGCTGGCCGTTCCCGACCTATGCCGAGCTGATGTTCGGCGTGAAGTGATCCCACGGCATGATATAAGCGCTGCGCACCGGATTTATTCCGCTGCGCAGCGCTTCTTTCTGTTGCGAAAAGGGGAAGAACGTGGCATAATCGATAAAGAAAACTCTCCGTGGAGCAGGGGACATGCCTTCATCCAACCGTACCGTGCGCGCGGCTTGCGGCGAGCTTTCTTCTCATGTTCCGGCGGGAAAAGCGCACGGAGGAAAAAACTGCTATGACAAAACCGATCATCCTCGCCCCGGCGGGCGGCTTTGCCGCAGTCACGGCGGCAGTTCGCTGCGGCGCGGACGCCGTGTATCTCGGCGCGAAAAACTTCAACGCCCGGCGTAACGCCGAAAATTTTGACGATCTCGCCCTGCCGGAAACGGTAAAATTCTGCCATGGGCGCGGAACGAAGGTATTCGTCACGGTCAACACCCTCGTGACCGACGGCGAGACGGACGCGCTCATCGAGGAAGCGGACGCCATTGCCGGCTCCGGCGCGGACGCCGTAATACTGCAGGATCCCGCCGTTATGCGCCTTTTCCGCGACCGGTACCCGACGCTGCCGCGCCACGCCTCCACGCAGACCGCCGTGCACAACCTTGACGGGGCGCTGTATTTGCAGGATCTCGGCTGCGAGACGATCGTTCTTGCGCGCGAGCTGACGCTCTCCGAAATGGAGAAGATCGCCTCCCGCCTCACAACGGCGGGCGCGGAAGCGTTTGTCCACGGCGCGCACTGCATGAGCGTCTCGGGCGCGTGCTATCTTTCGGCGATGCTCGGCGGACGCAGCGGCAACCGCGGCCTGTGCGCGCAGCCGTGCCGGCTCGACTGGCGCTGCGGCGCGGGCGACCATGTGCTCTCGCTCAAGGATATGTCTCTGCTGCGCCACGCGCGCGAAATGGCGGACGCCGGGATCACAACGTTCAAAATCGAAGGGCGCATGAAGCGCCCGGAGTACGTTGCCGCGGTCGTAACGGCCTGCCGCGCGGCGCTCGCGGGGGAGCGCTACGACGCGGATACGCTCCGCGCCGTATTCTCCCGCAGCGGCTTTACGGACGGGTATCTCATGGGCAAACGCGACAAGTCCATGTTCGGCTGCCGCACAAAGGACGACGTGCAAAGCGCCGACAGGGTGCTCAAATCGCTTGCCGCGCTCTATGAAAAGGAGACGCCGCGCGTCGGCGTTTCGATGGCGTTCACGATGAGCGATACAGGCAGTACGCTTGCCGTTACGGACGGAGAGCATACCTGCACCGTCACGGGCGCTGCGCCCGAAAAGGCGCTCAACCGCCCGCTGGACACGGCGGGCGCTGAAAAGAATCTTGTCAAGACCGGCGGCACGCCGTTTTGTGTTACGGATTTCACCGCCGACATCGCGCCCGGATACATGCTCCCGGCGAGCGCGCTCAACGCGCTGCGGCGCGAGGCGCTCTCCGGGCTGCTGGACGTGCGCGGCGCGGCAAAGCCGTGGCCGCGCTCCGATGCGCCCGTGCCGGCGCGGCCGGAAAAACGCGACCGCGGCCGCACCGGCGTGCTGTGGGCGCGCTTTGCCGACCCGCTGCAGATCCCTCCGGGGGAGAGCTTTGACAAGATCCTTCTCCCTGTGGAGCGCCTCACGCCGGAGATCATGGAAACGTTCGGCGAACGGCTCATCGGCGTCCTCCCGGCGATCCTCTGGCCTGCGGACGAGGAAGCGCTGGAAGCGCGTCTCGCGGCGCTGAAAGAGGCCGGGCTGCGCGAGGTGTACGGCGACAACATCTACGCCATTCCGCTTACACGCCGCCGGGGACTCGCGCTGCACGGCGGCGCGGGGCTCAACATCCTCAACACCGAGGCGCTGCGCCACTATGAGGAAGAGGGGCTTGCGAGCGTCACCGCTTCGTTTGAGCTTTCGATGCGCAGCATCAAATCGCTCGGGGGTAGAATCCCCATCGGCGCGATCGTCTACGGGCGTCTGCCGCTCATGCATTTCCGGAACTGCCCGCTCCGCGCGCAGATCGGCTGCGCGGCGTGCCGCGCGAGAGGCGAGCTCACCGACCGGCGCGGCGTCAAATTCCCGGTCGAGTGCGGGGAGAAAAAGTATTCGACGCTTTTGAACAGCGTGCCGCTGCACATTGCGGACAGGGATCTGCGCGGGCTGGATCATCTTATTTTGTGGTTCACGCGCGAATCGGCGGCGGAGTGCGCCGCCGTCGCGGCGGACTACCGCGCGGGAAGAAAGCCGGAGCGGGAGCGCACCGGCGGACTGTACTACCGGGAGCTTCTGTGACCGGAAAACAACAAGGAGGAACGACCTATGGCGACCGGAGCGGAATTTTTCGCCCAACTGGAAAAACGCTTCAACCAGCTTTCTGCGGAGGAAAAGCTGGATAAGATCGTGGAATACCAGAAAAAGCTCACGGCTCTGAAAGAGCAGGGGCTTTCCGAGGAGGAGGCCGTGGCGCGGCTCGGGAGCGAGCTGTCGCTGCCGAGCCCCGTGCCGCCGGAAAACGACGAGTACGGACGCATATCGCACCCGAAAAAGCCGCTTGTGACCGGTACGCTCTATGCCGTAGCTCTCGCCGCGGTCGTCGCGGCGGCGGTGCTGCTCTCAAAGATCTTTTAAAACCGGAAAAACCGGACAAAACGGGATATGACGAAATGTCGTGCCCCGTTTTAGGGTTATACCACCGAAGCGGTGCAGGCCATGACACAATGGGCATTTCAGCAGAAGGATATTGTGTTCGTAGATGCCGAGACCGAGCCGGAGAACAAAGTCCCGCAGCGCGTACCGGAAAAGTGCGGCTTTGTACTGGACAGGACAACGGGCGAGGAAGGATAGCGCTTTGTGCCGGAACGGTTGCTCCTGTGATAAATGTGATAATTTTCGCACATCACGGTTGACGGGGGCATTGTATGAAAACGAAAAAAGTATCGCTGCGGGAACTGCTCGCGGACAAGATCGTTTATGCTGTTCTGCTCGCGGTCGTCCGCACGGTCTTGTTCTGTGTTATGGACAAAAAGGTAGTTTGAGCATGGCGCTTACAACCAAGATCCGGGAATACCGGGAAGCACAGGGACTCAAGCAGTCGGACCTCGCCGATTTGGTCGGCGTCCGGCGCGAAACGATCGTCAATCTCGAGCGGGGACGGTATAACCCCTCGCTGAAGCTGGCCATGGACATTGCCAAGGTTTTTCACACCACAGAGGAAGAGTTGTTTTCCTATACGGAATAAGAAAACGCTGCGGTATCCCGCTCAAGTATCGCCGCGAGGGAACTCTTGCCGCGCCGGATACAAAAGCGTGAATATGTAGGTTGTCAAACATATTGGACAGCGAACTCGATAGGAGAAAGCCAACGGAGCGGTCTCATGGGTAAAAAGTTGGTGTGACAACTTAACTTTAACTCATGAGACCCTATCTCTCATATCTTTTTTTGCTCTTCTCCAAGATGTATTGTAGTCCTACAGCAACTTTTCGTTGCATAAAACAAATTCGATTGACAAACGTTGAAGGCGGTTGTATACTGTCGACAAAGAGAGAATCGTATGCAGAATATAAAAGAAAACTTTAAACTGAAAAGCACATGCGTCTATGACGCCATTCTGGGGGCGATCCTCCACGGCGATCTAAAAGCCGGGGAAAAGCTCTCGGAGACCAGTCTCGCGGAGAGACTGGGCGTCAGCCGCACCCCGGTGCGGGAGGCGCTTCGCGCGCTGGACGCGGAAGGATTTGTGCGTCTGAGTCCCAACTCCCGTTTCGAGATCACTTCCTTTTCCCGGCAGGATGCCATGGAGGTTTTGCAGATTCGCCGTCTGCTGGAGGGCGAAGCCAGCCGTTTGGCGGCCCAGAGGGGGACGCCGGAGGATTGCTGCCGTCTGCAGGAGACGCTGGATGCCGCATGGGCCTGTGTGGAAGGCCATGCCGAGGAGGTGGATTTCCGCTTTATGCAGGCGGATATCGCCTTTCACCGGACGATTTTTGAGATCGCCGGCAACAACCGGATGCTGCGCGTCAGTTCCGCGCTGGGCGACCGGCTGGCTCGTCTCTATGTATCCCGAAGCAGCGACGTGCAGATGTACGAGATCTGTCTGCAGCAGCACCGCAACATTATGGAAGCCATCCAGGCTCACGACGATATCCGTGCGGAGGCCTATGCCCGCCGCCACATCGAATATATCATGGATACCATGCTGGAACCCATGGAGGATGAGAGAGTCCTCTGAACTCCAACAGAAAAGGCGGACCGGTTGTCCGCTTTTTTGCGGAGCTAAATTGTATACTGTATTCTATTTTGCGGTCTCGACCGCCTTTCCGCCGAATCTACCCCAACCGCTCCTTTCGCGTTGCCAGACAGAGGCGGGTTTTTTATCGGCATAATTGTATACAGTATACACTTTGCTGGCGCACTATCGGCCGCACCGCGGCTTCAGATATGTGGAAAAAAGAGAAAGAATTGAAAGGAGGAAGCTTGTTTGTCTACCATGGTTTTTATGAAGGGGAATGAGGCGATCGGTGAAGCGGCCATCCGCTCCGGCGTAATGGCGTATTACGGCTATCCGATCACTCCGCAAAACGAGCTGACGGCCTACATGGCCAAGAACATGCGCGAAAAGGGGCGTGTGTTCATCCAGACGGAGAGCGAGATCACCGCCATCAATGCGGTGTTCGGCAGCTCCTGCGCGGGCTTCCGCGCGATGACCTCCTCCGCCTCCACGGCGATGAGCCTGAAGCAGGAGGGCATCTCCCACCTGGCCTACTTGGAGATCCCTGCCGTCATCGTGGACATGATGCGCGGCGGCCCCGGTCTCGGCAACATCCTTGCTACCCAGAACGACTACAACCAGGCCGTCAAGGGCGGCGGCACCGGTGACTATCACACCATCGTTCTGGCTCCCAACTCCGTACAGGAGGCTGCGGATCTGACCCGCCTCGCTTTTGAGCTTTCCGATAAGTACCGTAACCCCGCCATGATCCTAGCGGACGGCACCATCGGCCAGATGGTGGAGCTTGTGGAGTTTCCGGAGCCCATCGACCCGGCGGATATTCCGGAGCGTGACTATGCGCTTACCGGCAACCGTGGCCGCGCGCCCCGCAAGGCCGAGCCCAAAAATTCCGCCGAGGATCTCGAAAACCACAATCTGCATCTGCAGGAAAAGTACCACGCCTGCGAGTCCGCGGAGCGTCGCTCCGAGTCCGTCTATACCGAGGATGCGGACGTCGTGGTCGTGGCGTTCGGCTTTGTTTCCCGCATCGCGCGTGAAATGGTGGAGGAGCTTCGACAGGACGGCGTCAAGGCTGGTCTGTTCCGTCCCATCACCCTCTGGCCGTTCGATGTGGAGGGGCTGCGTGCCGCCGTGAAGAACGCCAAAGCCGTGGTGGTCCTTGAGGGCAATGCCGGCATGATGTGCAGCGATATCCGCCTCTTCCTAGAGGGGACCAAGCCGGTGTACTTCCACGGACGTATGGGCGGCAGCATGGTCAACACCGATTCTGTCAAGCCCAAGGTCAAACACATTCTGGAAAACAAGAAGGATTGGAGTGAGCTCAATGGAAAAGAAGGTATTTGGACGGCCTACGACGCTTAACGAGAAGAATTTTACCTACTGCCCCGGCTGCGGCCACGGCGTCGCCAACCGCCTTTTGGCGGAGTCCATTGAGGAGATGGGGATCGCCGGCGATACCATCGGCGTCTGCTATGTGGGCTGCGGCGGCATGATGTACGATTTTTTCAACATCGACTACGCCTTTCCCCTGCACGGCCGTTCCCCCGCGGTGGCCACGGGCATCAAGCGCGTCCGCCCGGACAAGATTGTTATCGGCTATCAGGGCGACGGCGACCTTGCCGCCATCGGCACGGCGGAGATCATCCACGCCGCGACCCGCGGCGAGAATCTGACGGTCATCTTCGTCAACAACGGCATTTACGGCATGACCGGCGGCCAGATGGCCCCCACCACCCTTATCGGCCAGAACTCCGTCACCTGCCCCGGCGGCCGCGACCCCGACTACCACGGCAAGCCCATCCGCATGTGCGAGATGCTCGCCCAGCTCGACGGCGTCTGCTATGCCGAGCGCGTGACCATCGACACCCCGGCCCACATCCGGGCGACCAAGAAAGCCATCAAGAAGGGCATTCAAAATCAGATCGACCGCAAGGGCTTTTCCATCATCGAGGTCATCAGCCCCTGCCCCGTGCAGTGGGGTCTCGCCCCCTGCGACGCCTACCGCCGCATCGAGCGCGAGGTAGAGCCGTTCTACGGACTGAAGGTATTTAAGGATATTGACGCGGAGGTGCAGGCATGAGCAAGTTCAAGATCGTTTTTGTCGATGACGTTATGCCCATCACGGACGTGGAGAAGGACATCATCCACGGCTTCGGCTGTGAGATCACGCAGCACAGCGCATTCACCACGGAAGAGATCCTGTCGGTGGCGGCGGATGCCGACGCCATCATCACCGTAAGCGGCAAGTTCAACCGTGCCACCATCGAGGGGCTGAAGAACTGCAAGGTCATCTCTCGGTTCGGTCAGGGCTTCGACAACGTGGACGTCAAGGCCGCCACGGAAAAGGGCATCGTCGTCACCTACGTTCCCATCTATTGCCGGGAAGAGGTCGCCACGCTGGCTCTCACGCTGATGCTCGCCTGCGAGCGCCGTCTTCTCATCGCAGACAAGACCGTCAAGGGCGGTCATTGGGTCAATGCGGCCAAATCTGTGGCCGGCGCCCGCAGCGTCAGCGCCAAGACCCTCGGCCTGATCGGTCTCGGCTCCATCCAGAAACAGCTTGTGAGTTATCTCAAGCCTTTCGGCGCAAAAATCGTGGCGTATGACCCGTACATCAACCGTGAGTTCTGCGCGGCCAACGGCATCGAGCCGGTGGAAAAGGACGAATTGCTGAAAATGTCCGACACCGTGTTCCTGCAGGTCCCGCTGATGGAGTCCACTTTCCACATGATTGCCGAGAAGGAACTCGCCGAAATGAAAGACGGCGCGATCCTCATCAACACCGGCCGCGGCGCTCTCGTCGACCAGCTGGCGCTGACGGAAGCGCTCAAGAGCGGCAAGCTTGCCGCCGCCGGTCTGGACGTTCTGGAGTTTGAGCCGCCCAGGGGCGACGAAGAGATCTTCCGGATGGACAACGTCATCACCTCCGGACACATCGGCGCCGCCACCGCGGAGGCACTGATCCGACTGCGCACAGCTGTTGCCCAGAACGTGGTGGACGTGCTCAGCGGCAAGAAGCCCACGCTCGACTACGCCGGCATTGCCAACCCCGACGTTTTGAAAAACGTGACGCTGGCCTGACGGGAGGAAACCATGAGCGAAAAAATCAAAAATCTGGACGAATTGGAGCAGCTGGCGCTGAGTCGTCCCAAGCAGACCGTGGCTCTGGCAGCCGCCAACAGCGAGGAAGCGCTCCTCGCCGTTGAATACGCCCGGCAGAAGGGCATTCTGGATGCGCATCTTGTGGGCGATCTGGATCTTATGAAGCCCATCTGCGAGAAAAACGGCATCGACCTCGGAAACTATCAGGTCACGGACGTGAAGGATCCCAAGGAAGCGGCGACCGCCGCCGTAGCGCTGATCCGCGAGGGCAAGGCGCACCTGCTGATGAAGGGGCTTGTGGAAACGAGCGACTTTCTGCGCGCGGTGCTCAGCAGCGCCACCGGCATCCGCGGCACCGACCGCATGTGCGCACTCGTCGTGCTCGAATGCCGCGCTGTGGATAAGCTTCTGATCCTCGGCGACGTGGGTGTGAACATCGCCCCCACGCTCGAAGAGAAGGCCAGCATCCTGAAGAGCTGCTTCTCCGTGGCGCGCGCCATGGGCATCGAGCATCCCAAGGCCGCGGTGCTTTGCGCCAACGAGCATATCAAGGACAGCATGCCCTGCACCGTGGACGCCGGAAAGCTGGCCGAAATGGCTCGCAGCGGTGAGATCGACTGCATGGGCGGTACGGTGGACGGCCCCATCTCCATGGATATCGCCGTCAACGAGCACGCCGCGCGGATCAAAAAATATCCGGGAAACATTCAGGGCGACGCGGACATTCTGTTGGTACCCGATCTGGAGGCCGGCAACATTCTGGTCAAGGGCCTCATGTATCTCAGCGGTGACGTGAGAGTTGCCGGTGTCGCCATGGGTGCCAAAGTCCCCCTGATCCAGACCTCCCGCGGAGACGATCACGATACCAAGTATTACTCCATCGTGCTCTCCAGCTTGGTCAGCCAATATCAGAACGGGTAAGGAGCGCCGCATGGGAAAAAGCCTGATTCTTTCTCTTCAAAACGGAAAGCTGGCCGCGGCCGTGCAGGACGGCGCCGCCGTCCGCGGGGAAGCCCTCTTTCCGCTGGAAGAGGATCACAGTGCCGAGATCGCGGCAATGGCGGCGGGAGCAAAATTCGCTCTCTGTCCGGGCGGCGTTCTCCGTCCGCTCTCAGCCGGGGTCTACGCTCTGGACGCCGCCGCTCTGGCGGACGCGCGGGAAAACCGCTTCGGCCCCGCTCCTGCCAACCGGGTGATGGAGCGCTGCGCCGAGACGGCGGAGCGCATGGGCATCCCCGCTTATTTTACGGAAGCCATGTCCGTCGATGAGCTGCTGCCCCTGAATCGGATCCGCAGCCACGCGGAGGTCCACAAGTACAGCCGCGGCTTCCGCAGCGAGCACTTCGCCGCCATGGAAGCGGCGCTCGGCGATATCCGCCCGGAGGACGGGAATTACATCGTCGCGTGGATCGACGATCTCACCAGCGTGGGAGCCTATCAGCGCGGCCGGTGTCTCGACATCAACGACTGCATCGGAGCCGAGGGTCCCATGGGCTTCACTTCCTCCGGTGACGTACCGTGCGCGCAGCTGGCGAAGTATTTCGCCGCCGGCCCCATGAACTATGAAGAGCTGCAGGAGCAGCTTCTCTGCCGCAGCGGTCTGCTGCAGTATCTGGGGACCGCGGAGCCGGAAGCGGTCGACGAACGCTGCACCGGAGAGCCGGAGAGCGCCGCCGTTGCGGACGCCATGGTCTACCAGATCGCCAAGTGGATCGGCAGCTCGGCCCTAGCGCTGCATGGCGAGGTCGACGGCATTATCATCGCCGGAAAGGCGGTCCGCTGCCGGTATCTGATGGACGGCATCCGGCGGAAGGCGGAGCGTATCGCGCCCATCATCGCCGTGAACGACATTCATATGGACCGCTGGCTGGGCCGGCAGGCCATGCGTTTGGGGAGCTTTGCATCCCCGGTGAAGACCTACGGAAGGGAGGACGCGGAATGAAGATCCTTTGCATCAATCCCGGGTCCACTTCCACCCGGATTGCCGTTTTCGATGAGGACAAAAAAGTTTTCATCACCAACATCACCCACGCCAACGAGGATCTCGAAAAGATGGGGGATGTGCAGGGGCAGCTGGAGTACCGCTACGATATGATCGCCGACACCCTGCGGGAAAACGGCATTTCGGTATCCGACATGGATGCCGTGGTCGGCCGCGGCGGCGCACTGCGCCCGATGGGCGGCGGCATCTTCTCCATCAACGAGGCGATGCTTGCCGACTGCCGCAGCGGAAAGTACTCGGAGCATCCCTCCAACTTGGGATGCCAGCTGGCAAAGCGCTTCGCCGACGGAGCGGGCATTCCCAGCTTTGTGGTCGATCCTCCGCTGGTGGACGAGTTCGACGAGTGCTCCCGGTATTCCGGCTTTGAGCCGATCCGGCGGATCAGTGCGTTCCACGCGCTCAACGAGAAGATCGTGGCGCGCTACATTGCCCAGAAGCTGGAACGTCCTCTGGAGGAGCTGAATCTCATTACCGTCCATCTGGGCAGCGGCATTTCCGTCACGGCCCACCGAAAGGGACGCTGTGTGGACAACACCTTCGGCTCCGGCGGCGACGGCCCCTTCTCTCCGGAACGGGCCGGGCGGATGCCGGTGCTGGAGCTTGCTAGGCGGATGAGTAAAAGCCCCGAGAGCAAAAACCCCGCCGCATGGAAAAAGTTTTTCTCCAAGCAGAGCGGTCTGGTCTCCTATCTCGGCACCAACGATGTGCTGAAGATCACCGAGCGGATGGAGTCCGGCGATGCGCTGGCCAAGGATCTGCTCGACGGCATGGCGCACATGATTGCCCGGGAGATCGCGGCGTATGCCGCGGGTCTCGAATGGCAGGTGGACGGCATCGGCATCACCGGCGCCATCGCCCGCAGCGGTTATATCGTGGGCATCCTTCAGCGGGAGACCGCATTCATCGCGGAAAGTTTCGTATTCCCCGGCGAATTTGAAATGGAGGGTCTGGCGGACGGCGGTCTGCGGGCGCTGCGGGGAGAAGAAGTAAAAGAGTATTAAGGAGGCGCAGAATGAAAGTTCTCGAAAAAATACTGTTCGCCGGCTTCGGCGGCCAGGGCATCCTTTCCATCGGAAAGATCTTTGCCGACGCCTGCATTGAAAACGACATGCAGGCTTCCTGGCTGCCTTCCTACGGCCCGGAGATGCGCGGCGGCACCTGCAACTGCCTAGTGGCGGTTTCCAACGAGCCGGTGCTCAGCCCATACTTTGTGCGTCCCACCGACGCCATCATCATGAATCAGGCTTCGATGGAGCGCTTTTTGAAGACCCTCGACACCGCCAAGGTGGTGGTGATCAACACCTCGCTCGTGGAGTTGACGTCTGAGATGGAGAAGGTGCTGGAGAATGTGAAGCTCGTCCGCGTGGACGCGACCAACATCGCCATTGAGCTCGGCTCGGTCAAGTGTGCCAATATGGTGATGCTGGGCGCTTACGCCAAGGGCAGCGCGGCGCTGAGTCTGGACGATCTGAAGAAGAGCATCACTAGGAAATTCGCCAAGAAACCAGCGATGGTGGAGATGAATCTGCAGGCGCTGGACAGAGGCTATCAGCTGGCCTGACCGGCCGCGAAATCAAAAAACAAGGAGATGTGTACCACATGACACATGCTGTTGTTGACAAGAACTACTGCAAGGGCTGCCTCCGCTGCATAGAGGTCTGCCCCAAGGACTGTCTCGGTCTCTCCGGGCTCACTAACCAGCACGGATACGACTATGTAGAGTTCAAGGAAGGCTCCCCCTGCATCGCCTGCGGTCTCTGCTATACGGTTTGCCCGGACGTGGCGATCACCGTTTATAAGGAAGTCGCGGACTAAACCGTTTCCCCGCACCGCGCCGAACCGGGAAAAGGAACGGTCCGGCACGGCAGCCCCCATATACGAAAAAAAGAGAAAAGAGAAAAAACTAAAGGAGAGAGCTCTATGAACAAGAAAACCACTTCCAAAGCGGCGGGATTCGGTATTGCTTCCGTCTGGTTCGGCAGTCATTGCGGCGGCGGCTTCGCCACCGGTACGCTGGCGGCCAACTACTACGTCAAGTACGGCGCGTGGGCGCTGTTCATGCCCCTGATTGCTCTGGCCATCATGGTGGTGGTCGTAGTGATCCAGTGGGAGGTCTGCCGGTCCAACAAGGTCTACAACTACCGCAGCTTCGGCGACGTGCTCTACCGCCCTCAGCAGAAGATATGGAGTACGGTCTTTGAGATCATGTTCGTAGTGGACGTTATCATGGCGCTGGCCATCGTCTGCTCGAGCGCCGGCAACCTGATCATGGGCTTCCTGCCCGTGCCTTACATCGTGGCCGTGGCTCTGTTCGTGATCCTCATCGTGCTCCTCACCATGTTCGGCACCAAGTTCCTGATGCGTATCGGCACCGTGCTGAGCGTCGTGCTAATTGCCTGCCTCACCATCACCTCTGTTGCGAGCCTTTCCGTTAACACGGAGAACTTCCACCATGTCGTGTCCACCTGGGAGACCGGCGGCTTCGGCTTCGGCAAGGCTCTCTGGTCCGCCATTCTCTACGCCTCGTTCCAGTGCGCGTGCCTCGCGACCACCCACAGTCTCACGGAAGAGCTTCCCGACCGCAAGAGCGTGATTTGGGCCGGTATCTTCGGCTTCCTGCTCAACGGCACCATGATGCTCCTGACCGCCTACATGCTGCTGAGCTACTACCCCAACTGCATTGGCAGCAATCTGCCGGTCTTCGAGATCCTTACTACAAAGTTCAACTCTCCCTTCCTGCTGGCGGCCTATTCTCTGGCGCTGTTCCTTGCGCTAGTCACTACCGCCATCACCTGCTCCAGCGCGCTGACCGCCCGTGCGGAGGTCCTGACCGCCCGCTGGATCAAGAACATCACCACCAACCGCTTCATCTGCAATCTGGTCGTCATGATCGTGGGCTTCTGCGTGGCGCAGTTCGGCCTGCTGGCAATCCTGAACAAGGGCTATTCCTTCATCGGATACATCTGCATCCCGCTTGTGATCCTGCCCACGCTGATCATCGGGCCGCGCCGCATCCGCAAGGAAGAGACCCTCGAAAAGTGATCCCCTGTCCCAATTTGCACTGAGAAACCGGTCCGTCCGAAATACCGCCGGACGGACCGGCGTTTTTCCCCGAAAGAGAGGACCCAATGAAAGAAAGAAATCGTTATTTTGTCCTAGCTATGGCAGCAGTGACCAATTTCTGCTACGGCTGTGCCTATATCTGGACGGTGTTCCAGCCGGAAGCGAAGCTGCGTTTCGGTCTGGAGAATGCCGCCGCCAACCGACCCTTTGCCTTTTTCATGCTGAGCTTTACGCTTGGCGGCGTACTCAGCGGCAAACTGCAGCAGCACGTTGCCCCCCGTCTGGTGGTGCTGGGCAGCAATCTTCTGATGTGTCTGGGCTTCGTTTTGACGGCGTTCGTCCCGGTGGAGCATCCGGCCCTGCTGACGGTCACTTACGGTATCCTCAGCGGCTTCGGCGCGGGCGCGGCCTACAATGCGCTCGTGGCACTGGTGCAGAAGTGGTTCCCGGACCGCCGCGGTCTCGTCACTGGCATCACCATCTGCTCGGCCGGCGCGTCGGGGCTTATCATGACGCCGCTGTGCAACGGCTGCATCAAGTCTCTGAGCTTTTCCGGGGCAATGCTGGTGGTCGCCGGGCTGTATCTGGTGCTCGGATGCCTCTGCGGTTCGCTCGTGACTGCGCCTCCGGCGGGTTATATGGCCGACTACCACCCCACCCATGTGGCTGTCAGCTCCCGGCAGTACAGCGCCGGGGAAATGATGCGCACCCGGCAGTTTTATCTCATTACGTTCGCCTATATGTTCGCCCTACCGGCCTACTTCCTCATCAATCCGATGATGAAGTCGCTGGGTGTGGAGCGCGGGCTGAGCGAAGCGCAGGCCGTGGCCGGCGTCATGGCTGCGGCGCTGCTGAACGTTGCCGGACGGCTGCTGGTGCCATGGATCTCCGACCGACTGGGGCGTAAACCCATGCTGGTGGTGCTCTTTGTGGTGAATATTGCCGCCATCGCCGGGCTGATCTACGCCCGCGGAGCGCTCTTCCTCGCGTTGGTGGTCTGCATCGCGTTCGCCTACGGCGGCTACTGCGCGATATATCCGGTCGTCACCGCCGATTATTTCGGATCGAAGAACGCCGGTCTCAACTATGGCATCGTGATGACGGGCTGCGGCATTGTGTCGGTGCTCTGTCCGTTTTTAACGGCCGTCGGCAATGCGTTCTCCTTTGTCACGGCGGCAATCTGCTCCGTGCTGGGCATCGTGCTGACGCTCGTGCTGCGAAAGCCGGAGTGATCGTGCGCGCCTGTCAATAAAAACCGCGGAAGCCGGGTATAGCCCAGCTCCGCGGTTTTTGGATACCGAAAACCACGCGTTAGACGCGTGGTTCAAAAGAGCCTTTGGCGATGAGGGAGACAAAAAAACTCCTTTTGCTTTAGAATAAGCGTGCGGTCTGCCAACTGCACTTAAAAAGCAAAAGGAGGGCATTCAGAATAAGCCTGAATGACATAAACAGTTTATCTCATACGAAGTGGAATTGCAAATATCACATAGTGTTTGCGCCGAAATACCGAAGAAAGGTATTCTACAAAGAGAAGCGTGCGGCAAGTAACAATCCCTGCGCAGCTGGTAGACCGTATTACACGTTTACGCGTTACGCGAGGAACAGAGGGCTTTGCCCGCATAGGAAGAACCCCCCGGTTTTTGAACAGAACCAGTAAAACAGGACAATAGACAAAATCCCCCCTGATGTAGGATAATAAGTACATCAGGGGGGATTCATTATGAGCAAACGAAGATACACCAATATGCAGGATCTACTACCGACCATAGAAAAGATGTTAGAATCAGGGAAGAGCCACAGGGAAATTGAAGCGGAACTTGGCTTGGAGGGAGACCGTCCGGTTCACAATCTGCTGAAGCGGCAACGCAAAAAAGCCGCCAAGGGTGCGCCGAAGTTTCGTGGCAGGAAGCCTGCAAAGACGCTGCAGGAATATAAGTATGAGAATAAGCGGCTCAAGATGGAAGTGAAATTACTGCAGGATTTTCTGCAGTCCACAGAAAGGAAGTGAGGCCAAAGGCAAAGTATGCCGTCATCAATAGAAGGCATTTTATATCTGTCCATGATCCGAGATCTGTATGACAACAGCATTGTGGCCTACAAGACGGCAAGTCGGCAGACTGTAAATCTTGTTCTGGACACGATTCGTCTGGCAATGAAGAAAGAGAAAGTCGCTGCGGAGTTGCACCTCCACAGCGACCAGGGCTTTCAATATACATCCCAAGCATATTTCAAGCTAACTCAAAAATACGGTATAACTCCGTCCATGTCAAGACGCGGGAACTGCTATGACAATGCGATGGCAGAAAATTTTTTCTCCATTCTCAAAACCGAGTGTATTTACAGACACAAACCGGTGTCCTTCAATGAAGCCAATGAAATGATTGATCGTTATATTCACTTCTACAACCACGAGCGCATCCAGACAAAGATCGGAGTGGCGGCGCTGACGCTGCGCCACTCCGCTTAAACTTCATATCGCCTACATAGGGGGCTTTTTGTGCTGTCCGCACAAACTGGAGCAGTTCATTTTACTGGGGGGTTACTTTTTCTTCTCCGATGCTCTAAGGCAGCACCGGGCATTTCTAGGCTGCCGACGTTGCCGAACGAAAAGCGCGGCAAGCCGAGATCCGGGAGCCGCTGAAAACACGGCAAGGAAAAATACTGTTCCAACTGTCCCTTCGTTTTATTCGTTGGGACGAAAAAGCCGGTAAAGCGCCGGGAGTTCGAACCGTTCATCCGTGAAAAGCCGGGGATATCAGTGGCTCCGGAAGATTTACAAATAAGTGGAGAGTTTTTTCGCACGATGGCTTGAGAAGAAGGACGTTATATGCTATAGTTTATACGTAGTAGTGTGTCCTTTTTCACAAGCGCGGAAAGGATACAATCTATAATGCTTCTTTTATCCGGGCAGCAGCCGGAACGAGATTGCCGCATGGGAAACCCATCGCAAAGCAGGCTTCCGGAAATTGGGCGTGGAAGACGGTTTTCTCCACAGAATGCCCATTATCTGAGCGCGGTACAAAAAGTGCCTACGGATAATCCAATAAAGCCAAACGCGAAAATGGCGTAAAAATGGTGTAACAGCCAAGACATCAAACGCTGAAACCCGTTGAAAATCAAGGAAAAATGAAGGAGAATGAGTATATATGAAATTAGGTATCGTGGGTCTGCCCAACGTGGGTAAGAGCACGCTTTTCAACGCGCTGACGAACGCCGGCGCGGAATCGGCGAACTACCCGTTCTGCACGATCGAGCCGAACGTCGGCATTGTCACTGTGCCGGACGGGCGGCTGGACTATCTCGCGGAGATGTACCAGCCGAAAAAGTACACCCCCGCTACGATCGAGTTCGTGGACATCGCGGGCCTTGTCAAGGGCGCGTCACAGGGCGAGGGTCTCGGCAACAAGTTCCTCGGCGACATTCGCAATACCGACGCCATCGTCCATGTTGTCCGCTGCTTTGATAACGCCGACATCATCCGCCACGAGTGCTCGCACGACCCCGTGAGCGATATTGAGACCGTCGATCTCGAACTCATTCTCGCCGATATCGAAATGCTGCGCCGCCGCCAGGACAAGGCGGAGAAAAACGCCAAGAGCGGCGACAAAAAATTCAAAAAGGAAGCCGAGGTTCTCGGCCGCCTGATCGAGTGGATGGACGGCGGACGCTCCGCCCGCAGCTTTGCGGCGAACGAAGAAGAGCGCGGGATCATCGCCGCGTCCGACCTTCTGACGAACAAGCCCATCATCTATGCCGCGAATCTTGACGAGGACGGCTTCTCCGCCGGAGCGGAGAACAACGCCTACTATCAGCAGGTCAAGGCGCTCGCGGACGCCGAGGGCAGCCGCGTGCTGCCGGTTTGCGCCCGGTTTGAGCAGGAGATCGCGGAGCTTGACGAGGAGGAGCGCGCCGTGTTCATGGAAGAGCTCGGCATGACCGAGTCCGGTCTGCAGCGCCTCATTCAGGCATCCTACGAGCTGCTTGGCCTCATCTCCTTCCTGACGGCGGGCAGCGACGAGGTGCGCGCCTGGACGATCCGCCGCGGCACGAAAGCGCCGCAGGCCGCCGGGAAGATCCATACCGACTTTGAGAAGGGCTTCATCCGCGCCGAGATCGTGGCGTTTGACGATCTCAAAGCCTGCGGCAGCATGGCCGCGGCCAAGGAAAAAGGCCTTGTCCGTCTGGAGGGCAAGGACTATGTGATGCACGACGGCGACGTGACGCTCTTCCGCTTCAACGTTTCCAAGTGAGCGAAAAACGCATAGGCTTTCTCGATACATGGCGGGCAGCGGCGCTGCTCGCCATGATCGTATGGCACTTTCTTTATGATCTTGCGGCGGCGGGATTTGTGCCGGAAACGCTCCTGCAAAGCCCCGTTATGGAGCTTGCCCGCTATGCCGTCGCCGGGAGCTTCATCGCGATCTCCGGCGTGTGCGCGCGCCTGTCAAAGCGTCCTCTCCGCCGGGGGTTCGCCGTGCTTGCCGCGGCTCTCATCGTGTCGGCGGCGACATATCTTTTCGGCGCTCCCGTATACTGGGGCATACTGCATTTGCTCGGCGTGTGCATGCTGCTGTATGCCGCGGTGCGGAAACGCTGGGAGAGGCTGCCCGCCACCGCCGCCTGCGGCGCGGCGCTGCTCGTTTTCGTGCTGACGTTCGCGCTGCCGGTGCGCGTGGGTGTGCCGTTCCTTTTCCCGCTCGGGCTGCGCACGGCGGCTTTTGCCTCGGCGGATTATTATCCGCTGCTGCCGTGGGGCGCGCTCTTTTTTGCGGCGGCCGCTGCGGCGGAGCGGCTCGGCGACATACCGCCGGAGAGAAAGTACGCTCCCGCGCCGCGCGCTCTCGTATGGATGAGCCGGCGCTCGCTTCTTATCTATCTGGTACACCAGCCCGTGCTGCTTGCGCTGACGGCGCTTTTGCTCCGCGCGGCGCAGGGGGCTTGACACCCGGTTTTTTTGGGTGTATAGTCCCGACATAGGCGTTGAAGGGAAACGCCCGGAGAAGTCGGCGCAGAGAGGGACGCGCTTTGGTGAAAGCGTCCTGCGGACGAGCCCGGTATCGACCGTCCCGGAGCCGGTGGGAGGAAATGCCCGCCCGTGAGATCGCGTTACAGATCAATGAGTGAAATAACAGGGTGGAACCGTGTTTTTATAAGCACCCCTGTGCCGCAGGACCGGCATGGGCGTGCTTTTTTTGTTTGCCAATAAAGAAAGAATATATTTCGGAGGAGACATCATGGAAGAGAACGCTTACAGCTGGGAAAATCCCGAATACCGCAAAACGTACCATCATACCTGCTCGCACGTCATGGCGCAGGCGATCTGCCGCCTGTACCCGGGCACAAAGCTCGCCATCGGCCCCGCGATCGAGGAGGGCTTCTATTACGACATTGACAGCGAGCATACCTTCTCTCCCGACGACTTTGAAGCCATCGAGAAGGAAATGCGCAAGATCTGCAAGGAAAAGCTGAAGCTCGAGCGCTTTGAGCTGCCCCGCGCCGAGGCCGTTGCGCTCATGGAAAAGGCGGAGCAGCCCTACAAGGTCGAGCTGATCAACGATCTGCCGGAGGACGCCGTCATTTCGTTCTACCGTCAGGGCGAGTTCACCGACCTTTGCGCCGGGCCGCATCTCGATTCCACCGGCCGCATCAAGGGCAACGGCATCAAGATCACAAGCGTCACGGGCGCCTACTGGCGCGGCGACTCCAACCGGAAAATGCTCCAGCGCTTCTATGCCGTCAGCTTCCCGAGCAAGGACATGCTTGACGAGTACCTTGCCCGCATCGAGGAAGCCAAGAAGCGCGACCACCGCAAGCTCGGCAAGGAGCTCGGCCTCTTCACGCTCATGGACGAGGGCCCCGGCTTCCCGTTCTTCCTGCCGAAGGGCATGGTGCTGCGCAACACCCTCATCGACTACTGGCGCCAGGTACACAAGCGCTACGGCTATGTGGAGATCTCCACGCCGATGATCCTCAACCGCGCGCTGTGGGAGCGCTCCGGCCACTGGGAACACTATAAGCAGAACATGTACACCACCGTCATCGACGACGAGGACTACGCCATCAAGCCGATGAACTGCCCGGGCGGCATGCTCGTATATAAGTCCGAGCCGCATTCCTACCGCGATCTGCCGCTGCGCGTGGGCGAGCTGGGTCTTGTCCACCGCCACGAGCTCTCCGGCGCGCTGCACGGACTGTTCCGCGTCCGCTGCTTCACGCAGGACGACGCCCACATCTTCATGACGTGGGAGCAGATGAAGGACGAGATCAAGAATGTCGTCCGCCTGTTCGACGAGGTCTACTCCGTGTTCGGCCTGCGCTACGAGATCGAGGTCTCCACGATGCCCGAGGATCACATGGGCGATGTGAAGGACTGGGATTTCGCCACCGAAACGCTCAAGGCCGCCGTGACCGAGATGGGCAAGAGCTACGTCATCAACGAGGGCGACGGCGCGTTCTATGGCCCGAAGCTCGACTTCCACCTGGCCGACAGCCTTGGCCGTACCTGGCAGTGCGGCACGATCCAGCTCGACATGCAGCTTCCCGAGCGCTTTGAGCTGGAGTACACCGGTGCGGACGGCGAGAAGCACCGCCCGGTCATGATCCACCGCGTCGTTCTCGGCTCCATCGAGCGCTTCATCGGCATCATCACCGAGCACTACGCCGGCGCGTTCCCGGTGTGGCTCGCGCCCGTGCAGGTGCGCGTTCTCACGATCACCGACCGCGCGAACGAGGCCGCCGAAAAGGTCGCCGCCGCGCTCGGTGAGGCCGGGCTGCGCGTCGAGAAGGATCTGCGCAACGAGAAGATCGGCAAGAAGATCGCCGAGGGCCGCAGCCAGAAGATCCCGTACCTGCTTGTCATCGGCGACAAGGAAGCCGAGAGCGGCGCCGTCGCGGTGCGCAGCCGCGCCGGGGACGAGGGCGTCATGGCGCTCGACGCATTCATCGAGCGCGTCACCGAGGAAGTCCGCACAAAGAAAAACTAAAATTTGACATCATAAAACAAATTGCGCCCCTCCAAACTAAGAAAAACAGTTTGGAGGGGTTTTTATGACAAAATATGGGTTAAAACGCGCCTGCATTGCGATCGCGGTGCTGTTCGCGGTGAATATAGCGGTCATCTCGCTGGCGCAGAACGCGGATGCGGCGTCGTACAAGCGCGGCTCTACCGGCAGCGTCGTTTCCGAAATTCAGCAAAAACTCAAGGACTGGGGTTACTACAGTGCCGACGTGGACGGCATTTACGGCAGCCGCACGGAGGCAGCGGTGCTGCTCTTCCAGCAGAAAAACGGCCTGGCCGCTGACGGCAAGGCGGGCGTCGAGACGCTTGCGGCGCTCGGCATTTCATCCGCGGGGCTCATCGAGCAGAATACGTCCGGCGATGTGGCGCTGCTTGCGCGGCTCATCTCCGCCGAGGCGCGCGGCGAGAGCTACGAAGGACAGGTGGCCGTGGGCGCGGTCGTGATGAACCGCATCGCGCATCCGTCGTTCCCGAACACGCTCTCCGGCGTCATTTACCAGCGCGGAGCGTTCTCCTGCCTTGACGACGGGCAGTTTGACGAGCCGGTCGCGCAGAGCGCCTACGCTGCCGCGCGCGACGCCATGAACGGCTACGACCCCACCGGCGGCGCGATCTACTATTTTAACCCGGCCACGGCGACGAGCCAGTGGATATGGTCGCGCCCGCTGATCGTGCAGATCGGCAAGCACCGCTTCTGCGCGTGATAACGGTTTTTTCTGTGGACAGACGGACGGTCAATGCGGTAAAATGCAGGCAGGGGCGATCTCTGCCTGCATTTGCGCGCAAAATCGGCCCTGTCAACCGCCGGTTGACAGATTTCAAGCTGTCAATTGGTGGCTTGCAACCCGGAAAAACGGTACATTGACTCCAACGACACGGCGCGGCATCCGCGCCACGAAACGGAGGAAACCATTATGATCCTGGCGGAAAAAATCGCCCGCCTGCGGAAAAAGAACGGCTGGTCGCAGGAAGAACTGGCGGAGAAAATCAACGTATCGCGGCAGGCGGTATCCAAATGGGAGAGCGCGCAGACGGTGCCCGATCTCGAAAAGGTCCTCACGCTCGGAAATCTCTTCGGCGTAACGACGGACTATCTCCTCAAGGACGAAATGGAGAGCGAGGAGTTCTCCGGCACCGAAATACCCGCCGTCCGGCGGCTCACGCTCGCCGAGGCGAACGAATATCTCGCGTGGGAGGAAAAATCGTCGCTGCGCATCGCCGCGGCAACGTTTCTGTGCGTTTTCTCGCCGATTCCGCTCGTGTTTCTCGGCGGCGCCGCGGAAGCGGCAAAGTACGGCGTTACGGAGAACATGGCGACGCTCGCCGGTATTACAATGCTCTTTCTGCTTATCGCCGCGGCGGTCGCCGTCTTTATTTCCTGCGGCTTTAAAAGCGAACCCTATAAGTTTCTCGAAAAAGAGATGTTCGATACCGAATACGGCGTGACCGGCATGGTGAGCGAGCGGCAGAAGGCGCACCGTCCCACCTACGTCCGCTGCAACATCATCGGCATCGTGCTCTGCGTCCTCTCTCCCGTGCCGGTGGTCGCCGGAGCCATGACGGGGGATGAGTTTCTTACGGTCGTGACGGTGTGCGTGCTGCTGCTGTTTATCGCCGTCGGCGCGGCGTTCCTTGTCGCCGCCGGCGTCCGCTGGTCGGGTATGCAGAAGATCCTGCAATCCGGCGATTATGCTCCGGCGGAGAAGAAACGGAGCGAAACCGAGGACGCTCTGGCGGCCGCCTACTGGCTGATCGCCACGGCCGTGTACCTCGCCTGGAGCTTTTCGACCGGCGGCTGGAAAGAGACGTGGATCGTCTGGCCGGTCGCGGGCGTGCTGTTCGCCGCGGTTTTGAGCCTTTACCGGCTGCTTGCCAAAAAGAAAGAGTAAACCGGCGCGCCCTTGCAATCGGAGGGGAAGCGCGCTATACTGTATAAGGAATATTATGTTATTAAAGGGGGGTTCCCGTTGAGTTTCTGCGATAAATGCGGTGCGTATATCCCGATCGGGGAAACCGAGTGCCCTGCCTGCGGCTACGACCCGGAGGCCGAAGCGAAAAAGGCGGCGGAAGCCGCGCAGCGCGCCGCCGAGGAAGAGCGCCGCCGTGCCGCCGAACAGGCGCGCCGTGAGCGGGAAGAAGCCGCGCGCAGAGCGCAGGAAGAGGCGCAGCGAAAGGCAAGAGAAGAAGCCGAACGCCGCTATGCCGAGCAGCAGAAGCGCTGGCAGCAGGACCCGTGGCAGCAGACACACACCGGCGGCCCGGCGCAGGGACAGTACACCTCCCAGCGCACGGCCGGAGCGTCTCAGGCACAGTACGCTTCACAGCGCACCGGCCGGGCGAACCCCAATACCGGGGAATACCGGCAGGAAAAATCGTACCCGTCGGCGGCGGACGATGAAATGCGCCGCAAGGCCTCCGAGTCGGTCGATCGGCAGAAGCTCTCCGTGCTCTCGTACCTTGGCCTTTTCTGGCTGATCCCGGCCATCACGCAGGGGGACGACCCCTTCATGAAATATCACACGGAGCAGGGGCTGGGCCTCCTTGTTTTCGGCGCTCTCGTCAACCTGCTCGGCGTGATATCGGGTTGGGTCTCTCTGGTCGGAAACATCATTTGCCTGATCGGTATCATCAACGGCATCAAAAATGTCCTCGGCGGCAAGCGAGAGCCGCTGCCCGTGATCGGCAGCCTTGTGCAGTCTGTCAAGGAATCGTTGGCAAAAAGAAAAAAATAAGGAGGACACGTTATGAAACCCACCGTATTTTTCTCCCGGGAGATCACGCCGGAAAAGGTGCTGGAGCTGTACCGCGCTCTCGGCAGGGAGCTTCCGGGCAGGGTCGCGGTCAAGGTGCACTCCGGCGAGGAGGGCAACCAGAATTTCCTGCCCCCGGAGCTTTGGAAAGACGTTGTCAAAGCCGTAAACGGCACCGTGGTTGAGTGCAACACCGCATATGAAGGCTCCCGCAACTACACCGAGCAGCACCGCCGCCTTCTGCGCAAGCACGGCTGGTCGGCGGCGTTCGATGTGGACATTCTCGACGCCGAAGGCCCCGATCTGGAGCTGCCCATCCCGAACGGAACGGTGCTCAAAAAAGACATCGTCGGCAGGGACATTGAAAACTACGACTCCATGCTTGTCCTCTCCCACTTCAAGGGTCACCCGATGGGCGGGTACGGCGGGGCGCTCAAGCAGCTGTCCATCGGCTGCGCCTCCACCGCGGGCAAGGCGTGGATCCATTCCGGCGGCACGACGGCCGACCAGACCGAATGCTGGGACAACCTCCCGCCGCAGGATGTGTTCCTTGCGGCCATGGCGGACGCGGCGAGCGCCGTTGCGGAGCACTTCCACGGCAGCATGGCGTTCGTGAACGTGATGAAGAACCTCTCCGTCGACTGTGACTGCTGCGCCGTGGCGGAGGATCCGTGCATGAAGGACGTCGGAATCCTCGCCTCGCTCGACCCGGTCGCGGTCGATCAGGCGTGCATCGATCTCGTCTACGCCGCGGCGGACGACCCCGGCCGGAAGCACTTCATCGAGCGCGTGGAGTCGCGTCACGGCGTCCGCACGATCGAGTGCGCCGCGGCTCTCGGCGTCGGCAGCCGGGAGTATAAGCTCGTCGAATTGTAATAATTGCGCGCCGCGCTTATGGCCGAATTGACAAGCGGATTCTTAACATGATAAAATAAAAAGAGCGGATGCGGATCGGGCTTACAATTCGCATCCGTTCTTTATTTTTTGATAAAAGGGGAAAGGAAGATGACCGTCATGGGAAAGCTGTTCGGAAAGACGTGGATGTTCGATACGCTCGTGGAAATTGCCGGGAGCATCCTGACCGGCGTCGCTATCTATAACTTTGCACTACCTGCAAAGTTCCCTATGACCGGCTTTTCGGGTCTCGCGCTGATCCTCTACCGGCTGTTCGGCCTGCCCATCGGCGTGATGACGATCGTTCTCAACATCCCGGTGGCGATCCTCTGTTACCGGCTGCTCGGCCGCCGGTTTTTTCTTTGCAGCGTCCGGTGCATGCTCCTCTCCTCGCTCTTTATTGACTACATAGCGCCGCTCCTGCCGGTTTATACCGGCGGGCGGCTCATCGCCGCCATCTGCGCGGGCGTGCTCGGCGGGCTGGGCTACGCGCTCATCTATATGCGGAACTCTTCCACCGGCGGCGCGGACTTTATCACGCTTGCGCTCAAAGCCAAGCACCCGCATCTGCCGCTCGGCCGGTTCATTCTGATTACGGACGGCGTTGTCGTGGTGCTCGGCGGCATCATTTTCCGCGATTTTGACGGCATCGTCTATGGCATGCTCATCGATCTCATATTCGCCGTCATCGCCGACAAGATCATGTACGGCGCGAATGCCGGAAAGCTCGCGCTCATCGTCACCAGCCACGGCAAAGCCGTCACGGAGCGGATCGACGAGCTCTGCGGCCGCGGCACAACGATCATCGACGCGCGCGGCGGCTTTCGGCAGGACCGCCGCGACGTGGTGATGTGCGCCTGCTCCGGCAAGGAAATGTTTGCCATCACCCGCGAGGTGAAGCTGCTCGACCCGGCGTCGTTCACCGTTATTCTCGAATCCAACGAGGTCCACGGCGAGGGCTTCCGCATGCTCCGCGTGGCGGAGCCGCCGGCCAACGACGGGAAATAAGAAATAAGAAGAAACGCATTCTCTGACAAAACAGAGAATGCGTTTCTTATCACAGTTCGCGGTACATCGCGGCGGCGTCGTCCTTTTTGACCGCTTCCTGCACGGAGAGGACCTCTGCCCGCAGCGTTTTCGCGCCGAAGCGGATCTCGATCACATCGCCGACCTTCACATCGGTGGATGGCTTGGCGACGCGCCCGCCGACGGACACATGCCCGCCGTCGCACGCTTCCTGCGCCACGGTGCGGCGCTTGATGAGCCGCGAGACCTTCAGCCACTTGTCGAGCCGCATATCAGAAATATTTCTTCAGACCGTCGCCCGCGCCGGAGGGATCGGCCGTGATGGTGATGGTAAAGTTGATGTTCTCGCGCGCGCCGAACGCGGCGAGCATATCGAGAAACTTCTCCAGCGCCTCGTTGGAGCGATCGTCGAGGATCTTGTTGAGATCGTCGATGAAGAAATGGGTGATGTCATAATTGCCGGCGTGCAGGCCGCAAAGGAAGCCGAGCAGCATCGTATTGCCGCGGACGCCGTAATCGTCGGTGCGGATCAGCCGCGCCTGATAGGGGATATCATAGGTCAGATGCCGGCTCTTTTCGATGCAGACAACATTGCCCTGCTCCTTTTCAATGGCTTCGCTGACGAGAGAAATCAGAGTCTTGGTCTTGCCGGAGCCGGACAGACCCATGATAAGTTTAACCATAGGAAATCACCTCATTTGTAAATTTGAAAGAAAGATACGAACACTTCTTCTTCAGTATTCTACCATCTTCCGCCGCCCGTTGCAAGGCGCTTTTCGATTGTTCACCGAATGTTCTTCATTTGAGCGCGGCAAGACCGCGGAACATGAGCTTCTTATAAGCCTCCACGCCCGGCTGATCGAACGGGTTCACACCCTCCATGTAGCCGGAAAGACCGCAGGCAAGCTCAAAGAAGCAGACGAGCTCGGCAAAGCCGGTCTCCGCCATGTCCGTGACCTCGATGGCGAGATTGGGGACGCCGCCCTCGATGTGCGCGGCCTTTACCGCCGCGCGGGCAATGGCGGCGATCTCGTTGAAGTCGTGTCCGGCGAGATAGTTCAGCCCGTCGCCGTCGTGCGCGTCGGCGGGAACGGTGTATCCGCCGGGGAGCACGGCAAAGCTCACGACCGTCTCCATCAGATGCCGCGGGCCCTCCTGGATGTACTGGCCCATGGAGTGCAGATCGGCGTTATATTCCACGCTCGCCGGGAAAATGCCGAGACCGTTTTTGCCCTCGGACTCGCCGTACAGCTGCTTCCACCACTCCGCCATCATGCGGAAGCGCGGCTCGTAGCACGCGAGGATCTCCACGGCCTTGCCGCTCTTATAGAGCGCCTGACGCGCGGCGGCGTACTGCCAGCACGGGTTGTTCTCGCTGCGCTCGTCGAGAGAGGCAAACGTCTCCTCGGCGACGGTGAGAATCTTTTCGATATCGATGTTCGCGGCGCACAGCGGCAGCAGTCCGACAGCGGAGAGGACGCTGTAGCGCCCGCCGACGTCGTCGGGAACAACAAAGCTCTCCCACCCGGCGGCGTCCGCCTCGCTCTTGAGAGCGCCGCGGCGCGCGTCGGTCGTGGCAAAGATGCGGCGGTTGGCTTCTTCCTCACCGTATTTCTTTACGAGAAGATCGCGGAACACACGGAAGCCGAGCGCCGGCTCGAGCGTCGTGCCGGATTTGGAGACGACGTTCACGCAGAAATCGCGGTTTCCGAGCTTTTCAACCGTGTCGCAAAGCGCCGCGGCGGAAAGGCCGTTTCCGGCAAAGAGCAGCTCCGCGCCGCCCTCGCGCCGGCCGATCAGCTCATAGGCCGCGCGTGCGCCGAGATACGATCCGCCGATGCCGACGACGACGAGCGCGTCGCCCTTTTCGCGGATCGCTTTCCCCGCGGCGAGAATGCGCGCAAGCTCCGTTTCGCGGATGCGGCGCGGAAGCTCCGTCCAGCCGAGAAAATCCGAACCTGCGCCCGTCTTTTCGCTGAGCGTGCGGTGCGCCGCTTCCGCGGCGGCGTAATCCGGGGCATGTGCGCCGAAAAACGGCGCGGCGCCGGTGAGATCAACATGAATCATTGCGGCGCCGGTGAGATCAACATGAATCATTGGTATACCTCCCTGCGGTCAATTTCTTCCGTTGGCGCCATTGTACACTCTCCGGCGCTCACTTGCAAGATGAACTATTGCATATTCGTCCGCCCGCACAGCACCGCGGCGAGCCGCATCCACAGCTCCCCGACGCTGACGCGCTCCACAGCCTCCGCCGCGCAGATCGGAACGCTCGCCACGGTTTCGTCTCCGGCAACATACCGGAGCGTACCGAGGAGCTGCCCGGCGGCGACGGGCGCATCCACCTTTTCCGGCAGCTCGTAAACGGCGAAGAGCTCCTTCTGCCGCGCCTTTTCGATGAGCACCGTACCGGAGCTTTCGCACACGGTGCGCACGGACGCCGCTTTGCCGAGCGACACCGGCACGTCGGGCGCGCCGGTCTCCGGCATGACGAGCGTGTAATTGGCAAAGGCGTAGTCGAGAAGCGTGCGCGCCGCATCAAACCGAAGCTGGCTCGTCTCGCCGTGGAGGATGACCGCGATATACTCCACGCCGCCGCGCTCGGCGGAGGCGGCCAGACAGTACATCGCCGTGGATGTGAAGCCCGTTTTGAGCCCCGTGCAGCCGTTGTATTGCCGCACGAGCTTATTTGTGTTCGTAAGGCCGAATTCGCCCGCGCGGATCGTGTCCTGCCAGAGCGTCATATACTGCCGGACGAACTCGTGCTTTAGAAGCTCGCGCGACATTACCGCGATATCGTAGGCGCAGGTGTAGTGTTCCGCGTTCTCAAAGAGACCGGTGCAGTTGGTAAAATGCGTGTCGGCAAGCCCAAGCTCCTCCGCGCGGCGGTTCATGCGCGCGACGAACGCTTCCTCCGATCCGCAGAGCGCCTCGGCGAGCGCCACGGCGCAGTCGTTCGCCGAGACGACCGCCACGCACTTGGTCATCTCCGCGACCGTCATCACCTCGCCCTCCTCAAGCCAGATCTGGCTGCCGCCCATCGAGGCCGCCCGGCGGCTCGCCGTTATGGGATCGTCCGGCGAAACCGCGCCGTTTTCAACGGCCTCCGCCACGAGAAGCAGCGTCATCACCTTTGTCACGCTTGCCGGGGAGAGATGCCGGTGAGCTTCCTTTTCATAGAGTACCGTGCCGGTCTGCCGTTCCATCAGCACCGCCGCCGTGCAGGAAAGCGAAAAGCTCTCTTCCGGCAGAGCTTCCACGGCGAGAGCCGGTATCGTGAGGTAAAGAGCGGCCAGAGCCGCGCAAATGAACCTGCGCATGGACGCGCCTCCCTTCTCCTCCCATTCTATTGTGAATAGACTATGAATATTCATTTTTGTCCCGCACCGGGAAATAACAGGAAATAAAAGAGTTTTGAACATTTCCCACAGAGTTTCCCACAGTGAATACGGCTTGTCCGGCCTCCTAATATTCATATTATGAGTTACATAATATTGCTTTTCGTTATTTTTATGCATAAAATGAAAAAGCCTCCCGCTGACGAGAGAACGGCGCATCTCTGCACGGTGCACATAAACACGCCGCCGCAGCTCTTGACGCTGCGGCGGCGCTTGAGTAAAATGAATTGGTTATTGGCTAAAGGGAGGGATAAAGCTCCCGCCGCGCCGCGGCGAGCGCTTCACAGAAAGCGCCGCACTCCGCGGGCGTCGTATAGCGCGAGAACGAAACGCGAAGCGCCCCGTCAATCACCTTGTCGGGGACGCCGATGGCTTCGAGCACATGGCTGCGCCGGCCGCGCTTGCACGCGCTGCTCTTGGAAACGTAAATGCCCTTCGCTTCGAGATAATTCATCAAAACCTCGCTCCGGTAGCCGGGCAGGGAGAGCGAGAGAATGTGCGCGCTGCCGCCGCCGAGGAATACGATGCCGGGGACGGTGTCGGTGAGCGTCTGCACGCACTGTTCGCGGAGAGCGGCCATGCGGGCGTTCACCTCCGGCATTTCGGCCTTTGCGATGCGCACCGCCTCGCCGAAAGCGGCGATCTGCGGCATCGGCTCGGTGCCGGAGCGCATGCCCTCCTCCTGCCCGCCGCCGAGAATGTGCGCCGGGAGCTTCAGCCCCTGCCGGACATACAGCGCGCCGATGCCCTTGGGCGCATGGACCTTGTGGCCGCTCACGGATATCATGTCCGCGCCGAGCGTTTTGGCGGAGAACGGCTCCTTCAGAAAGCCCTGCACCGCGTCGGTGTGGAGAAGCGCGCCGGATCTCGCCGCACGCAGCGCGCGGGCCACGCCCGCAATGTCCGTCACGGCGCCGGTCTCGTTATTGACCATCATGAGCGTTACGAGCGCCGTATCCTCCCGGAGCGCGGCACGCACCGCATCCACGGATATCGCGCCGGTGCTGTCGGGGGAGAGGAGCGTGACCTCCCAGCCCTCGCGCGCGAGCTTTTCGAGCGGCTGGCGCACGGCGTCGTGCTCCACGGCGGAGGAGATGATGTGCTTTCCGATCCGCCGCCGGAGATACGCGCCCTCCAGGATCGCCCAGTTGTCGCTCTCCGTACCGCCGGAGGTGAAGTACACTTCCTTTGCGGCGCATCCGAGCGCGGCGGCGAGCTTTTTGCGGGCATCATCGAGCACGGCGCGCGCCTCGCGTCCCGGTTTGTGCGTCGAGCCGGGGTTGCCGTACAGTTCCGTCATCACCTTATATGCCGCGTCCGCCGCCTCCGGGCATACGCGGGTCGTCGCGGCGTTATCGAGATAAATTTCCATATCCATACATCCTTTGAGGAGCGTCCTTCTATGAAGTACATTATAGCCACTCTCGGCTGCAAGGTCAACCAGTACGAATCCGAGGCGATGGAGCAGATCCTCCAAAGCCACGGCCACACGCCGTGCGCCGAAGGGGAGAGCGCGGACGCCGTGATCGTCAATACCTGCGCCGTTACGGCCGAGGGCGCGCGCAAAGCGCGCCAGACCGTGCGCCGTCTCCGGCGCGAAAACCCGCTTGCGCTCACGGCGCTCTGCGGCTGCTGGAGCCAGGTGGACGCCGCCGAGGCCGCGGCGCTCGGCGCGGACGTGCTCTTCGGCACGGGCGACCGGCAGGGATTTGTCCGCGCCGTAGAAACCGCCGCGGCGGAGCGGGGGGCGGGGGAGAGCGTAACGAAGCTCGACGATCCCTTCCGCCGCACCGGGTTTGAGGAGCTGCCCGCCGGCGCCTACGCCGGGCACGCGCGTGCGTATCTCAAGATCCAGGACGGGTGCGACAATTTCTGCACCTACTGCATCATCCCCTACGCCCGCGGGCGCGTGCTTTCCCTGCCGGAGGACCGGTGCGCGGCGGAGGCCACGTCGCTCGCCGCGCAGGGCTATAAGGAGATCGTCGTCACCGGCATCGAGATCGCCTCGTGGGGCAAGGATCTCAAAAACGGCAAAACGCTCATCGACGCGCTCGAAGCCGTCGCCGCGGGCGCTCCCGGCGCGCGCATCCGTCTCGGCTCGCTCGAGCCGACGGTCGTGACGGATACATTCGTTGAGCGCCTGAAAAAGCTCAACGTCTGCCCGCACTTCCATCTCTCCATGCAGTCCGGGTGCGATGAAACGCTCGCGCGCATGCGCCGGAAGTACACGACCGCGGAGTTTTTCGCCGTCACCGAGCGGCTGCGCGCGGCCTTCCCCGGCTGCGCACTCACGACCGATCTCATCACCGGCTTTCCCGGCGAGACGGAGGAAGAGTTTTCCCAGACGCTCGCCTTCATCGAAAAATGCGCCTTCGCGCAAATGCACGTGTTCCCGTATTCGATCCGCCCCGGCACAAAGGCGGCGGATATGCCCGGCCAGATCGAAAAGAGCGAAAAGGCCGCGCGCGCCGCGAGAGCCGCGCGCGCCGCAGAGCGGATGCAAAGGGAATATCTTACGTCCTGCGTCGGGAAAACGCTCGAGGTCATCTTTGAGACGGAGTCGGACGGCGAGAGCCGCGGCCACGCCGAAAACTATACCGAGACCGCCGTACCCGGGAATATGCCGCACGGCGTTGTGAGAAAAGTAAAAATCACCGGCGTGCGCGGCGAAATGCTTGTCGGTACGGCGCTTTGACAGACTAATTCGCTGGGTATATAATAAAGTAAATCGCTATGACCCCGCAAACCGGGGAAAACCGGAAAGGAAGCCCTGCCATGAACCGCGAGGATGTGTTTAATTTTTCCGCCGGGCCGTCTGTCCTGCCGACGGAGGTGCTGGAAACGGCGGCGGCCGAACTGCTGAACTATCACGGCAGCGGTCTCTCCGTGATGGAGATGAGTCACCGCAGCCGGGAATTTATGGATATATTCGCCGCGACAAAGGCAAAGCTCAAAAAAGCGCTCTCTGTGCCGGATACGCATGAGATACTGTTTTTGCAGGGCGGCGCGTCGCTCCAGTTTTCGATGATCCCGCTCAATCTGACCGCCGAGGGCGACACGGCCGATTACGCGGTGACCGGCAACTTTGCCAATATCGCCGCAAAGGAAGCGGAGAAGTACTGCCGCGTGCATATCGCGGGCACAAGCGAGAGCACCGGCTTTGACCGCATCCCGGCACAGGAGGAGCTTTCTCTCTCGCCGGAGGCAAAGTATTTTTATTACTGCTCGAATAATACGATTTTCGGCACGGCGTGGAAATATGTGCCGGAGACTGGCGGCGTGCCGCTCGTGTGCGACATGTCCTCGGAGATCCTCTCGCACCCGGTGGACGTGTCGAAATACGGCATCGTCTATGCCGGGGCGCAGAAGAACATGGCCCCCGCGGGGCTGACGGTCGTGATCCTTGACCGCGCGCTCGCCGGACACGAGCGCGCCATTACGCCGCTGATGATGAGTTACCAGCGTATGATCGACAAGGATTCCATGTACAACACGCCCCCGTGCTACAACATCTATCTGCTCGGCCTTGTGCTTGACTGGCTCGAAAAGCAGGGCGGCGTTGCCGGAATGGAAAAGCGCAAGAGCGCCAAGGCGAAGCTCCTCTATGACTATCTGGACGAGAGCGCGCTCTTCCGTGGCTGCGCCGAGCGCGCGAGCCGCAGCGACATGAACGTTACGTTCCGCACGGGAGACGCCGGTACGGACGCCGAGTTCGTGAAATTCTCCCTCGAGCGGGGACTGCGCAATCTCAAGGGCCACCGCGTCGCGGGCGGAATGCGCGCGTCGCTCTATAACGCCATGCCGGAGGAGGGCGTCCTCCGGCTGGTGGAGACTATGAAGGAATTTGAGGCGAAGCACCATGTTTAAAATAAAAACCATGAACGCCATTGCCCAAAAGGGCATCGACGAGCTGAAAGCGGAAAGCTGCGCCGTCCGTCCCGACGAGGCGGCGCCCGACGCGCTTCTCATCCGCTCGGCGAAGCTGCACGACGCCGTTTTCAATAAAGAGCTTCTCTGCATCGGCCGCGCCGGCATCGGCGTGGACAACATCCCCATCGACCGCTGCACCGCCGAGGGCATCGCGGTTTTCAACACCCCCGGCGCGAACGCCGACTCGGTCAAGGAGCTGCTGCTGTGCGCGCTCACAATGGCCTCGCGCGACATTGTCGGCGCGGTCGAGTGGGTGGAATCCCTCGCTCCGGAGGGCGATAAGATCCCCGCGCTCGTGGAGAAGGGGAAGAACGCTTTCGCCGGGCCGGAGGTGTCCGGCAAGCGCCTCGGCGTCATCGGTCTCGGCGCGATCGGCTCGCGCGTGGCGAACGCCGCGCTCAAGCTCGATATGGAGGTGAGCGGGTACGATCCGTATCTCTCCGTCGATTCCGCGTGGAACCTTTCGAGCAAGGTCGAGCACGTCACGGATCTCAACGTTCTCTTCCGCACGTGCGACTATCTCACCATGCACATCCACTCCACGCCGGAGACATTCCACTATCTGAACGCCGAAACGTTTGCGAAGATGAAGCCCGGCATGCGCATTTTGAACTTTGCCCGCGGCGAGCTTGTGGACGACGACGCGCTCCTTGCCGCCATCGAGAGCGGGCAGGTCGCGCGCTATGTGACCGACTTCCCGAACGCAAAGCTTGTCGGGCAGAAAAACGTTGTCTGCTTCCCGCATCTCGGCGCCACGACGCCGGAGGCGGAGGAAAAGTGCGCGGTCATGGCCGCACGTGAGATCGTGGATTATCTCCGCAACGGCAACATCCGAAACAGCGTCAATCTCCCGAATGCGACGCTCGACCGGCTGGGAAAGAGCCGCCTGTGCCTCATCCACCGCAACCGGCCCGGCATGCTCAACCGGTTTCTCGAGATCATCGCCGCGGGCAACGTCAACGTTGAGCACATGCTCAACAAGGCGCGCGGCGAGATCGCCTATACGATCTTCGATACGACCGAGCGCCTGGACGAAGTGGCGGCGCAGGAGATGCGCGCCATCCCCGGCGTAACGCGCGTGCGGCTGCTGGGATAAAATGAAATCCATACAAAAAGGAACGGTCATCGCCGTGCGGCGACGACCGTTCCTTTTTTACTCCCAGGAAAAAATCCGGGAATCCTCCCGATATCCGGCAATCATGCGGAAAAGCTTTTCTGCGGCGACGCGCCCCATTTTTTCCTTCGGGTGAGGATAAGAGATAAAGAAGAGAGTTTTGCTGTCGATGGGGAGCGCCCGGTCAAAGCTCGCAACGGCACGGACGGAATAGTCTGCGCTGGATTCAAAGAAACGCAGAACCGTTGCGGCGATCTGATCGTTGTAACAGACGACGGCGGTACAGGACTTGTCGATGCCCATAAGGAAATCGCCGATGCTGCGGAGCAGAAGCTCCTTGGTTTCCGTAGAAAACCAGATGACATTGTTATCACGCACCGACGCCCCCATCCGTACAAGAGCGTCCATATATCCGGAATATCGTTCGGTGCCCTGCGTATCGTCGCTTTTAAAAATACCGCAGATGTTCCGGTGCCCGTCGCGGATCAGCGCCTGCGTGGCGGTAAAGCCGCCGGTATAGTCGTCCGCTACGATGTGGATCACATTTTCACCGGCTATATCCGGATAGTAGCTGTTGATGAAAACAATGGGAACGCCTCTCGCCGCCAGCGAATGATAGAACTCCCGGTTCGGATTCGGCAGCGCGGTTTTCGTCCCCTCCACAATAATGCCGTCCGGCGGATTGTCCAGCAGCTTGGAGAGAATGGCGCGCTCTGAGGCAATGCTGTTGTTGGTGGAATTCATGAGAAGCTGATAGTCGTTTTCCTTTGTAACCTGCTCGATCCCGCGCAGGATGGACGGAAAAATGTATTCGCTGATATAGGTACAGATCACGGCGATCTGCCCGGTCCTGCGGCGGCGCTGCGGCGAGAGATTGACATAGGATCCGCTGCCCTGAACACGCCGTATCACTCCCTGCTCCTCGAGGGCGTTGAGCGCTTTGCGCACCGTCTGGCGGCTGACGTGGAAAAGCTCGGAGTACTCCGCCTCGGTGGGGAGACGCAGGTCATTTCTGTATCTACCGGCGGCGATGTCCTCACGTATTTTTTCGATTAGCGCAAGCTGTTTGGTCGGGCTCTTCATAATACTTATCCATCCTTACATAATGGAAATACAAATTCTATGCAAATTTGTACTTTATAATACGCCATTATTTGGATAAAATCAAGACATAAGTTTTAATAAAAAAATACTAGAAAATAACAAACAAATTCTTTGTAATTATCACATAATAACATACAAATAAGATAGCAAATGTGACGATTTGTTTGCTTGCATATTGACAGAAGGAACAAAAGTTGTATAGTTTAAGTGAAATCCATCCTGATCAGGAAGAGCAAAGCAAACAATAAGAAAGGATTGTGATGCAAATCGGAGCATTGTTATTGAGCACATACGGAAAAGATTCTGTCGCAATGCGGACAGAGGAGTTCCTGCTTATCGCAAGCCATTTGAGAAGATACGCTGTTTCGAACTGCTGGGACAGCGATCAAACGAAAAAAGGAGAGAGAATATGAAAAAAACCAGCAGGCGCATATGGCTGTGGGTCGCCATAGCATGCATGCTCGTCAGTATCGTTGGCTCGAGTCTGGTGCAGACCGCCGGAGGCGATGTTGAAATCCGCAAGCTGAATTTAGTCATTGCCAACGATGACACACTCTACGCACAGATATACATTCCCAAAGATGCCTCAGTTGATCACAAGCTTCCCTTGGTTGTCCTTCAGCATGGCAGCCAGCATAACCTGCAGATGCAGGATATGAACATGGTGGAGCTGGCACGCAGAGGTTTCATCGTCATTTCCGGTGACGCACTTGGTCACGGATCCTCTACGCCCAGAGGTCTTGCTGACTCTCCCGCACTGAACTTTGCCAACATGATTTATCTCATCGATACCTGTACGGCGAATATGGACTGCATTGATATGGATAAGATCGGTATTGCCGGTCACTCCATGGGTGCTGCGATCGTTGTCAGCACACTGCAGCACTATGTCGAACTCGGCGCCAGAGGTGGCGTGAACAAGATTGCCGCGGCACTGGAGATCGGCTACGATCCAAGCTATGTCCCGTTCACGTTTGAAGGCATGGATGAGCCTGTTTACGCAGATTCCCATTGGGGCGTCATCGCAGGCAAATATGACGAGTATTTCTTCCGTCAGCCCGATGCAGGAAACGATCCCGCCCGTATTCTCGAGAGCCAGGCCGCGCTTGACTTTGTGCGTCAGGCCGATCCCGAGGCGCAGGGCCCCGTTGAAGACGGCAAGTATTACTACGGCGAGATCAATGGCAAGGAAGTTTCCCGCGTATATTATCAGAACCCCGAGATACACCCGCAGAACGTGTTTTCCAGGCAGACAGCTGCTGATGTCGTGGAGTTCTTCTACAACACACTGGGCGTTCCTGAGGGGCATGAGTACATTGCTCCCACCAACCAGATTTGGCTGATTAAGCAATTGTTCAATCTGCTTGGTCTTGTAGGCGCTATTCTGTTCCTGTTCCCCTTTGCCTGCTGGATTATGGATTCCGTTCCTTATTTCTCATCCCTTCGCACAACCGAGACTCTTCCGGAGGCTCCCGCACTGGATTCCACGAAGAAGAAGCTGGTGTTCTGGGGCGGATATCTGATTAACCTGATTATTCCCGCAGCCTTGGCTATGCCCGTTATGCATTATCTGGTCGGTAAGCAGTCCTTTGCTCCGGCAACAGTGACAAAGTGGTTTGGCGAAGGCTCCACCAATGAGATTGCAGCGTGGGCGCTGGTTTGTGGCGTGTGCATTCTCGGCGTATTTCTTCTCTCGTACTTCCTGTTCAGCAAGAAGTATGGAATGAACACCGACGGCTGGGGCTACAAGACCTCCTGGTCCAATCTGTGGAAGAGCCTTCTGCTCGCATTTATATCCTTCCTGACGGTTTACGCGATCGTCTTCGTGGCGGATTTCTTCTTCACGACCGACTTCCGCTTCTGGCTCATCGCCATGCGCACGTTCAACGCCAACAAGGTCATGTACTGGTTAGCATATGTCCCCGCGTTTATGATGTTCTACCTCGTCAACTCCATCATGGTCAATGGCGGCAACCGTGTCAAGGGTATGCCGGACTGGGTAGTCACTCTCATCAGCTGTATTGCAAACATTTTTGGCATCATTATCCTGTTGGTCATCCAATATGCAGTCTATGCTAAAACCGGAACGTTCGTGTTCAACGCCATGCGCACTCACAACCTGTTCCCGTTTCTTGTCCTTGTTCCTGCGGCTACCATCGTTACACGTCATTACTTCAAAGAGACAGGAAGCATCTACCTTGGGTCCTTCACCATTGGCATGCTCTATACCATGATGCAGGTCACGCAGGTTGCGATGAACACGGGCGTCATCAACTAATCCTTTCTGCACTACAGGGTCTCCGCTTTCTGGAGACCCTGATCTTAAATCGGATTATTATCCTTGTTATATGCGGACTTTGTACAAAAGAGGTTCGCATAAGGGAGATCATATCAAATGAAAACCTATGAATTCTGGTTTATTGTCGGCAGCCAGTGCCTGTACGGCCCGGAGGTGCTGGCAACAGTGGAAACGCGGGCGAGAGAGATGGCGGAAACGCTTTCCGAAGTCCTGCCGTATCCCGTTGTATATAAAGTGACGGCCAAAAGCGCCGGGGAGATCACGGACACGATCAAAGAGGCCAACTACCACGACGAGTGCGCCGGTATCATCACATGGTGCCACACATTCTCTCCGTCGAAAATGTGGATCAACGGCCTTGCTTCGCTGCAGAAGCCGTGGTGCCATTTTGCCACGCAGTACAACCGCGAGATCCCGAACGAAGAGATCGACATGGATTTCATGAATCTCAATCAGGCGGCGCATGGCGACCGCGAGCACGGCTTCATCGGCGCACGGCTGCGCTCGCCCCGCAAGATAATCGCCGGATACTGGCGCGATGCGGCGGTGCAGGCGCGGCTGGGAAGCTGGATGAAGGCGGCGGTCGGTGCGGCGGTATCGAAGAACATGAAGGTCATGCGCTTCGGAGACAATATGCGGGAGGTAGCCGTCACAGAGGGCGATAAGGTCGAAGCACAGATCAAGCTTGGCTGGCAGGTCAATACCTGGCCCGTGGGCGAGCTTGTGCACGAGATGGACGCCGTTACGGATCCGGATATTGACGCGCTCATGGACGAATACCGCGCTTCCTACGACTTTGCCACCGACGATATCGAAACCGTGCGTTATCAGGCGCGGGAGGAGATCGCCATTCGGCGTATGATGGACCGCGAGGGCTGCGCCGCATTTTCCGACAACTTTCAGGATCTGTATGGCATGCGCCAGCTGCCGGGGCTCGCCTCACAGCACCTTATGGCGCTTGGCTACGGTTACGGCGGCGAGGGAGACTGGAAGGTTTCCGCGCTCACGGCGATCATTAAAGCCATGGGAGAAAACGGGAACGGTGCGAGCGCCTTCATGGAGGACTATACATATCATCTTGTTGAGGGACAGGAATACTCTCTCGGCGCGCACATGCTCGAGGTGTGCCCCAGCGTCGCGGCGGAAAGACCGCGCATCGAGGTGCATCCCCTCGGCATCGGAGACCGTGAGCCGCCCGCGCGGCTTGTTTTCGAGGGAAAGCCGGGCAAGGCGATCGTTGCAACGCTCGTCGATATGGGCGGACGCTTCCGTCTTGTCGTACAGGATATTGAAGCGGTGAAGCCCATTATGCCCATGCCCAATCTCCCGGTCGCGCGTGTCATGTGGAAGGCCATGCCCGATCTCGCCACCGGCATTGAATGCTGGATCACGGCGGGCGGAGCGCATCATTCGGTGCTCTCGTATGATGTGACCGCCGAACAGCTGCGTGACTGGGCTCGCATCATGGATATTGAATTTGTCCATATCACCGACGGCAGCACTCCGGAAAAACTTGAGGAGGAGCTGCTGATAAAAGATCTTATCTGGAAGCTGAGGTGAGCGTTATGCTGGATCTTTCCCGAACGGTACTGGGCATTGAGCTGGGAACAACGCGCATCAAAGCGGTGCTGCTCGATGAACGCCATACGCCGGTCGCCTCCGGAAGCCATGTTTGGGAAAACCGGTTGGAAAACGGCATCTGGACCTATTCCATGGAGGATATTGTCGGCGGAGTGCAGAGCTGCTACGCCGATCTCTGCGCCGATATCCGGAAAAAAACCGGGGCGGAGCCGACGCGCTTCGGCGCCATCGGCGTTTCCGCCATGATGCACGGCTATCTGCCGTTAGACAAAAACGGCGTGCCGCTTGCATCGTTCCGCACATGGCGCAACACGGTCACCGGCGAGGCCTCGGAAAAGCTCACGGAGCTGTTCCGCTTTCATATCCCGCAGCGCTGGACGATCGCGCATCTCTATCAGGCCATGCGCAACGGCGAGGAGCACGTCGGCAGCATAGACTATCTCACCACGCTTGCAGGCTATATCCACTGGCGGCTGACCGGCGAGAGAAAGGTCGGCCTCGGCGAAGCCTCGGGCATTTTCCCGCTCGACAGCCGGACGCTCGGCTATGACGAGCAAAGGATCGGCGCATTTGAAGCGCTGGATGAAACGAAAAAATACACCTGGCGTCTTGCCGATATTCTCCCGGAGCCCGTCCCGGCGGGCGAGATCGCCGGATATCTGACCGAGGCGGGCGCGAGATTCCTTGACCCGACAGGAACGCTTCAGGCGGGGATCCCCGTCGCACCCTGTGAGGGCGATGCAGGAACCGGCATGACCGCCACAAATTCTGTTCGGGCGTGTACGGGCAATGTCTCCGCCGGGACAAGCGCCTTTGCCATGCTTGTGGCAGATCACCCTCTCGGCGTTCACCGTGAGGTAGATATGGTGACGACACCGACGGGGCTTCCCGTGGCAATGGTGCATTGCAGCAACTGCACATCGGATATCAACGGCTGGGTCAGTCTCTTTTCCGAGCTTGCCGAAGCTGCCGGACTTCCCATTGACCGCGGCGAGCTGTATACCCTCTTCTTCCGCAAGGCGCTGGAGGGCGACGCCGACGCCGGCGGACTTTTGAGCTATAACTATTTTTCCGGCGAGGGCGTGACTGCCGTGAACGAAGGAAGACCGCTCTTCGTCCGTACCCCGGAGAGCGCCTTTACACTGGCGAACTTCTGCCGGATGCACCTTCTATCGGCACTGTCCACGCTCCGCATCGGACTGGACATTCTGCGGCGCGAAGAGAATGTCCGCGTAGAGCGCATATGCGCCCACGGCGGTTTCTTTAAAACGCCCGGGGTGGGGCAGAAGATCCTTGCCGCCGCGGTCGGCGCACCGGTATCCGTAATGGAAACGGCGGGGGAGGGCGGACCTTACGGCATGGCTCTGCTCTGCGCATATATGCTCTGGCGCAGGAAGGGTGAATCATTGGAAGAGTATCTGGATAACCGGGTCTTTGCCGATGCCGGGGTCTCTACGGTATTGCCCGACAGCGTGGATGCCGCAGGCTTCACATCGTTCCTTGAGCGCTATAAAGCCGCCTTCCCACTCGAACGGCTCGCAGTGGAAACGCTAAAAATGGAGAAAAACACATGATCTCATTGGATGCGCGGCAATTTGGCGGATCATGCCGCTGCGGCAAAGAGCACACGATGGTGACGCGTTCGGTACTTATCGCGCCCGGCGTACTTCTTGCGCTGGAAGATGCGCTGCACGAAAACGGCGTAGAGGGGAAACGCTGTACGCTTTACGGCGAGCGGACCTATGCAGCAACAGCGGGACGCCATCCGTATGCGGAGCAGGAGATCATCCTCCCTTCCAAAGGCCTTCACGCCGACGAAAAAGCCGTGGCACGCACGCTTGCCGAGCTGCACGGAGATACCAAGGTGCTGATCGCCGTCGGCAGCGGCACGATCCACGATATCGCGCGCTACTGCGCGCACGAGCGCGGGCTCCGTTTTGTTTCCTGCCCTACGGCAGCAAGTGTAGACGGCTCTTGCAGCACGGTGGCCGCTATGACGTGGCACGGATATAAAAAGACATTGCCCGCCGTAGCGCCGGAAATCGTTGCGGCCGATACCGACGTCCTCCGCGCAGCGCCCATCGAGCTGGTGCGCAGCGGTGTCGGCGATATTCTCGCTAAATATACCGCGCTTGCCGACTGGCGGATGGCGCATGCGCTGACAGGGGAATATTTCTGCCCCGAGATCCACGACTTGATGCATACTGCGGCTGACGCTGCGGTGGAAAGCGTGGACGGCATTCTCCGCGGCGAGCCGGAAGCGTTTGAGAACGTGACAAAGGCGCTTGTGCTCAGCGGCATCGCCATGCAGATGATGGGCAATTCCCGCCCGGCATCCGGCGCAGAGCATCACATCGCGCACCTCATCGAAATGCATCCGCCGCAGCTGCCGGTCGCTTTTTCGGCGCTGCACGGAGAAAAAACGGGCGTTGGCACGATCCTCGCGGCACGGGAATACAAACGCCTTGCGGAAATCGAAGATATTGCGCCGCTTATCCAAAGATATGCTCCGTTTCCGGCGGAGAAAATGCGAGCTTTTTTCGGTGTGCGGCTTTGCCGATCCATCGAGGAGGAAAACCGATGCGATTGTCTCGCGGAGGTCACACCGGAACGACTGGGCGAAAGCTGGCAGCAGCTTCGGGAGATCATCGCCGCAATCCCAGAGCCGGAGGCGCTTTTTCGTGTTCTGGAACGGCCGGACGCCAAACGTACGCCGGAGGATATCGGCGTTTCGTCTGCGGATTTGGATAAGCTCCTGCGCTACTCGCCCCTTGTGCGGAATCGCCTTACGCTTATGCGCACCCGCCGGCTGATTGGCGCGTAAATGAATGAAATTAACGATCGCCTGCCTTTTGTACCGAAAAGGCAGGCGATCTTTACACAAATTTAAGGGAGTCTTTATTGAAAAAGAGCGAAAAAATGATATACTAACAAATATTGTATTTTTGAAAGGATTCGCTGCTTTGAAGCCGTTCCGCAGAAAAAAAGAAGAGGAAGCCGTCCGGCAGGAGATCGCCGTGAAGGAGACGGCGCCCTTTGAGGGACTCACCGAGGCCGAGGCCGCCGCGCGCGCCGCCGCGGGGTGGGCGAACCTTCCCGTCGAGCCGCCTGCGCGCACCGCGGGGCAGATCGTGCGGGAGAATCTTCTCACCTATTTTAACCTTGTCTTTCTTGTGCTCGCGCTGTGTCTTGTGGCGGTGAAGGCCTCGATACTGAACCTTTCGTTCATCGTCGTCGTCATTATTAACGCTGTCATTGGCATCGTGCAGGAGCTGCGCAGCAAAAAGGCGCTCGACGCGCTGCATATTCTGACCGCGCCGCAATGCGCCGTCGTGCGCGAGGGGAAGGAACGGCGCGTAGAGGTCTCCGAACTCGTGCGCGACGATATCGTGCTCTTCACGTCCGGCGGACAGGTCTGTGCCGACGCCGTCGTGGTAGACGGCGCGTGCCTTGTGAATGAGGCGCTCGTCACCGGCGAGGCGGACGAGATACGCAAAGCGCCGGGCGATACGCTGCTCTCCGGCAGCTTTCTTGTCTCCGGCATGTGCCGCGCACGGCTCACCGCCGTGGGCGCGGATTCGTTCGTCAGCCGTCTGACGCTCGACGCGAAGGCGCAGAAAAAGCGTCAGGCCAGGGGTATGATGAAGGCGCTGAACGACCTTGTCAAATGGATCGGCATCGGCATCATTCCGATGGGCGTGCTGCTCGTTGTGAAGGAGGTCCACTGGCTCGGCCGGAGCATCCCCGCGGGCGTCACGTCCACGGTCGGCGCGCTCGTCGGCATGATCCCGGAGGGAGTGTATCTGCTCACGAGCCTCGCGCTCGTGGCGGGCGTGCTGCGTCTGGCGCAGAAAAAGACAATGTGCCGCGAGATGGACTGCATCGAAACGCTCGCGCGCGTCGATACGCTCTGCGTGGACAAGACCGGCACGGTGACGGAAAACAAAATGATCGTGGACGATATCGTCCCGCTCTGCCCCGACCGGTTCATCGCCGCGGACATCCACATGATCATGGCGGACTACTGCGCGGCGATGCGCGGCGACAACGACACCATGGCGGCGCTGCGGAAATTCTTCACCGGTGAGGTGAACCAGCGCGCGATTGCGGTGCTCCCGTTCACAAGCGCGAGGAAATACGGCGGCGTTTCGTTCCATGAGGACGAGACCTACCTTCTCGGCGCGCCGGAGGTTATTCTCGGCGGCGATTTTGACGCCTATAAGGAAAAAATCGATTATTACAGCGCGAAGGGCTGCCGCGTGCTGCTCCTTGCGCTCTATGACGGGCAGCTCACGGACGAGAAGCTCACCGCCGGGCGCCTGCCGATATCGCTTGTGCTGCTCTCCAACAGGATCCGCGCCGAGGCGCCGGATACGTTCGCGTGGTTTGCGCGCGAGGGGGTTTCGGTGCGCGTGATCTCCGGCGACAACCCGCTCACCGTTTCCGAGGTCGCCCGCCGCGCGGGCATCCCGGACGCGGACCGGGCGGTGGACGCCCGCACGCTCGAAACCGACGAACAGGTCGAAAAGGCGGCGCGCGAATGCGTTGTATTCGGCCGCGTGACGCCGGAGATGAAGCGCCGGCTTGTCCTCGCGCTCAAAAAACAGGGCCACACCGTCGCCATGACCGGCGACGGCGTGAACGACGTGCTCGCGCTCAAGGAGGCCGACTGCTCCATCGCCGTGGCCTCGGGAAGCGACGTTGCCTGTCAGGTATCGCAGATCGTTCTGACCGACTCAAACTTCGCCTCGCTCCCGGACGTTGTCGCCGAGGGGCGGCGCGTCATCAACAACATTGAGCGCTCGGCCTCGCTCTACTTTGTGAAGAACATGTTCTCCGTTGCAATGGCGGTCATCAGCCTGATCTTCACTCTGCCGTATCCGCTCAGCCCCGCGCAGCTCGGCCTTGTGAACTGCATGACGATCGGCATTCCGGCGTTCATCCTCGCAATGGAGCCGAACCGCTCGCTCGTGCGGGGGAAATTCCTCAAAAACGTCGTGCGGCGCGCGCTCCCGGCGGCGCTGACGGATATTTTGCTCGTCGGCGGCGTGATGCTCTTCTATCTGGCCGCCGATCTCCCGGACACGGCCATGAGCACGATCTGCGCCGGGGTGATGGGCGTTGTCGGGCTTATGATGGTCCACCAGACGGCGAAGCCCTACAACAAGCTGCGCCTTGCGATGATCTGTGTGCTCGCGCTCGGCTTTGCGGGAAGTTTCTTGTTCCTCAAGGCCCTTTTCAATCTTGTGACGCTCGATTTTCTCAGCGCGCTCGTGCTCGCGGTGTTCGCGCTTCTCGCCTGGCCGGTGATGAATGCGGTGTATAAGCTGGGAGACAAGATCGCTGCTCTCGCGCAGCGGCGGAAGAAAACAAAAACGGAGGATTAAGCCGCCGAAATACCGGCGGCGTAATGCCATGAAAGACATTCTGCTCACGTTTCTTGTAGCGATGGTCCCGGTCGTGGAGCTGCGCGGCGCGATCCCGTTCGGCGTCGTGCGCGGGCTGAACCTCTGGACGGCGATCATCGCCTCGATGCTTGGCAACCTTGTGCCGGTGCCGTTCATCATTCTCTTCATCCGCAAGATCTTTGCATGGATGCGCGCGCATATGCCGAAGCTCGACGGGCTCGTCCTCCGCATGGAGAAGAAGGCGGAGAAAAACCGCGCCACCGTGGAAAAGTACGCGTTCTGGGGCCTTGTCATCCTTGTGGCCATCCCGCTGCCCGGCACGGGCGCGTGGACGGGCGCGCTCGTCGCGGCCATGATGGAGATGCGGCTCAAGCGTGCGTTCCCGGCCATCGCCATCGGCGTTGCGATCGCGGGCGTGATCGTCTCGGTCATCACCTACGGAGCGCAGGCCATTTTTTAGTTTCGTAAGAGGTACATATGAATCAGAAGGAACTCAACGAGCTCCGCCGCCGGTTCCGGCCGGAGCGGAGCGGCATCACGCATGTGTACGGCTGCTTTGTCAACGGCAGCCGTGAGATCGTCGCCGAGACGGAGGTCTCTCTCGGCATGTCCGGCAGAGAGGAGCAGGAGATGTATCTCACGCTCCTGCGCAAAACGCTCTCCGGCTCGCTCGGGCGCAATCTCATCGATATCGCGTTTGAAACGAAGCAGGTCGCCGGAAGCGACGAGCACCGGCTTTTACAGGCCCTGCGCGAAAGCGCGTGCGCCGACGAAGCCGCGCGGCGTGAGCTCTGCTCCCGGATCATCGGCTCGCTCGATATGCAGGGCGAAAACTACCTCATCCTGCTCGCGGGCGACGCCTGCGACGTGCCGCGCCGCAGCGCAGACGGCGGGACGGACGGGATGGGCGACGAGGTGTTCCGCTTCTTCGTCTGCACGGTCTGCCCCGTGAAGGACGCGACGGCGGCGCTGCGGTATTTTTCGGAGGAACGCGCCTTTCACGGCGCCTCCACCGGCCAGACCGTCGCGGCCCCGGCGCTCGGCTTCCTCTTCCCGGCCTTTGACGACCGCCGGGCGAACATTTATAACGCGCTCTACTTCAGCCGCGACACCGCGGAGATCCACCCCGAGCTGATCGACGGGCTGTTCCGCGTCGCGCCGCCGATGTCCGCCGCCGAGCAGAAGGAGACGTTCTCCGAAACGCTTGCCGCGGCGCTCGACACCGACTGCCGGTTCGACGTCGTGCAGGCCGTACACGAAAACCTGCGCAGCCGCATCGAGGAACACAGGGAATCCAAAGATCCGGACGCGCTGGAGATCACGGCGCGCGACGTGGTGAGCGTGCTGCGCACGAGCGGCGTGCCGCTCGAAAAAACCGAGAAATTCGAGCGCGAATGCGAAAAGCGCTACGGCGCGCACGCCGCGCTCGACCCGAACAACATTGTCGAGAGCAGGAAGCTGGAGATCGTAACGCCGGAGGTGAAGATCACGCTCCCCGGCGAGTTTGGCTACCTTGTGGAAACACGGGAGATCGACGGGCGGAAATACATCCTCATCCCCGCCGACGGCGGCGTGGAGGTAAACGGCATCGGCGTGAATCTCCCGGACGGAAAAAAAGAATAACGAAAAGCCCCGGCTTCACGATCGGAAGAAGCCGGGATTTTTTACCACCTTCCGCAGCCGAAGGAGACTGAGCGTAAAGTTGAACAGCTCGCAGAGATAGAGCGTCGCAAGATAGCCCGTGAGCGCCCAGCGGGGCAGCAGCGCCCACACGAGCACGAGCCCGAGCGCGGCCTCGGCAATGTTGAACGCCATGGACGCCATCATCTGCCCCAGACCCTTGAGACAGCCGTCGGTAACGATGTCGGTATAGAGAAACGGCACCATCGGCGCGAGCAGCCGGAGAAAGCGCGCGGCCTCGGCGCTGCCGTAGAGCAGCATTCCGAGCGGGCGGGCGAAAACGAAAAAGACCGCTGCCGCGCAGAGCGAGAGGAGGAACGTTTTCCCGAGCATCTCCCGCACGCTCCGGCGCACCCGCTCGCGCTCCCCGGCAACCTGCATTTCCGTGAGCGCCGGGACAAGCAGCTCCGCGACCGAGAGCGGGAGACACGACGGCAGAAGCAAAACCGGCATCGCCATGCCGTTGATGACGCCGTACCCCGCGAGAGCGCTCTCGGCGCTGAGCCCCGAGAGACGCAGCCCCCGCGGCACGAGAAGCTGACGGAAGGTGTTGAGCGCGCTCCGCGCATAGGCAGACGAGGCGAGCGGCAGCGCGATGCGCAGCATCCGCGGCGTGAGAGCGGCCCCGCATTCACCCGCCGGACAGAACCGTTTCCGGTCGGCAAGATAAAGCACGGCAAGCGCGAACGAGAGCGCGATCTCCGCCGCGGTACCGGCCATGGAGAGCGCCGCGCACACCCCGGCGAGATCGCTCCGGCCGTACCCTGTGAGAAGGAGCATCGAAAGCCCCATGCGCAGAAGCTGTGCGAAAAACTGCGAGAGCGCCGTTTTCCACACCCGGCCGACGGCGGTGAAGTATCCGGACAGGGCGCTCGAGAGCGCAAGCGCCGGGAGCGAGGGCGCCGCGGCGCACAGCGCGCGGACCGAGCGGGCGTCCCCGATCCAGAGAAAGCCGATCGGCTCGGCAAGGAGAAAGAGAATGGCCGCCGCGCTCAGCCCGAAAAAAAGCGCATAGACGCAGCACCGGCGCATCACGGCGCGGACGCTTCCGCCGCGGCTCTGCCCCAGCTCTTCGGCGAGCAGCCGCGTGACGGAAAATCGGATGCCGGATACCGCGAGCGTTATAAAAAGAAAGCCGACGCTCCCGACAAGCTGGAAAAGCCCGATGCCCGCCGCGCCGATATGCGCGGCCAGCCATACCTGCCAGAGCATCGAAAGCGACTGCATAACGAGCGATGAAACCGTCAGCAGCGCGGCGTTTTTCCGGATCGATCTCCACAGCCCCATAAAGACGATCCCTCCCCGTGCTCAAGTCTATGCGCGGCGCGGAGAGAAATAGAAGAAAAGAAAACCGCGTCCGGCAGAGCGCGATTTATACTGCCCCTCCAATATAGCCTGTCGAAAAACCGACAGACTGGATGAAAAAAGAACGTCAAGTTGGAAAAACCGGGCAATTTCGACGGCAGAATACACAAAGAAAAAAGATATAGTTGCAGAATAAATCGACGCTTGTTATAATAATTATGGTATGGATATAGATAATATCCCCCGCGCTTCCCCACATAAAAAAAGGAGGAGAAAGATCGCATGAACGAAAAGTACAGTCCCCTGTTTACCCCGTGGAAGATCGGCAACTGCGAGATCAAAAACCGCATTGTGCAGGTGTCGATGGGCGGCACGTCCCTGTTCGGCTGGCTGGAGCCCTGCCACTTCGACAACGGCGTATCACATCCTCAACCGCGCCCAGAACAACGTCGGCCTGGTGCTGCCGGGCATGCAGTGCGTGCGCGACACGATGGGCATTCCCGGCCGTCACTGGCTGTATCAGAACAAACGCATGTTCCGCGAGCTTGCCGAGTGGATGCCGGAATTTCACAAGACGGGCGCGAAGCTCTTCATCCAGCTCGCCGCCGGCTTCGGCCGCAGCATGGCCATCAACCAGATGATGGTCGATATGCTCCAGAAGAAGGCGTTCGGCGCCGTCGCCAAGGGCATCGTGGACGTGGAGTACTGCTGCGCTTCCGCCTCCGAGACCCCCAACCGCTGGTATCCGGAGCTCAAGTCCCGCGCGCTGACGAGAGAAGAAATCCACGAGATGGTCGACGCTTTCGGCAAGACCGCGAAGATGCTCATGGACGCCGGCGTTGACGGTGTGGAGATCCACGCCGTGCACGAGGGCTATCTCCTTGACCAGTTCACCATCGCCAACATGAACTACCGTACCGACGAGTACGGCGGATCGTTCGAGAACCGTTACCGCTTCCCCGTGGAGATCGTGCAGGAGATCAAAAAGCAGTGCGGCAAGGACTTCCCCGTGTCGCTGCGCTATTCCGTCGTATCCAAGACGAAGGGCTTCGGTCAGGGCGCTGTCCCCGGCGAAGAGTTCGTTGAGTTTGGCCGCGATATGGCCGAATCCGAAAAGGCCGTCAAGTACCTCGAGGATGCCGGCTACGACATGTTCAACTGCGACAACGGCACCTACGACGCCTGGTACTGGGCGCACCCGCCGGTCTATATGCCGCACAACTGCAACATCGCGGAAGTGGAGCATATCAAGAACTTCACCACCAAGCCGGTCGTCTGCGCCGGCAAGATGGAGCCGGAGTTCGCCGCGAAAGAGATCGCCGAGGGCCGCATCGACGCGATGGGCGTCGGCCGTCAGAACCTTGTCGATCCCGAATGGATCAACAAGCTCCTTGAGGACCGCGAAGAGGAGATCAAGCCCTGCATCAACTGCCACAACGCCTGCTTCAACTTCAACTGCTCCAAGGGCACGCCCAACATGCAGCCGATGGACGATGCGCTGCATCTTGCCCGCTGCGCGCTGACCCCGCCCACGCTGCAGCACAACAAGTACAAAATCGTCCCGACGAAGAAACCCAAGAAGGTCGCCATCGTCGGCGGCGGCATCGGCGGCATGGAGTGCGCCCTTGTTCTCAAGAAGCGCGGCCATACCCCGGTCATCTATGAAAAGAGCGACAAGCTCGGCGGCATGTACAACTATGCCTCCGCCATGTCCTTCAAGGAAGCCGACAAGAAGCTGCTTGCGTGGTATGACCGCGAGCTGAAAAAGGCCGGTATCGAGGTGCATTTCAACACCGAGATCGACCCGATCAACCCGCTGCTGCGTCAGTACGACGAGGTCATCATCTGCACCGGCGCCGTGCCGAAGAAGCTCCCCGTGCCCGGCTTCAACAAGACCATCACGTTTGAAGAGCTGCTCACCGGCGACAAGGACCACGGCGACAAGATCGTGTTCTTCGGCGGCGGACAGTCTGCGTGCGAAGCGGCATATGAGCTGGTGCTCCAGGGCAAGCACCCGATCATCGTGGAATTTGCCAACGACCTGATCGCCACGCCCGGCACCTGCCTTGCCAACGCCTCCTTCCTGCGCGAGATGCTCGTGTTCAAGAAGGTCCCCATCTATCTCGAGCACTCCATCTGCGAGATCGGCGACGGCTATGTCATGGTCAAGCCGCGCAGCGGCGGAGACGCCTTCAAGGTCGAGTGCGACAGCGTCGTCAACGGTCTGGGCTTCCGTCCCGCGCCGGTCGCGCCTGCGGGCAAGCATGTCCATCAGGTCGGCACCGCCGCGAAGTGGGGCAACCTGCGCAACGTTATCTGGGGCGCGTGGGATGTCTGCATGAAGATCTGATCCTGCATACAAACGCATAAGCGAAACAAACCGGCGGAGGGACGATCCCTCCGCCGGTTTTCGCTGCGGTCAGTTTCAATTCAAAGACGATAATAGGTGAACTCGCCTTTCGTGAGAAGGCTGTGTTCGGAATCATAAACGCACACCGTAGCCACGATGATGCGGCCTCCGCGGCGGATCACGTCGCCCTCGGCGGTCAGCGTGCCTGGCTTCCCCGGATGGAGAAACACAGTAGAGGCGTTTTGCGTTACGCAGCGGATGGTCTCCCCGGAATCGAGTGTGCGGGCGGCATACCCTCCGGCCACATCCATCATGGTGAAGAGCAGGCCGCCATGTACGATCCCGTACGGATTAAGATGGTTTTCTCCGGTGCGGCACGCGACCGTGCAGTGGCCGCCGCGCCGCTCCGTGATCTCCAGACCGCAGAGGTCGTTGAAAGGGCTGTTCTCGGAGAAAAGCGGCGCGGGGGTTTCTGTCTCTTTTTTCATAGCTGGCTCCTTGAAATCGTTTAGCATGGAAAGATTATACTCCGAACGGCGCGGAATGAAAAGAGGAGAGTTGCGCCGGAGAAAAGCCGATGATATAATGCCGGAAAAAAAGAGGTGAATGTCATGGTAAAAACCGTTGCGATCGTGAGCCTTTCCGCCGGTACGCTGGGGGAGAGCTTTGTAAAGCATGAGCTGGATATCGGGGTAAAGCGCCTTGCAGGCTACGGGCTCAGCGTCCGGTTCATGCCGCACGCGCTCGCCGGTACAGAGCATATAAAGAATCATCCGGAGGACCGTGCGGCGGACCTTCTCGCGGCGTTCCGCGACCCGGAGATCGACATGATCCTCTGCGCCATCGGCGGGGACGACACGTATCGCCTCGCGCCGTACCTCTTTGAGAACGGCGAGCTGCGGACTGCGGTTTCCGGCACGGACAAGATCTTCCTCGGCTTTTCGGATACGACCGTCAACCACATGATGCTCCACAAGGTGGGCGTAAAGACATTCTACGGCCAGTCGTTTCTCTCGGATGTGTGCGAGCTGGACAAGGAGATGCTGCCGTATACGCGCCGGTATTTTGAAGAGCTCATCGGGACCGGAACGATCCGCGCCGTCACGCCGGGCGATACATGGTACGAAGCGCGCACGGACTTTTCCTCGGAGCAGATCGGCGTGCCGCTTCCGGCGCATCCGGATACCGGCTTCGAGCTTTTGCAGGGAAGTCCCCGATTCACCGGCAAAATTCTCGGCGGGTGCATCGACACGCTCTTCGACTTTTTCGACGGCGGGAGGTATGCCGATATGCCGGCCGTGTGCCAAAAGTACGGCTTATTCCCGGGCGCGGAGGACTGGAAGGGGAGGATCTTCCTGCTCGAATCGAGCGAGGAGTATATGCCGCCGGAGAAGTACCGGCGCGCGCTGGAATATTTCAAGGCTGCCGGGGTGTTCGGCGCGGTGTCCGGCGTGCTCGTCGGAAAGCCGATGGACCGGAAATACGAGGCGGAATATAAAGCCGCGCTCACGGAGGTGATCGCCGATCCCGCGCTGCCCGTCGTCTGCAACGTCAACATCGGCCACGCGCTGCCGCGCTGCATCCTCCCGTTCGGCGAGGAGGCTGCGGTGGACGCAAACGAGCAGAGGATCACCTTTGCCTGAATAAAATGCCCGGACTGTGATTGCGTCACAGCCCGGGCGTTGCCGTTTTACGAATCAAAGAAGCCGAACCCCGCTACCTCGCTCGTGGGGAGTGAGAACACGACGGCTTTTGCCGGGGTATCCGGCCCGGCTTTTCTAAGGATCGAGCGCATGATCTCGCTCTTCTCTTCGCTTTTGGAAACGATGAGGATGACTTCCTTTTCCTCGGCGATGGAGATGTTGTGGAATTTCGGGTCGGCTTTGGCGCCGGTACCCTTGCCGTGGAGCACCGTGCCGCCGCGGGCGCCCGCGGCGCGGGCGGCGTTCATCACAAGATCGGTCTGCCCCTCGCTGGCCACGACGACGATCAGCTCGTACGCATAGCCTGCCGGCGGAGCCGTCTTTACGGATACATTTTCTTCTCCCATCAGATACGCCACGGTTTTCCCTCCTCCGATGCTTTTGACCGGCACGGCGATCACAATACCGTGACCCGGTACGCCGATATGCAGCCGCCGCTTCTGCGCTTCGATCAGCGCGGCGGTCTTTTCCCGGGTCGCCGCGGACAGGACGACCCGCTTTTCGTTTGATTCGATCCCGAGAAGATCGAGCATGCTCTGCACGGCCGTGCCGCGGCCGTGCAGCGTAACGCTGAGCGGGAGCGCAAGCTCCTCACAGATGTCCTCGAGCACGCCGAGCGCTTCGGGATTGGTGATGGATAGGACGTAATTCATGCGCTCGCCTCCCAAAGCTCGATGATATCGTAATCGCCGTAAACGGCCGTCTCTTCCTGCGGACGCTTCACGATACGCTCATAGTAGAAGCCGACGGCCTGGATCGAGAGCAGAGGCATCATGGCGACGAGCGCTACGACGCCGAAGGCGTCGCACAGCACGTCGCCGCCGAGAGCGATGCTCGCGCCCATCATGAATTGCAGCATGAACGTCGCCGTCATGGGGCCGGAGGCCACGCCGCCGGAGTCAAACGCGATGGCGGTGTAGATATCCGGCACGAAGAACGAGAGGATCAGCGCAAGCGCGTAGCCCGGCACGATAAACCAGAGCAGGGAAAGTCCGGTAACGACGCGCAGCATGGCAAATCCCATCGCAAGCGCGATTGCCGCGGAGAGGCTGCGCTTGATCGTTTTGCCGGGGATGGCGCCGGCGCTCACGTCCTCGATCTGCCTTTCCAGCACGCCGACGGCGGGCTCTGCGGAGATAATGAACCAGCCGAGCAGCGCCGCGAGCGGGATGAGCGGCCAGCTCCGTTCTCCGGCGAGCGCCGTGCCGAGCGCCGCGCCGAGCGACGAGAAGCCGACGTTCACGCCCGTGAGGAACAGCACGAGACCCGCATAGGTATACAGGACGCCGACGATGATCTTCCAGAAGCTGCGGCGGTTCATGCGAAGCATGGTAAGCTGGGCAATAAGAAAGATGCCGACGATCGGCAGCATGGATACGGCCATTTCCCTGAGATACACCGGGATCGCGGCGAGAAACGCCGAACCGATCACGGTCGTGCTCGCGTAGGAGACCTCCGTAAGCTCCGCAACGCCGGAGCTGTCGCGGTAGAACAGTCCAAGGATCAGCACCGCGAGGATCGGGCCTATGGAGCAGAGCGCCACAAGGCCGAAGCTGTCGGCCTTGGCGCCGCTGTCGCTTCGGACGTTCGATACGCCGAGACCGAGCGCGAGAATGAACGGAACGGTCATTGGCCCGGTCGTCACGCCGCCGGAGTCGAACGCGATGGACAGAAAGCGCTTATCCGTAAACGCTGCGAGCGTGAACACAAGCGCGTAGCATATCAGCAGCACCCAGCGCAGGCGAATGCCGTAAAGGATGCGTACCATGCAAAACGCCATGAAAAGTCCGACGCCCGCGCCGACGACGGCAAGAAGCACGGTCTTTTCAATGTGCGGCACCGTATCGGCGAGCACCTGCAGATCGGGCTCGGCAACGGTGATGGCAAAGCCGAGAAGAAACGATACGCCGAGGATCAGCGGCAGATTTTTCGTTCTTGTGAGCGCCGTACCGATACGGCTGCCGATGAGCGTCATAGACTGCTCCGCGCCGAGAGAGAATAGCCCCATGCCGGCGGTGAGGAGCAGCGCGCCGATGAGGAACGTGAGCAGCAGATCGGTGCGCATCGGCACGATGCAAAGACACAGTATCACGACGATGCAGAGGATCGGCAGCACAGACGCGGCGGACTCGCGGATCTTTTCTCCGAGCACGGTGCGCGTCTTTTCCATGGCGGAGCGCTTGATCTTTTTCGGTTTCTGCACGCGCACAGAGTCTCCTTTACAGTATAAATGTAGAAAAAGTATACGGGAATCGCGGTGAAAAAGCAATAAACGATCCGTTAAGAATGTCGGGCGGGAAAAAGGCTCCCCGGCGACGGACGCCGGGGAGCTGCGGCAGCTTTTCGTTTGAATCTATTAAAAATGGCCGCTGCGGCCGGAGCCTCCGCCGCCGGAGTGGGAGACGCTGCCGCCTCCACCGGAGGGCTTGGGCGGCTCGATGTGGCGGCGCGTTTCCGTCCGGTGGGTGAAGCGGTCAGTCTGCCGCGAGAGACGGAGTGTGCCGGAAACATAGCCGTCCGCCCGCGCCTGTACATAAACGCTCTTCATCTTCCGCTTGAGAACCGCGCATACGAGAAACGCGACGAGCACCGCCGCGGCGCACGAGATCACGATCGCCGGTACCGGGCTGCGGCGCACGGGGCGCCCCTCCGCCGCGAGCGCAAGATACTCCCCGCACGCGGTCAGATAGTCGGAAAAACCGCCGTACCAGTCGTTTTCGCGGAAGTTATCGAGAAAAACGTCCTCGATCTGCTCCTGCGCGTACCCGTTGAAGGCGTACTCGCTCTTTTCCCCGTAATAGAAGCGGGCGAAGTCGCGGTCGTTCATGCTCAGAAGGAGGATCGCGCCGTTTCTCTCCGCGCCGACGCCGAGGGAGTGATTGTGATAGAAGGTATATGCCGCCTCGTATGTGCCGCGGCCGTCGATGCGGTAGGAATCGTCCACGGTGACGATGTAAATGCCGACACCCCAGCGCTGCGCAATGCTTTGCGCGGTCTTTTCGAGCGCGGCGGACTCGCTCGCGGTAAGTAGACCGGCGTCGTCCGTCAGAAAGGAGAGCTGCGCTCCGTCTGCGAGCGCGGCGGGAGCGAGACAGAGAAGAAGCAGGAAGGCGAGAAGGAAAGCGGTAATTTTCTGTTTCATGTTTCTCCCTCCTTATCGCAGCAGAAGGCTGAGCGCCGTTCCGAGAAGCGCGATCGGCGCGGCAACGGCGGCGAACGTCCGCCAGTATTTCCCGGCGTCCGTCGGCAGGTCGCCGACCATTTTGCCGGTCTGCCCGTTCATGGCAAAGAGAAAGCTCTTGCCGTTCCAGCGTGTTGAGAGCATCCATACCGGCAGCAGCGCATAGTGCACCTTGCCGCGGCGCAGCCGCACATCCTGTGTGCGGGGAATGCAGGTGTCGTACCCGTTCACGGTGCGGTCGAGCGCGGCGAGCACGGTCTTCCGGCAGCGTTCATCGGCGCGGCTTTCGCAGTCGGCGACCGGAATGTCGTATTTATCCGCGAGAAAGCCGGGGAGGTACGCCGTGGAAAACGGCTTGAGCTCGGCATAGTCGTAGGGCTCGATGGAATCCATATGTGCGTCCGGCATCCGGCTCGAAGCGTCCACCGGCACCTTTTCAAAGGGCATCGAGCCGTCGCGGCAGACCTCAAAATGGTCGGTCGTTGTAATCTCCCAATCGCCGGAGCGGAAAATGCGCGAGCGCGTCGCGTCGTAGCGCGCGTGGCCCTCCGCCTCGCCGTCAAACATCCAGAAGGGGACGTAGACGCCCTGGATCTTCTCGATCTGGTTTTGGGCGGAAAACGCGCGGGGCAGAAAGGGCTTGTTTTTATAATGCCGCTTGAGCGCATGGATCGCGTCCTCGCGGCTGAGCTTAAAGGGCAAAACATAGTCCGGCTTCAGCGCCCCGGCGAACTGCCCCGGCACGACCGTCGGGTTTCCGCAGTACGGGCAGGCGGTCGCGGCGGTGTTCGCGTCGCAGATGAGCTCCGCACCGCACGAGGGGCAGGAATAGGTTTTCATCCCGGCGGCGTCCGTGCCCCAGTCGGAGTTCATGGCGGAGACGTCCCATGCGCCGCTGTCAGCGCCGGATGACGCCGCCTGTTCCGCGGCCTGCTGCGCCGCCGCAGCTTCCGCCTCTTTTTCCTTATACAGCGCCTCGATCTCCGCAACGGTGTACGAGCTGCCGCAGTAATCGCATTCAAGCGTTCCGGACGCGCCGGAGTAGTGCAGCGGCCCGGTGCAGGACGGACATTGGTAATTGGTCACCTGTGTCGGCATAGGCATATATCCTTTCTGATAAAATGAATGCTCCCGTTCCGGTGGGGACGGGAGCATTTTATCACAGTATTTGGTATAGCTCAAGGGAAACCGTGCCGCAAGTCCCGGCTTCGGCCCGGGGAAAAGCCGGGGGCACGGGAAAAGGATTTCCGGTTATTCCGTATTCCCGCGTTTTTTGAGAACGACCGCGAGGACGATCCCGGCGACAAGCAGCAGAACCCCGATCACGATCACGACCGTGCCGACGATCGCGACGGGGTTTGTGAACCCGGCGGAAGCACCGGACGAGCCGAACGGGGAGGAGATAATGTTTCCGGCGCTGTCATACCAGATCGCGCCGCTGCCGGCGCCGGGGAAGGCGCTTCCGAAATCGGAGAAGCCGCCGTAGCCGCCGAACGGAGCACTCATGCTGTCCATAGCGCCGAGGAACGAGCGCTCCATGCTCCGGCTGACGCCGCGTGCGACCGCGCCGATCACAAGAAAGCCGAGACCGGCGAGCGCGGTGTATACACCGTAGAGCCAGCCGTAGCGCCGGATGAGCCGCCCGATCACGCCGGGGACGGACTCGACCCAATTTGTGCCCGGCGCGTTCTCTGCCGTGCCGGCTGCGGAATTGACCGGCGGCTCGACCGGTTCCGGCGGCGCTTCCGGCGCCGGCTCGCTTTCCGAGAGCAGCCAGTCCGTCGTCACGCCGAACGCCGCCGCGAGCAGCACGAGCTTGGAAAGCTCCGGCACGGCCTCGCCGGTCTCCCACTTGCTGACCGCCTGCCGCGATACGCCGAGCTTTTCCGCGAGCGCTTCCTGCGAAAGCCCCGCCTTCTTCCGGCAGTACAGGATTTTTCCCGAAAGAGTCATAAAGGTATGTCCTCCTTGAATTTGTGGCCTCAGTATAACATAAAGCGCGGTTGCGGGGCTACCGCTTCGGCTTGGAACTTTCGCAACCGGAAGTTGCAAAGCGTGTCAAAACAGAAAATCACGGAAAAAGTGCACCGGAAAAACACAAATGTTTTGCATAAAAAGACTTGCGAACGAGCCGGAAAAGAGGTACAATTAATTTTGCATTTTAAATTGCAAAACAATTTACATCGTATGAGGGAAAAGACATGAAAGAGAGATTGAATTTCCGGCAGCTGATCGCCGTGGCGAGCATGCTGTTCGGGCTGTTTTTCGGCGCAGGCAATCTGATCTTCCCGGTGCATATGGGTCAGCTCGCGGGCGCGAACTCCTATATTGCGGCGCTTGGCTTCATCGTTACGGCGGTAGGTCTGCCTCTTATGGGCGTGGCGGCGTTCGGCATCAGCCGTTCGGACGATCTGCTCGCCATGAGCAGCCGCGTAGGGAAGGGGTACGGCGTATTCTTTACCTGCGCGCTGTATCTGACGATTGGGCCGCTCTTCGCGATCCCCCGCTGCGCCGCGACGAGCTTTACCATCGGCGTGGAGCCGATGCTCACCGGCGGCGCGGTGACGGAGCTTGCCATATTCTCCGTGATCTTCTTCGCGCTCGTGCTGTTCTTCTCGCTGCGCCCGAGCAAGATCCTCACATGGGTCGGGCGGATCATCAACCCGCTGTTCCTTGTGTTCCTTGCCGTGCTCGTTGTCACGGCGCTCGTAAAGCCTGTCGCTGCCGTTTCGTCGGTCGCGCCGGAGGGCGCATACGCCACCAGTGCCTTCTCCGCCGGTTTTCTGGACGGCTACAATACAATGGACGCGCTTGCCTCGCTGGCGTTCGGCGTGATCGTTGTGAGCGTCATCCGCGATCTGGGCATTAAGCACGACGCCGCCGTCGCGGGCAACACCGTGCGCGCGGGCGTGTTCTCGTGCGTGTTTATGGGGCTCATCTATCTCGCCATGACGATCATCGGCGCGCAGAGCCGCGGCGCGTTCGCTGTGAGCGCCAACGGCGGCATCGCGCTTGCGGATATCGCCGGATACTATTTCGGCACCGCCGGACAGGTCATCCTCGCCGTTACGGTGACGCTCGCCTGCCTCAAGACGGCCATCGGCCTTGTCACGAGCTGCGCGGAGATCTTCCGCGTGCTGTTCCCGAAGTCCATGAGCTATAAGGCGTGGGCGATCGTGTTCAGCGTTGTGTCGCTGCTGATCACCAACGTCGGCCTGACGCAGATCATCGACTATTCCGTGCCGGTGCTCATGTTCCTCTACCCGCTCACCATCACGCTCATGCTGCTGAGCCTGTTCGGACATTTCTTTGACTACGACAAGCGCGTGTTCGTTTCGGTCACGGCGTTCACGCTGGCCGCGGCGGTGCTGGATCTTCTGGCGGCTCTGCCGGACGGGGCTCGTGCCTTCCTGCATGTGAACGGCTTTGTCGCCTTCTGCAAGGAGAGCCTGCCGCTTTTCGGCATCGGTCTCTTCTGGCTCATTCCCGCTGCCGCCGGTCTTGTCCTCGGCTTCATCCTCCGCGCCGCCGGAAAGAAAAAACCGGCGTAAATAAGATATAGCGTGCAAAAGCCGCCGGAGCACAGCTCCGGCGGCAATTATTATTCCTCGGCGGCCTTGGCGTTCTTTATATAACGGTACACGCTCGCCTGCGAGCAGCCGAGCTTTTGCACCGTGAACTGCACCGCGCCGCGAAGCTCAAACATCCCCTGCTCATAGAGCCGGGCGACGATCTCGGCGCGCTCGGCCTGCGTCAGACGGCGCAGCGGAACGCCGGTGTCCTTTGTTACGGTCGCAAACAGATCCTCCATCAGTCCGTTCATGTCGGACTGGAAATGCTCGGTCGGCTGCGCGTGGGCATGCTGCGGAGCGGCGGGCTGCTTGGCGGGCGCGTCGCTGGGGAAGTAGTGGTGGTGGACAAAGTCATCCGGATGTACCAGCCGGAGGATATTGTCGCTGAGCTCGTGGAAGCGGCTGTCGTCAAAGTTGATGCACAAAAGCCCTACGAGCTTTCCGCCGTCCTTGATGAACATCGTGCTCGAACGGAGCGTTTTCCCGCTCGAGAGCTGGCCGGTGTAGTTAATAATGTAGTTCTTGGATTCATACTGTTTCTGTATGATCATACGCAGCGCCGCATCGGTGATCGGCGCGCCTACATCCCGCCCGCTGATGCCGCCGTTGGCGATCGCGGCGACACGGCTCTGCTCCGGCAGGATCTCGTGCAGAATGATCTCATAATCCGGTCCGAGAACGCGGCCGAGAAAATCGACCAGCCCCGTATACTGCGAAAGCAGCTGTTCCGTCATGGGTTTTGTACCTCCCTTGGACTGCGGTAATTCTCATACTACCATACCCAAACGCCCGGGACAAGAAAAAAAGCGCTTTTTTTTCGGAAATTTTCTCACGATGAGAGAGAAAATTCTCATTGTGTGTGATTTGACCGTTTTGCTTTGTGAGTAATACACAAAATCAGATTAAGACTCTGAAAAAAATTGTAATTAATATTGACAGCGATATGCGGCAATGATAAACTATTTTCACTCCAAGGAGGTGAAAACCAGAGTTGAAAACCGTTATCTCCACCGAAAAGGCCCCTGCGGCGATCGGCCCCTATTCGCAGGGCATTCAGGCGGGAAGCCTGATCATCACGTCCGGCCAGCTTCCCATTGACCCGGCCACCGGCGCGTTCCCCGCCACGATCGAGGAGCAGACCCGCCAGTCTCTCGAAAACTGCAAGGCCGTCCTCGCAGCCGCCGGCGCCACCATGGAAAACGTCATCAAAACCACCGTTTTCCTGAGCGACATGAACAACTTCGCTGCCATGAACGGCGTTTATGCCACGTTCTTTGCCGGCGCCTGCCCGGCGCGCAGCGCGGTCGAAGTCGCCCGTCTCCCCAAGGATGCGCTCGTTGAGATCGAGTGTATCGCCGTTCTTTAATCTTGTCGCACGATACTGTCCGCTAGGCGCCGGCAGCGTTCTGCCGCGACGACCGGGGTATCTCCAAAACAAAAGGCGCAAAGCGCTAACATTATGGAGGTCAGTATTATGAGTAAAGAGTATCCCCTGAACGTTCCCGCGCCCCATCACTTTACGTTTGCCGTCCGCGACATTCCCGATGTCACGGTCGAACAGCGTGAGCGCGTCCTGAAGGCGACGCACTACAATGAGTTCGCATTCCCCGCCGGCATGCTGACGGTCGACATGCTCTCCGACTCCGGCACCACCGCGATGACCAACCACCAGTGGGCGTCCCTGTTCCTCGGCGACGAGGCTTACGGCCGCAATACCGGTTACTATGTCCTTCTCGACACCTTCCGCGACATCTTTGAGCGCGGCGGCGAGAAGAACTGGAAGAAGATCATCGACTACGTCCGCACCGACTGCCGCGACGTGGAAACCATGATGGAGAACGTCTACCTTCCCGAGTACGAAGGCGGACTGTTCAACGGCGGCGCCGCCCAGATGGAGCGCCCCAACACCTTCATCATCCAGCAGGGCCGTGCCGCGGAATCCGTCTTGATGGAGATCGTCAAGAAGATCCTCGCCCAGCGTCACCCGGGCAAGGTGTTCACGATCCCCTCCAACGGCCACTTTGACACCACCGAGGGCAACATCAAGCAGATGGGCTCCATCCCCAGAAACCTGTACCACAAGGAGATCCTCTACGAAGTCCCCGAAGGCGGCACGTATCCGACCAACCCGTTCAAGGGCAACATGGACATCGACAAGCTCGAACAGCTCATCCAGGGCGTCGGGCCGGAGAATGTCCCGCTGATCTTCACCTGCATCACCAACAACCCGATCTGCGGCCAGCCGGTCTCCATGGGCAACATCCGTGAGATCAACCGCATTTCCCGCAAGTACAACATCCCCCTGATCTTCGACGTGGCCCGCTGGGCGGAAAACTGCTACTTCATCAAGATGAACGAAGAGGGCTACCGCGACAAGTCCATCGCCGAGATCGCCACCGAGATGTTCTCCTACTGCGACGGCTTCTGCATGTCCGCGAAGAAGGACGGCCACGCCAACATGGGCGGCATGGTCGCGTTCCGCGACAAGGGCCTGTTCTGGCAGAAGTTCTCCGACTTCAACGAGGACGGCACCGTCAAGACCGACGTCGGCGTTCTGCTGAAGGTCAAGCAGATCTCCTGCTACGGCAACGACTCCTACGGCGGCATGTCCGGCCGTGACATCATGGCCCTCGCCGTCGGCATGTACGAGAGCTGCGACTTCAACTACATGCACGAGCGCGTGTCCCAGTGCGAATATCTCGCGCAGGGCTTCTACAAAGCGGGCGTAAAGGGCGTCGTCCTTCCGGCCGGCGGCCACGCCGTGTACATCAACATGGACGAGTTCTTTGACGGCAAGCGCGGCCACGAGACCTTTGCGGGCGAGGGCTTCTCGCTCGAGCTGATCCGCCGCTACGGCATCCGCGTCTCCGAGCTGGGCGACTACTCCATGGAATACGACCTCAAAACTCCCGAGCAGCAGGCGGAGCTGGCGAACGTCGTCCGTTTCGCCATCGACCGCAGCCGTCTCACCAAGGAGCACCTGGACTACGTCATCGCCGCTGTCAAAGCGCTGTATGAAGACCGTGAATCCATCCCCAACATGCGCATCGTCTGGGGCCACAACCTCCCGATGCGTCACTTCCACGCGTTCCTTGAGCCCTACCCCAACGAAGAGAAGTAAGAAGAAGCAAAACCGGAGAAACTGAGAAAGCGAATACCAGCGAACCCCGGACGGCGCGGCGCCGGTCCCCGCCGGCGCTGCGCGTCAGTCGAATCCATCAAATTTATTGGAGGGAAATTCAATGGCAGACAAACAGCTTACCACAAACCGCGACGGCTTTAATACCAAATGGGGCTTCATCCTCGCCTGCATTGGTTCCGCCGTCGGCATGGGCAACATCTGGCGCTTCCCCATCATGGTCTCCACCTACGGCGGCATGACCTTCCTGCTTCCCTATTTCCTTTTCGTTATCCTCATCGGCGCTTCCGGCGTTATGGAAGAGTTCGCTCTCGGCCGCTGGGCGGCTGCGGGCCCCGTCGGCGCGTTCGGCAAGTGCACCGAGAACCGCTGGGGCAAAAAAGGCATCGGCGAAGGCATCGGCGCGATCCCCATTCTCGGCTCGATGATGCTCGCCATCGGCTACACGGTCGTTATGGGCTGGATCTTCAAGTACTGCTGGATGGGCATCACCGGCAGCCTGTACGCCCTCGGCACCGATATGGGCGCCATCGGCGGCACGTTCGGCGCGGCGGCTCCCGAAGCGGCCACCCTCGGCGAAGCCGTCAGCATGATGTTCAGCAACGGCCTCTTCACTTTCGGCAACGGCGCGTGGCTGATCATCGGCCTTGTGATCTCCCTTGTCATCATGGCGTTCGGCATCGGCGGCGGCATCGAAAAGGCCAACAAGGTCATGATGCCGGCTTTGTTCGGCCTGTTTGTGATCCTCGGCGTGTACATTGCGTTCCTGCCCGGCTCCGGCGAGGGCTACCGCTACATCTTCACCATCAACCCCGCCGGTCTCCTCGATATCAAGGTCTGGGTGTATGCCTTCGGTCAGGCGTTCTTCTCCCTGTCCGTTGCCGGCAACGGCTCCGTGATTTACGGCTCCTACCTCAGCAAGAACGAGGATATCCCCTCCTCCGCCCGCAACGTTGCGGTCTTTGATACCATCGCGGCTCTGCTCGCGGCGTTCGTCATTCTGCCCGCCATGGCTGCCGGCGGCGTTGAGCCCTCCAAGGGCGGCCCCGGCCTCATGTTCGTGTACCTTGTCAACGTTCTCAACGGCATGCCCGGCGGCCGTATCGTCGGCATGATCTTCTTCATCTGCGTCCTGTTCGCCGGCGTCAGCTCCATCGTCAACCTGTACGAGGCGCCCGTGGCGTTCCTGCAGGAGAAGCTCGGCCTCAAGCGCGTGCCGTCCGTCGCCATCATCGGTGTTGTCGGCTGCGCTATCGCCCTGATGATCCAGCCCTGGACTTCTCAGTGGATGGACGTCGTCTCCATTTACATCTGCCCGCTCGGTGCTTTCCTCGCCGGCCTCATGTTCTTCTGGGTCCTCAAAAAGGAGACCGCGATCGAGGCCGTGTCCTACGGCATCAAAAAGCCGCTCGGCGGCTGGTTCTACCCCCTCGGCAAGTACGCCTACTGCGTGCTTTCCGTTCTGGCGCTCATCTTCGGCGCTGCGTGGGGCGGCATCGGCTGATTAACCCAATCGGACAAAAACGCGCGTGCCGGATTTCCGGTACGCGCGTTTTTTTCTTGCTCTGCGGACAAAACCCTGCTACAATGAACCCCCGGACGGCGAAAACCGTCTAATACGTATCACATGCTTTAGGAAAAAACGCCATGAAACAAAGCGATAATACAAACCGAACCCCCACCAACTGGGACGGCACGCCGCAGGAGGACTATTTTGCCGACTGGAACACCCCGCCGGAGGAGTATCCCGCTGCGGGGCGGCATCTCTCCCCGGAAGCGCGGGAGGAATACTATGCCGAACGCGACGCCTACTACGCCCGCCGGGACGCTTACTATGCGCAGCGCGACGCCTACTACGCGCAGCGCGAGCGCGAGGCGCGAAAGGCGGACGGGGACGGGATGGACGACGAAGACGGATACGGCGAAGAATACGCAGAAGATACTGTGGACGAGCCGGAAGAGGAAGAGGACGACATCTCCTATGCCCCCGAGGATGCGCCTGCCGCGCCGCCTCCGCCGGGTGAGAAGCCGAAAAAGAAGAAGCGCCGCCGCAAGGGCGGCTTTCTCCGCTTTCTTGTCACGCTCGTGCTGCTCGCGGTCATTGCGGTGGTGCTCGTCGGCAAGGCGCCGGTGCGAAACCCGGATAAACTCGACCGCATTTCGGGGCGGAGCACGATCCTTCTCTGCGGCACGGACGAGGACGGCGCGCGCACCGACACGATCCTCCTCCTGACGCTCGACCGGAGCGAGGGCAGCGTCCGCCTTTTGAGCATCCCGCGCGACACCTACGCCCCTGCCTACGTTGTGCCGAAGATCAACTCGGCCTACGGCGCGGTCGGCGGTGGGGAGAAGGGCATGGAGCAGCTCATGGAGCAGGTGAAAAACGTCATCGGCTTCATGCCGGACGGCTACGCGCTCGTCGATCTCAGCGCCTTTGTGGAGGCGGTCGATCTGCTCGGCGGGCTGGACTTTGACGTGCCTATGGACATGGACTACGACGATCCCGACCAGAACCTCTTCATCCACCTGCGTGCGGGGGAGCAGCATTTGACGGGCGAGCAGCTCATGTGGGTCGTGCGCTTCCGCTCGGGGTACGCCAATGCGGACATCGGTCGCACGGAGGTTCAGCGCGCGGTGCTGAAGACCGCCATGAAGCAGTGGCTGCGGCCGAAAACGCTCACCGCGCTGCCGGGTCTCTGGCGCATTTATCAGGAAAATCTCACGACCGACCTCTCGGTGCGGAACATCGTCTGGATCGCGCGCGTGCTCTTGAAGGGCATGGGCGGCGACATTGAAGCGAATGTCCTCCCCGGCTATGCCGCCATGGTGGGCGACGCCTCGGTCTACATGATCGATCCCTACGCCGCCTCCGCCATTCTTCCGGACTACAGTCCCTATATATAATGCCGGCCCTCCCCGTGGAAAACGGGGAGGGATTTTTTGCGCGGCTAAAAATATAATTTGCAAAAAAATTTATATAAAACTATTGACAAAAATTTTTTCTGTGCTATACTGTGCCCGTAAAGTCAAAAAAGGTCAAAGGAGGCGGTCCCTTTTGAAAAAGACATTATACAGCCTGATGCTCAACGAGGAGGTCGTCCGCGAGGTGGATGCGCTCGCGCACCGGCTGGGGACGAGCCGGTCAAATCTCATCAATCAGATTCTCGCCGAATATGTGAATTATACAACGCCCGAGCGCCGCATCAACGACATTTTCTCCGCGCTGGAGCAGCTCATCAGCCCCTCGCGCGAGCTTGTGCCGTTTTTCTCGCCGAACAGCAGCACGATGTCGCTCAAAAGCTCTCTGCAGTATAAATACCGCCCGACGGTCAAGTACGAGCTGGAGCTGCACGGCGGCGGCGAGGATTCCATCGGCGCTCTGACGGTGCTCTTCCGGACGCAGTCCGAGGCGCTCATCCGCGCGATGACGGATTTTTTCCGGCTCTGGAAGCGTGTGGAGGACGCGCACCTGCCGGCCGGAACGGAGCGGCAGTACGCGCTGTACGACGGAAAGTTCGTGCGCTCCATCGCGCCGCCTTCCAAAGACTGCACCGCCGACGAGCTGGCGCAGGCCATCAGCGAGTACATCCAGCTTTTTGACCGGCTGATGAAGGGCTATGTGAGCGGCGAGCTGGACGGGCGCGCCATCGAGCGCGAGTGGTTCACGGCCATGCGCCGCGCCGCTGTGCTGATCTGATTTTGCACACCATTTCTTTCTTATTGAATTAAGGAGGGATTTTCATGAACGCGGAAAAATTCACCCAGAAAAGTCTGGACGCGGTCCGCACCGCCAAATCCATGGCGGAGGAAAACCGCAACAACTATATCACCCCCGAGCATCTTCTCTATGCTCTCGTCGATCAGGACGGCGGGCTGATCCCGTCTCTGCTCGGCAAAATGAAGGTAGACTGCAACGCCGTCCTCTCCGAGCTTGATACCGCCATTGCCGCGCTGCCGAAGGTCGGCAGCGTGAGCGAGGTGTATCTCTCCCCGGAGTGCGACCGCGCCGTCAGCGCCGCCGAAAAGGCCGCGAAGTCCATGGGCGATGAGTACATCTCCGTGGAGCATCTGATGATCGGCATTTTCGCCGCGGCCACCCCGGCCATCAAGCGCATTTTCTCCGACCACGGCATCACGAAAGCCGCCTTTACCGAGGCGCTTTCCAAGGTGAAATCCGGCCCCGTGACCGGCGACAACCCGGAGAGCACCTACGACGCACTCGCCAAATACGGCACCGACCTTGTCAAGCGTGCCCGGGAAAACGAGCTTGACCCCGTGATCGGCCGTGACGTGGAGATCCGGAACGTCATCCGCATCCTCTCCCGCAAAACGAAAAACAACCCCGTTCTCATCGGCGAGCCGGGCGTCGGCAAAACCGCCATTGCCGAGGGTCTGGCGCAGCGCATTGTGCGCGGCGACGTGCCGGAAGGCCTGAAAAACAAAACCATCTTCTCGCTCGACATGGGCGCGCTGATCGCCGGCGCCAAGTACCGCGGCGAATTTGAGGAACGGCTCAAGGCCGTGCTCGAAGAAGTCCGCAAGAGCGAGGGCGGCATCATCCTCTTCATCGATGAGCTGCATACCATCGTTGGCGCCGGTAAGACCGAGGGCAGCATGGACGCCGGCAACCTCTTGAAGCCGATGCTCGCGCGCGGCGAGCTGCACTGCATCGGCGCCACGACGCTCGACGAGTACCGCAAGTATATCGAAAAGGACGCCGCGCTCGAGCGCCGCTTCCAGCCCGTGCAGGTCGATGAGCCGACGGTCGAGGACACGATCTCCATCCTCCGCGGTCTGAAAGAGCGCTACGAGGTCTATCACGGCGTGCGCATTCACGACAGCGCCCTTGTCGCCGCCGCGACGCTGTCCAACCGGTATATCACCGACCGGTTCCTGCCGGACAAGGCCATTGACCTTGTCGATGAGGCGTGCGCGCAGATCCGCACGGAGATCGACTCCATGCCCGAAGAGCTCGACGCCATCCGCCGCAAGATCATGCAGCTCGAAATCGAGGAAATGGCGCTTAAAAAGGAGGACGACCAGCTCAGCCGCGACCGCCTTGCCAAGCTGCGCGAGGAGCTTGGCAATCTCAAGGACAAGTTCAACGAGATGAAAGCGCGCTGGGAAAGCGAAAAGAGCAGCGTGGACGAGGTGAAAAAGCTCAAGAGCGAGATAGAAAAGCTCCACGCGGACATCGAAAACGCGCAGCTGCGCTATGAGTATGAAACCGCGGCCCGGCTCAAGTACTCCGAGCTGCCCGCGCTCGAGAAGAAGCTCGCCGACGCGGTGAAGGCGTCGGAGGAGAAGAAGCAGAGCTCCATGGTGCACGACACCGTCACCGAGGAGGAGATCGCCGCCATCGTAGCGCGCTGGACGGGCATCCCCGTGGCGCGACTCGTCGAGGGCGAGCGCGAAAAGCTCCTGCATCTGGACGATTATCTTCACCGCCGCGTCGTGGGACAGGACGAGGCCGTGCAGAAGGTCACGGAGGCCATTCTCCGCTCCCGCGCCGGCATCGCCGACCCCAACCGCCCGATCGGCAGCTTCCTGTTCCTCGGCCCCACGGGCGTCGGCAAGACCGAGCTTGCCAAGTCGCTGGCTGAATGCCTCTTTGACGATGAGCATAACATCGTGCGCATCGATATGACCGAGTATATGGAGAAATTCTCCGTATCGCGTCTGATCGGCGCGCCTCCGGGATACGTCGGCTACGACGAGGGCGGTCAGCTCACCGAGGCCGTGCGGAGAAAACCGTACAGCGTCGTGCTGTTCGACGAGATCGAAAAGGCGCACCCGGACGTGTTCAACATCCTGCTGCAAATTCTCGACGACGGCCGCATTACCGACTCGCAGGGCCGCACCGTGGACTTCAAGAACACGATCATCATCCTTACCTCGAACCTCGGCAGCCAGTACCTGCTCGAAGGCATCGACAGGAACGGCAATATCACCGAGTCGGCGAAGGAAGCCGTCATGGGCGAGCTGCACCGCGCGTTCCGGCCGGAGTTTCTGAACCGGCTGGATGAAACCATCCTCTTCAAGCCGCTCACGAAGGACAACCTCACCGGCATCATCGACATCATGGTCGAAGGGCTCAGAAAGCGTCTGGCCGACCGCTCGCTCAAGCTTTGCATCACCGACAAGGCGAAGGAGCTTATCATCGAGCGCGGCTACGATCCGCTCTACGGCGCGCGTCCGCTGCGCCGGTATCTCCAGAGCAGCGTGGAAACGCTGCTGGCAAGAGCCATCCTCTCCGGCGATCTCGCCGCGGGCAGCACGCTCACGGTGGACGTCGAAAACGACGAGCTGGTCTGCCGGTAAAACGGCGCCAAAAGCAAAAAAACCGCTCACTCCCTCGGGAGCGAGCGGTTTTTGCGCAATAAAGGGCGGGAGAGGGCGGTCAGAGCGCGACCGGCACGGCGTCCGGCTCGTACCGGAGCTTCTCACGCACCATATACGCCTTGGCCGCGCCGCCCTCCTCGCCTGGGCGGCCGAAGAAAATGACCGTGCCGCTTTTGCCGGTGGCGGCAAGATACTTCTTGACGGCGGCCGCGGCGGGGGCTCCCGGCGCGCCGCAGGCGCAGAGCGCGAAGAGCATTAAAGCGGCAAGAGCGAGTGAAAGTGCTTTGGCGAACGATTATTTTTCATTTTGTGTGCCTCCGTTTGAAATGAATTTTTATTTAAGATGGTGCGAATATTAGTATATTCATTCGCTCACGTCAACACGAAAATGAGAAAAAATTCATTATAATTGCAATATTATGAATAATAACCACGGTAACTGGATTTTTATCCAAATGCTTTGTGCATATTTGTGCGCGATAAGCGAAAAAATATCCGGCAGGCTTCCCTGTGAGAAGCCTGCCGGATCGATGCATACGGCAAAAGCGCCGGCGTTTACAGAAGGTATTTCAGAATCTGCACGGCGTTGCTCGCCGCACCCTTACGGATCTGGTCGCCGCAGCACCAGAGCGTGAGAGCGTTATTCTGCGTAAGATCCTCGCGCACGCGGCCGACCCAGACGAGATCCTGTCCGCTTGTGTCGAGCGGGGTGGGGTAGCAGCGCCCCTCGAAGTCCTCGATCAGACGGCAGCCGGGAAAGGCGCGGATGGCTTCGTTGGCCTCGGCGACGGCGATCTTTTCCCTGGTCCGCACCGTGACGGCGATGGAGTGCGAGCGCATGACGGGAACGCGCACGCAGGTGCATGTGACGCGCAGCTCGGGGAGATGCAGGATCCTGCGCCCCTCGTTCTGCATTTTCATCTCCTCGTCGGTATAGAGGTTATCGAGCATACTGCCGATGAACGGGATGACGTTGAGCGCGATCTGCGTGGGGAAAACCTTCGCTTCGCATTTCTCGCCGCGGGCGAGCGCGTCCATCTGGTGCTCCAGCTCTTCCAGTCCGCCCTGCCCGGCGCCGGATACGGCCTGATACGTGCATGCGACCATGCTCTCGATCGGCGAGAGGCGGTTGAGCGCGCCGACGGCCATCGCGGTGATGATCGTGGAGCAGTTGGGGTTGGCGATGATGCCGGGATTTTGCTTTGCGTCCTCGCCGTTGATCTCCGGCACGACGAGCGGGATGGCCGGATCCATGCGGAAGGCGGAGCTGTTGTCGATGTACACGGCGCCGCTTTTTACAATGGCCGGGGCAAAGGCGCGCGACATGCCGCTTTTTACCGCGCCGAGAACGAAATCCATGCCATCGAACGAGGCGTCCGTCGCTTCTTCCACGGCAAGCTCCTGCCCGCGGAAGGGGATCTTGCTCCCCGCGCTGCGCGCGCTCGAGAGGAGTCTGAGACGGGAAACGGGAATATCGTATTCTTCCAGCACGTTGAGCATTTCGCGGCCGACTGCGCCGGTCGCGCCGAGAATGGCGATGTTGCAGTTTTTCATAAGGGAATCTCCTTTCTGTCAGCCGGTGAACCCGTCATACAATACGCGGATCGCCTTTTCAAAATCACAGTTTTCCACGCCCACGATGATGGAAAGCTCGTCCGCGCCCTGGGCAATGGTGCGGATATTCAGCCCGTGCTCGCCGAGCGCCTGAAAGAGCTTGCCGGACGTGCCGGGCCGGGAGGGCATTTTGCGGCCTACCGCGGCGACGAGCGCGATGCCGTCCTGCACGCGCACATCGTCCGGGCGGCAGGTCTTCTGGATATCGGCGATCACGTCGTAGAGCGTGTTTTCGAGCGCCGCCGACGAAACGACGAGCGCGAAGCTGTCCAGCCCCAGCGTGATGTGCTCCACGCTCGCGCGGTAGCGGTCGAGAATTTCCAGCGCGTTGCAGAGCGTCGTGGAGGCGTTCATGTTGCGCTTGAGCACCGTGAGGATCGTGAAATTGCGCCGCCCGGCAATGCCGGTGATCGGGCGTTCGAACTCGCTCTCGCTTTCGATATGCTCCACGATGAGCGTGCCGGGGTCGTCCGGGCGGTTCGTATTGCGGATGTTGAGCGAGATGCCCTTCTCCTTGACCGGCAGGATGGACTCCTCATGCAGCACCGAAGCGCCCATGAACGCCATTTCACGAAGCTCCGCGTACGTTATGCGGGGGATCGGGCGGGGATTGCTGACGATGCGCGGATCGGCCATCAAAATGCCGGAAACGTCCGTCCAGTTTTCGTATACGTCCGCGTTCACCGCCGCCGCGGCCAGCGCGCCGGTAATGTCGCTGCCGCCGCGCGTCATGACTTTGATCTTCCCGGTGGGCACGCGGCCGTAAAAGCCGGGGAGGACGATTTTTTCGTTTTTTTCCATCGCTGCGGCAATGGCGGCGTCGGTGCGGGCGCGGTCAAACTGACCGTCGAAGCCGAAGAATACGCAGTCGGCGGCGTCGATAAACGCGTAGCCGAGCGTTTCGGCCATAAGCCGCGCGGTGAAGTATTCGCCCCGGGAAACAAGCTCGTCCACGCTCGTGTCGCGCGAGAGCGTCGCGGCGTAGGCGTCAAACTCGTCCTCCACGCGGTAGGAAAGACCGAGCTCGTCGCGGATGGAGACGAACCGGGAGCGGATCGCGGCGAGAATATCGGCACACGCGACGCCGTAAGTCAAATGCGCGTGGCAGAGATAGAGAAGATCGGTGAGCTTGTGGTCGTCGCTCGTTCGCTTTCCGGCAGCCGATATGACGACGACGCGGCGCGACGGGTCCGAAAGGACAATGTCGCGCACCTTGCGGAACTGCTCCGCCCCTGCGACGGACGAGCCGCCGAATTTGCATACTTTCAGCATATTTCCTCCTCCAGCGCCGCGAAGAACAGATCGTTTCCGTCCCTGCGGATATTCTGCGCGAGCGCGTGCATTTTCCCGGCGCTCATCGGTTCGGTCACGGCGCGGACGACATCGCCCTGCGCGAGCACCGACCGGAGCGGCAGACGGCGGGCGGCAGAGCCGCCGGTGCGGATATAATAGGAGTGCACGGCTTCGCGGTTGTCGGCCTCCGCGCTGCGGCAGTTCTCCGGGAACATGGCTCGCGCTCCCTGCCGCGCCGCGGCAAGATCGCGCAGCACCGCGGACGCCGTGGGGAAGCGCCCCGCGCCCTGCCCCATCAGCACGATGGAGCCGCAGCGCCTGCCCATATAGCGCGCCATATTGTTGTTCACGAAAACCGAGCTCTCCGCGGCCGCGCGGGGGAAGAGCACCGGTTCCACATACGCCGAAACGGCGTTTTCTGTCCGCCGGCCGGACGCGATTAGGCGGCAGACAAGACCGCGGCTCCGGATATCCGCGGTGTCCGCGGCGGTGAAGTGCTCTATGCCCTCGCAGAGCATGCCGTCATGCGGCAGGATGCCGAACGCCACGGCGCACGCAAGCTGTATTTTCCGCAGCGCGTCCAGCCCGGAGACGTCCGCCGTCGGGTCGGCCTCGGCATAACCGAGAGACTGCGCCTCCCGGAGCGCATCGGCGTAGGAAAGAGCGCGGCGCTGCATGGCGTCGAGCATGTAGTTCGTCGTGCCGTTCAAAATGCCGGAAACGGCCTCAATGCGGTCGGTCTCCGCCGAGAGCGCGAGATTATGGAGAAACGGCACGCCGCCGCCGCACGCCGCGCTGAAGAGAAACGCCGTGCCTTTTTCCCGCGCAAGCGCCGCAAGTTCCAGCCCGTGCGCTGCGACCATGGCCTTGTTTGCGGTGATGAAATGCTTCCCGGCCTCGAGCGCGCGCAAGCCGCAGGAATACGCGGGATCCAGCCCGCCGAGCGTTTCTACAACGGCGTCCACCGTCGGATCGCCGAAAATGAGCGCGGCGTCGCTCACCATGAAACTCTCTACCGCCTTTCCGGGCCGCACGAGCACCGGCCCCGCCTCCATACCGGGAGCGTTGAGCAGCATCCGGTAAACGCCCGCGCCGACCGTGCCGTATCCCAAAACCGCGACTTTCACAGTATCGCCTTCTTTCTCTAAACCATGGAATGTCCTTGATATAACAACAAATGTTTTTGACAGAAAGTATTGTAACAGATTGCCCGCGGAAAAGCAATGCTTTTTCGCGGGCGATTTGATGAAATATACAGAAAAAAGAAAGAAGAATTTTACATATTGCCGGTAGCATACATGAGCGCCGAGAGCGCGGCGACCGGCGCGGTTTCGCAGCGGAAGATGCGCGGGCCCATCGAACAGACGTGCAGCTTCATAATGCGGGCAAGCTCCGCCTCGAACGGCTCAAAGCCGCCCTCCGGGCCGGTGAGAATGGCGGCGGAGGCAATATCCCCGGCGCTCTCCACGGCATCGCGCAGCGTTTCGCGCTCGCCGGTCTCATACAGGAAGAGAGGCAGGGCGGTGGCGTTCGCCTTGTTGAAGGCCTCCGCGAGATCGGGGAGGAACCCGACGGTGGGGATCCTGCCGCGGCCGGACTGCTTGGCGGCCTCCTCGGCGATGCGCTGCCAGCGGGCGATCTTTTTGTCCGGATCGCCCTGAATGCGCGCCACACACCGGCTGGAGGCGAAGAAATAGATCTCCGATGCGCCAGCCTCGGTGCATTTCTGAAGAATGTAGTCGGTCTTGTCGCTGCCCTTGGGAAGCCCGGCGAGAACGACGGTATGCACACTCGGCTCGCCCTGGCAGGGGATGACCTCAAAGATCTCAGCCTCAACCTCGTTGGGCGTGATTTTCGTAACGGTGCAGTGATGATCCTTGCCGCCGTCGCACACGATCATCGTGTCGCCGACGCGAAGGCGCAGCACTCTGGCGTGCGCGGCATCCTCTCCCAGAATAAACGCCGTGCCCCCGGCGATCGAGCTTCCGCCGGAGAGAAAGAATCTCGGCATGAGCAGCATCCTCCCACACATAGCTTTTTTCTTATTATGGCATAGTTTTGCACGGATTGCAAGACGGGAACGGAAGCGCCGCGCCGGAATAGACTGTACCGGGGAGGCGGTCGTATGGATACCGAGCGCATGAAACGGGTATTGGAGCGCGTATATAAACCCGCCGCACCGGCGAAGGGGAAGGAAACGCCGGACGCGCTGCGCGAAAGCATTCGTCTCGAGACGGAGGCTGCGGCGCGGCTGCGATATCTTATACGCACGAGCCGTGCGTGTCAGAACGCTTTCGGCGAAGCGCTGCGCCGCTGCGAGGCGCGCCGGCGAGCGCTGCACGCCGAGTTTTTCCTGCGCGAGGGGGAGCGAGCGGCGCGGCGCCGCCCCGGCACGCCGCCGGGCGTCCTCTCGGCGCTGCGGCAGATCGTGCTGATTGCCCGCGCGCGGGAACGTCTCTATGAGAGCGCAAAGGAAAACGCTCTGCCGCTCGCGCCGGAAACGGCGCGGCGATTTGCCGCGGAGTGCCGCGCCGAGGAGAGCGCCGCGGCGCGCCTGCTCGCGCTCCTGATGAAATAATGCCTTTTTAACTATGTGAAATGCGCCCTTTTGATAAGGGCGCATTTCATACGATTCAAAGCGTGCAGGCATAAACGAACGCCACAAGCGTGAGCAGCACGCCGGAGACGATCGAGCCCGACCAGAGAAGATACCGCAGATCGGCGCCCTGCAGCGGCTTGCGCTTCGGCTTCACCGCCGCGGCGGGCGGCTGCGGCGCGCCGGTGTACGGCGGCGCGGGATACTCCTCCGGGGCGGGGACGGCGTCACCGTAAAAGGCGGCGCCGTATTCCGGCGCGGCATACTCCGGCTGGGGGGCATACGCCATCCCGACCTGCGGAGCATACGCCATTTCCGGCGCGGGGGCATAGCCCTGCGGCGGATAGGGCGAATAGGCGGGCTGCGGGGCATAGTATCCGTTCGGGGGATACGGGGCGTTGTACCGCGGATCGTACGCCGGAGCGGCGTAGGGATCGCAGTACGGCACGCCGTAGGCGGGCGACGCATAGCCCTGCGGCGGATAGGGCGCAGCAGGGGCGTAAGGAGCGTACCCGACCGGGGGATAAGGCGCGGCATAGCCGCCGTAAGGGTCATAACCCTGCGCCGCATAGGGCGCGGCGGCGCGGCGCTCAAACGGCATATCGCCGCCGACCGTTTCGTATACCGGCACATCCCGCGCCGGTTTTTTCGGCTTTTCGGGCGCGGTGAACGGGTTTTCCCATTCCGGCTGCGCCATGGCCTCGGGTGCGTATGTACGCGCGGCGCTCTCATCGCGGGGAATGCGATCGCGGGCGTCTTCCGCGGGGCGGGTAAGGCGCTGACGGATGCTGCCCATGATCTCCGCCGCCGTGGGACGCGGCTTCGGCGGGGTAAATTCCTGCCGCCGCAGCGCTTCCATCATTTCCGCCTCCGAACCGAAGGCGCGGCTGGGATCGGCGAGAGCGGCGCGCTCATCGCCGGAAAACTTTCTGCGAATATCGGCAAAATTCATCGACGCGCCTCCACGATCTGCCGGGCGCGTTCGCCGTCGCGGGCGATCTGCGCGCCAAGCTCGTCAAGATCGGCAAAACGCCGCTCCGGACGCAGAAAATCGAAGAACTCGAGCGCGAGCGTGCGGCCGTAGAGATTCCCTCCAAAGCCAAGCAGATGGCTCTCCACGGTGACGGTCGGCTCGCGGCTGACGGTGGGGCGGACGCCGATGTTCGTAACGGCGGCAAACTCGCCCTCCGGGAGAATGGCGCGCGTGGCGTAAACGCCATGCGGCGGAATGAGCACACCGGGCGCAAACTGCATATTGACCGTCGGCGCGCCGAGATGACGGCCAAGCCGGTGGCCGTGGCGGACAATGTCGGAGAGGAAGTGCGGATGCCCCATGAAATACTCGGCGCGGAGCATGTCCCCTTCGCGCAAAAGCGAGCGGATGTGGGTGGAGCTGACGGTGATGCCGTCAAGCTCGACCTTATCGACCACGTCGCATGTAAGGCCGTTCGCCGCGCAGTAATCGCGCAGGCGCCCGGTGTTTCCCTCGCCGCGCCAGCCGAACCGGAAATCGTATCCGACAACAAAGCCGACGACGCCAAGTTCGGACCGGATGCTGCGCAGAAACTCCTCCCACGGCATATGCATCGTTTCCTCCGTAAAGCGGAAAAACTCCACGCGGTCGATGCCGAACAGACGCCGGATGAGATAGGCGCGGTCGGGCGCGCTGTTGATGAGCGGCACGGGCGTCCCCTGCACCAGCGTGTCGGGGTGCGTGTCGAACGTCATGACCGCCGGATCGACGCCGAGCGCTTCGGCGCGCGCGGTCGTGCGGTTCAAAAGCGCCGCGTGGCCGCGGTGCACACCGTCAAAAAAGCCAAGCGCCAGAACGCATTTTCTCTCTGCCATGAATGATCAAACCTCAAAAAAACTTTTTACCGTGACGGCCTCGCCGCCCGTGACGCGCCCGATGGCGAGAAACTCGCCGCTTTCGGAATAAAAACGCGTATCGCCGTCCGGCGCGCCCGTCCGAAACGGATTGCCGCAGCGGCAGCGCTTTTCCTGCGCGGCGGTGAGCGTCAGCGCCGCGGCGGCGGAAAAGAGCGTGTCCACCGGGAGAAGAGTGTCACGGTCTGCGCGCGTGAGTTCGGCGATGCGCTGGGCATTTTCCACGGAAAAGCTCCCGGAGCGCGTGCGCCGCAGCGCCGCCATACACCCGCCGCAGCCGAGATACTCCCCGAGATCGTGGCAGAGCGTGCGGATGTAGGTGCCCTTCGAGCAGCGGATGCGGAGCAGATAATCGCCTCGCTCCTGCCCGAGACAGTCGATGGAATGGATCGTGATACGGCGCGGCGCGCGGTTTACTTCACCGCCGCGGCGCGCGATATCGTAGAGCTTCTGCCCGTTGATCTTAATGGCGCTGTACATCGGCGGGATCTGCTCGATCTCCCCGGTGAAGCGCGGCAGCGCTTTTCGTACGTCCTCTTCCGTTGGTAAGACGGACGAGGAGCGCAGAAGGTTGCCTGTAATATCCTGGGTGTCGGTCACGATGCCGGGGCGGAACGCCGCCACATACTCTTTTGTCTCCGCCTCGGCAAACGCCGCCGCGCGCGTGGCGCGTCCGACGAGCACAACAAGAAGCCCCGTTGCGAGAGGGTCGAGCGTGCCGGCATGACCGATGCGCCGCTCACCCAAAACGCCGCGGAGCTTGGAAACGCAGTCCTGGCTTGTCCAACCCTCGTCCTTGTCGAGAAGCAGAATGCCGTTTACGCCCATACTTCCTCCACGGCGCGGCGCACCGCGTCCGCCGCCTCGTCCGGCGAGAGATCGAGCTCACACCCGGACGCCATCTTGTGCCCGCCGCCGCCGAACCGGGCGCAGACCTGCGAGGCGTCCACGCCGCCGTCCGTGCGCAGGGATACCTTGCTGCGCGGCGGATCGGCGGAAAGCTCGCGCACCGTTACCGACACGCGGTTGCCCCGAACCTGTCCGGCGAGAGAGGCGAGATCGCTGCAATCGTCCTCGGTAACGCCGGCGCGGCGCAGCATGTCGAGCGTGATGACGGCGATATTGATCGCGTGATCGCGGTAGGAGCGGAGGGAGGAGCACACCATGCCCTCCAGCGCGAGCCGCTCCGGGGACTTGGTGCGGAAAAAGATCTTGTTAAGCAGCGGCAGCTCGGCCCCGGCGTCGCAAAGGCGCGCCGCGGCGCGGAAGGTGGCGCTGTTCGTGTTTGCGTAGCAGAAACAGCCCGTGTCGGTGGAGACGGCGATATAGAGAAGATCGGCCTCCGTTTTGTCCGGCCCGCTGAGCATCTCCTCGATGAGCGCGAGGACAAGCTCGCCGCAGGCGGCGCAGTGCGTCCAGACGACGGCGCGCTCCGGCTGCTCGCCGCGGGGCACATGGTGGTCGAGCTTGAGGGATATTTTGCCTTCAAACCCGCGGGCGAGAAGCTTTTCCTCGGCCACGTCTACGCTCACGCATGTTTCGGGGACAAATTCCTCCGGCGCGAAGTACGGCGAAACAAAGGGGACGAACGACTCGGTGATTTCGCCGTTTTTATAAAGATACGCCGTTTTTCCCAAACGGCGCAGTGCATGGCACAGCGCAGAGGCGCTTCCGAGAGTATCCCCGTCCGGCCTCTGATGTGTCACCAGAAGATAATTATCGTGCGCGCGAAGATACGCGGCGCATTCCAGAAGTTCCATGCTTACTCGTTTCCCCCGGCTCCGGGCGCAGCGCCGTCCAGCCGCCGGATGATGTCGTTGATGTGGGCGCCGTGTTCGATGGAGCGGTCCAGCTCAAAGATCAGCTCCGGCGTATACCGCAGCGAGAGCGAGGCGCCCAGCTCATGCCGCAGCCAGCCGCCGCACGATTTGAGACCTTTTTTGAGCTCCTTTTCGTTCACATCGCCGAGCACGCTCAGATACACGGTGCAGTAGCGCAGATCGCCCGTCGTCTCGGTGCGGACGATGCTCAGCAGATCGCCCTGCTGCACGCGCGGGTCCTTCACCTCGCGCAGGAGCGAGGCAAGCGCGCGCTGGATATCGTCGTTGATGCGCTGAATGTGATTGGACGGCATAGCTTACCCTTCCTCTCTTTACAGCTGCTCGGTGACGAAGCATTCGATGATGTCGCCTTCCTTGATGTCGTTGAACTTTTCCACCTGCATACCGCATTCGTAACCGGCGGCGACTTCCTTCACGTCGTCCTTGAAGCGGCGCAGGGAAGCGAGCTCGCCCTCGAAAATGACGATATTGTCGCGGTTGACGCGCACGCTGCAGTTGCGCTGGATCTTGCCGTCCTGCACATAGCAGCCGCACACAGTTCCGACCTTGGACACGCGGAACGTCTGGCGGACCTCGGCGTGGCCGATGATGACCTCGCGGAACTTCGGCGCGAGCATGCCCTTCATGGCGGCCTCAACATCGTTGATGCAGTCGTAAATGACGCGGTACATGCGCAGCTCGACCTTGGAACGCTCGGCGCTGTCGCGCGCGGCGTTGTCCGGGCGGACGTTGAAGCCGACGATGACGGCGTTGCTCGTGGAGGCAAGCATGACGTCCGACTCGTTGATCGCGCCGACGCCGGAATGGATGACGCGCACGCGGACTTCCTCGTTGGAGAGCTTCTCGAGCGAGGTCTTGACGGCCTCGGCGCTGCCCTGTACGTCCGCCTTGACGATGATGTTGAAGTCCTTGAGATCGCCCTCCTGAATGCGGGCGAACAGATCCTCGAGCGAGACCTTCTTGCCGGAGCCTGCGGCAGCGGCGCTGCGCTGCGCGGTAAGGCGCTCCTCGGCGAGGGCGCGCGCCATGCGCTCGTCGGCGACGGCGTTGAACACATCGCCCGCGGACGGCACCTCAGACATGCCGGCGATCTCCACCGGGACGGAGGGACCGGCCTCGGTGATGCGCTCGCCGCGGTCGTTCGTCATCACACGCACGCGGCCGACGGCGGTACCGGCGATGATGATGTCGCCGGTGCGGAGCGTACCGTTCTGCACAAGAACGGTCATGATCGGGCCGCGGCCCTTGTCGAGACGCGCTTCCACGACCGTGCCGCGCGCCGAACGGTTCGGGTTGGCCTTGAGCTCCATGATCTCGGCCTGCAGCACGAGATTTTCGAGCAGCTCCGTGACGCCTGCGCCGGTCTTTGCGGAGATCGGACAGACGATCGTGTCGCCGCCCCACTCTTCGGGGACGAGATCGTATTTGGTGAGATCCTGCTTGACGCGGTCGGGGTTCGCGCCGGGGAGGTCCATCTTGTTGATCGCCACGACGATGGGCGTCCCGGCGGCTTTGGCGTGGTTGATGGATTCGATCGTCTGCGGCATGATGCCGTCGTCGGCCGCGACGACGAGAATGGCGATATCGGTCACCATCGCGCCGCGGGCGCGCATGGTGGTAAAGGCCTCGTGGCCCGGGGTGTCGAGGAAGGTGACGGGGCTGCCGTTGACCATCACGCGGTACGCGCCGATGTGCTGCGTAATGCCGCCCGCCTCGCCGGCGACGACATTCGCGCTGCGGATGCGGTCGAGCAGGGAGGTCTTGCCGTGGTCTACGTGGCCCATGACGACAACGACCGGCGCGCGCGGGACAAGCTCGTCCTCGGTATCGACGTGATCGTCGATCAGACGGTCCTCGACCGTCACGACGACCTCATGCTCGACCTTGCAGCCAAGCTCCATGGCGACGAGCGCGGCGGTATCGTAATCGATCACGTCGGACACGGACGCCATCACGCCGAGCTTGATGAGCTGCTTGATGACCTCGACCGCCGTTTTCTTCATGCGGGAGGCGAGCTCGCCGACGTTGATCTCGTCGGGGATGCTGACCTTGAGCTGCTGCTTTTTCGCGACCTCAAACTGCAGGCGCTGCATCTTGTCGCGCTCTTCCTGGCGGCGCTTGGCGCTTGCGACCTGCTGCTGGCGCTGCTTGTTCTTGTTCTGGATCTTCTCCTTGCCGCCGCGGCGGATGTCCTTGTCCTTCCCGGCGTTGCCGGCGTTTCCGGCGATCTTGTCGAAGCGCTCGTCATACTTTGAAAGATTCGCTCCGGCGGAGCCGCGGGTATCGACGACGCGCTTTTCCACGACCGGCTTCGGCTGGGCGGGCTTCTCCTGCTTCGGCTTCTGCGGCTGCTGCGCAGGGGCGGCAGCGGCCGGGGCGGGAGCCGCCGCGGGGGCGGCCGCCTTTTCCTGCGCGGGAGCGGCGGGCTTTTTCTCTTCCGGCGCCTTGGCGGGGGCCTTCTTCTCCTCCGGGTCGGGGGCGAAGATCTCGGCAATGCTGCCGACCTGGTGATGCTGCGTCAGATACTCGAAAATAATGTCCAGCTCGGCGTCCTCAAGAACCTGCATATGGTTCTTCGGCGTCGTGGCGTAATCGGTGAGGATCTGGGAAATATCCTTGGAGGCCATGCCGAAATCCTTGGCAACCTCGTGAATGCGGTATTTAAAATCAAGCGCCATACTTATTTCCTCCTTTTTCCGCTCTCGGTGTGCTTACGGGGCGCGGCCTTCCGCCGCTTGAGCTTATCCTCGCGCTGGGCGAGCAGTTCGGCTGTTTCCTTCCAGCCGGGAAGCTCCTCGGCAAGCGCGGCGGCGAACCGCGCCGCGAGGGGCAGGTCGGTGAAGCAGAGCATGCTGCATCCGCGCCTGCCCATCATGGCGGAGAGCTCCGCCTTTGTCCAGGGCAGCGTTTGCAGCGGCGCGCGGTGACCGTACAAAAATCCCGCGGCGCGTTTCTGCGCGTTGGGGGAAGCGTCGGCGGCGAGCATCAAAAGCCGCGCCTTTCCGGCGGCGGCCGCCGCGCCGCTCCCTTCCTCGCCGACGGCGAGCATCCCGCCCTTGCGGGCGAGACCAAGATATTGCGCTGCCTTATCCATCGCCCGCCTCCAGCTCCGCCGTGAGCCGCACCCACACGTCCTCCGGCACGGGGACGGACAGGGCGCGCTCGAGCGCGCGCGACTTGACCGCGCGCTTTAAGCACTCGCTGCTGCGGCAGAGATAGGCTCCGCGGCCCGGCGCCTTGCCGCGCAGATCGATGGAGAGCGCGCCTTCCGGCGAGCGAACGACGCGGATCAGTTCGTTTTTCGGTTTTTGTTCACGGCAGCCGATGCACTGCCGGAGCGGTACGGTTTTCGGCAAAAGCGCTCCTCCTGAAAAAACTACATATGGAACCGTGGGATCCCGTTTGACAAAGGTTATTCGTTGGCTGCGCTCTCGGGCTTGATGTCGATCTTGTAGCCGGTGAGACGCGCGGCAAGACGGGCGTTCTGGCCCTCCTTGCCGATGGCGAGAGAGAGCTGGCTGTCCGGCACGATCACGCGGCAGCTGCGCCCCTCCTCAAGCACCTCGACGGAAACGACCTCCGCCGGGGAGAGCGCCGAGGCGATATACTGCTCGGGATCCTCGCTGTACTTGATGATATCGATCTTTTCGCCGCCGAGCTCGTTGACGATGCTCGCCACACGTCCGCCGCGGGGGCCGACGCATGCGCCGATCGGATCGATCTCGGGATCGGCGGAGTAGACGGCCATCTTCGTGCGGCTGCCGGCTTCGCGGGCGATGGAGCGGATCTCCACCGTGCCGTCAAAAATTTCGGGCACTTCCAGCTCAAAGAGACGCTTGACGAGACCGGGGTGCGTGCGGGAGATGAGCACCTGCGGGCCGCGGGTGGACTTGCGCACCTCGACGACGTAGACCTTGATGCGGTCGCCCTCGGCAAGCTCCTCGCCCTTGATGCGCTCGGTGGCGGAGAGCATGGCCTCGGTGAACTCGCTGTTGGAGCTGATCTTGATGGACACGGCGCCGGTGCGCGGCTCGATGCGTGTGACGACGCCGGTGAGGATCTCGTGCTCCTTGGAGGTGAACTCGTCATAGATGATGCCGCGTTCCGCCTCGCGGATGCCCTGAATGATGACCTGCTTGGCGGCCTGCGCCGCGATGCGGCCGAACTTCTTCGTTTCGACCGGGATGCGGACAATATCGCCGATGTGCGCCTTTTTGTCGTAACGCTGCGCCTCGTCGGGCAGGATCTGCGTGGCGTCGTTCACGTACTCGCCCTCTTCCACAATGGTCTTGAGAACGAACATGGCGATGGATTTCTTTCCCTCGTCCATGTTGACTTCCACGTTATCCTCGCAGTCGGGATTGTCGCGCTTGAAGGCGGTCAGAAGAGCCTGCTGGATCTTCTCCTGCATGTACCCGCGGGGAATGCCCTTTTCCTTTTCGATCTGCTCGATGGCGTCAAAAAATTCGGCGTTCATTGCACTCATCTATTTTCGCTCCTTACGTTATATCACGTTGTATTGTTTTACAGCACGCGCAGCCGTACCTGCGCGATCCGGGCCTTTTCAAAGGTGAGCTCTTTTCCGGCGCATGTCAGCGTAACGTCGCCGTCGCTGTATCCGGAAAGCGTTCCGACAAAGGACTTGCTGCCGTTGAGCGGCTTATAGAGCCGCACCTCCGCGCCGCTGCCTATGAAGCGCTCAAAATCGCCGGGGCGCTTGAGCTCACGCTCGGCGCCGGCGGAGCTGACCTCGAAAACGTAGCTGTCCGGAATGGGATCGGCCTCGTCGAGCACGGGGTCGAGCGCGCGGGAGAGCGCTTCGCAGTCGTTGATGGAAACGCCGCCGTCCTTGTCGATATACACGCGCAGGAACCACTGACCGGCCTCGCGGACGTATTCCACATCCCAAAGCTCCAGCCCCAGCTCCGCGGCGACGGGCGCGGCCAGCGCGGTCACGGTCTCGGTGACTTTACTCATAAAAACCTCTCAATTTCCAAATCCTGACATTTTCTTTTATATCAACAAAAAGAGTGGGTTTTGCCCACTCTTCCTGTCTCTTACGATCGTACGAAAGGATTATACCACCCTCTGCGCACGATTGCAAGTGATTTCATGAAAAATTATATGGAGCCTGCGGGGATTTTTCACCCGTTTACCCGTTCATTGCGGAAAGAACGTTGCCGTAATCGACCTGGTAGTTGGCGCCCCCGTAGGTGCCGTTCAGCATGGACATAGCGCGGTTCCAGGCGTCGCCGCCCTCGGTGTAGGGCTGGGGCTGGTAATTGTTCAGCGTATTCGGTCCGAGCACGGTGGAATCGGGGCCGACGGTGCTGCTCAGCGAGCAGGGAATGAAATTATAGCTGTCGAGCGTTACCTCGCCGCCGACGCGCTTGAGCGTGAGCTGCGCGATGCCGGTGTCGTAAGCGCCGGGATCGGTGCCGTTGCCGGGGTTGGTATGGCCGCCGAAGATAAAGTTGCCGAGACCGTAGAAAATGACGCCGCCGTTATAGCTTTCTGCCGGCTGGAGCCGGTGGGTATGCGTGCAGTACACGGCGTTGAACCCGGCGTCCACGGTGTAGCGGCAAAGCTCGGTCTGCACGTCGGTCGGCTCGTAGTATCCCTCGCGGCCCATGTGCAGGCACGCGATCGTGAAGTCCGCGCCCGCCTCCTCGAGCGATTGGAGCCCCGCGGCGATCTTCTGCCGGGAGGCTGCCACGAGCTGCTCCTGCGCCTGTGCGGAGAGAATGCTCATGGCGTTGTAGGTGAGCTGGTTATAAAGGCAGTAAATGCCGACCTTCACGCCGCCGTCCTTTTCATAGATATAGGTCTCGTCCTCTCCGGCGTAGGCGACGCCCACGGCATCGAGCGCGGCGGTCGTGTCGTTATAGGCGTTCTGGCCGAAGTCCATCGTGTGATTGTTCGCAAGCGTCACGAACTCGATGCTGCCCGCGGTGAGGATGTTCGCGTAGTCCGCCGGGGCGAGAAACACGAACTGCTCGATGGAGTCGTAGTATTTGTCCGAGAGGTTGCACTCGAGATTGGCGATCGAGAGATAGTCGTCAGCAAAATACTGCACGGTCCTCGCAAAGGGATAGTCGTAGTTTTTCCCGACGACGGTCTGCAATGCCGTGCCCCAGCCGCGGCGGGTCTTGGCCTCGGCGAGCGTGCAGTCGCCCACCATGGAAACGGTGAAGTATTCGGGGCTCGGCTCGGGCGTGGGTTCGGGCGTCGCGGTCGGCGCCGCGGTGGGCCCGGCCGTCGGTTCGGGCGTGAACTCCGGGCCGGAGGTCGGCGGCACGGGCGATTGGCTCACCGCCGGAGCGAGCGTCTCGGCGCTTTCGGCATGGCGCACCGAAACGGCGCGGACGGCAACGAGCACGACAAGCGCGAGCGCGAGCAGACAGAAAACGATCAGCGCCGGAACGGAAACCCGGCGGGAAGGATGGTGTTGCATAATGCTTCTCCCGTGTTATTCGGTAAAATGGATGTGGTTATTGATGTGATCCTGACAGAAGCAGTGATACCCCGCGCAGCGCGAGCAGTAACGGAACTCCAGCTCCGGATGGTCTGCGTCGGTACGGCCGCACACGGCGCATTTGTAGCGGTATGGGGCGCTCTGCTGCTCGCGGCGGATGCGCTGCGTCTCGCGCTTGAAGTTCACGGTCTTGCGGATCTGCCCGGGCCGCCGGAAATGCACGGAGCTCAAGAGCATATCCCCGCAGAAGAGCAGATAGTTGAGCGTCGCCACGATCGGCAGAAGGCTGAGCGGGAAGGGGAGCGCAAAAATCTCGTAGACGAAGTACGCGGCGTTTGCTACGGCGAGCCACTTGATCTTGATCGGTATGATGTACATGAACAGCACCCGCTGCTCCGGATAGTACGTTGCAAACGAGAAGAACATCGAAAGATAGATGAACTCCGCGCCGATGCTCATCGTGATGCCGCCGATAAAATAGACGATAAAGGCGTAGAGGATCGTGAACGCCATGCCGGTGAGGAAGTACATGCTGAACTTGGCCTGCCCCCACTCGCGCTCCATCGAGGTGCCGATGAAGTAATAGAAATAGAGGAACAGCAGCCCCAAAATGCCGCCGGTGTCCGGGATGAGCACGAACGTCACCAGCCGCCAGATCTGCCCGCGCAGGACCATCTGCGGATTGAGAGCGAGAAAATAGCGCACCGTGCCGGTGCGGTCCATCAGCGTCAGCAGCCATACGGCGGCATTGCCGATGATAAGATAGCGCATAAGATTTTCCACGCCGAAACGCGGATGGCGGACGCAGTAGCGCTCGACCCAACGCATAAAAGATTTCAAATCAAAACTCCTTTCCAGAGGAAAAACTGCGGGAGAATCAGCGGAATACTTAATTATAACACATTTGGACGAAATTTCAATCCATCGGGAGCGGGATGGGCTTTTTGAGTTCCAGACGGCCGTAGCAGACGAGCGAGGCCGCTTTGTCCGGCGGGATCATGCAATCGTCCTGCGCATGCGCGCGGTTGACGGCGAAGAGGTACACCGCGCCGCGGCAGTCGGCGCAGAACTGCCGGAAAACGATCCCCGCGTCCGTTTCAAAAAGGCCGACGTCGCCGTCCGAAAGCTCGGTGCGCCGCCGGAGATACGCCGTGCCGCCCTTTTTGACCCACGGCGCGAGCGAATCGTCCGTGACGGCAACGGCAAAATCGGCGTGTGTGCCCTTCGGTACGGGAATGGAGTCCCAGAACATTTGCCTTTTCCGCCTTTCGTTTTATCTTACCCCCAGCATACCGATTCCGGACGGAAAGGTCAAGGCAGCGGAAAAAAATAGTGCATTCCGTTGCAGATATCGGGATCCTGTGGTAAAATATATTATCTATACGCATGCGAAGAACGACAGATAAGGTATATAAAGAAGGAAATTACCCGATATGGAAAACCATGAACAGGAGGTCCGTCAGGATCGCGAGGATCTGATCGAGGGGCGCAACGCCGTCGCCGAGGCGATCCGCGCCGGGCGGACGATCGATAAAATTTTCGTTGCCCGCGGCGACACCGACCGGACGCTTGCGCGCATTCTTGCCAGAGCACGGGAAAACGGCATTGTCGTCACCGAGTGCGACCGGCGCAAGCTCGATTCTCTCAGCGCCACGGGCGCGCATCAGGGCGTCATCGCGCAGGCGGCGATGCGCGAATATGCCTCGATCGAGGACATTCTCGAGCGCGCCGCCGGGCGGGGCGAGGACCCGTTCATCGTCGTGTGCGACGAGATCGCCGATCCGCACAATCTCGGGGCGATTTTGCGCACCGCCGAGTGCGCGGGCGTCCACGGCGTCATCATCCCCAAGCGGCGCGCCGCCGGGCTCACCGCTGTGGTGGACAAGGCGAGCGCGGGCGCGGCGGAGCATATGCTTGTAGCGCGTGTGACGAACATCCCCTCGACGCTCGGTGAGCTGAAGAAAAAGGGCCTCTGGGTCTACGGCACGGCGGCGGACGCTCCCGCCGATCTGTGGCAGACGAAAATGACCGGCCCCGCGGCGCTCGTCATCGGGTCGGAGGGCTTCGGCATGGGGCGGCTCGTTTCGGAGCAGTGCGACTTCACCGTGAGCATCCCCCTGCTCGGCAAGATCACATCGCTCAACGCCTCTGCGGCGGCGGCGATCCTCATGTATGAGGTCGTCCGCCAGCGCAGAGAATCCTGAAGCGGAGGAAGCTATGGCAAAACGCGATACAGGCGGCATACCCCGGAACTTCGGCGCGCCGGGCTTCTCGCTCGAGAGCATTCTCGAGGAGTGCCGGGACAAGGCACCGGAAGAGACCGCCGCGCCCGCGGCGGCGGAAACGGAATATCTGCCGGAGACGGAGGGCTGCTTCTCCGAGCAGGCGGAGTACCCGGCGGAGACCGGATACGAGGCCGAATATCCGGACGAAGAAGCGGAATATTCCGAATACGAAGAATTTGATGCCGATGCACCGGAATATGAGCCGGAATATGAGCCGGAGCCGGACGCCGAGCCGGACGAGCCGGAAGCGGAGGCGCCCGAAGAGCCGGACGGTCGGTACTATGAGGAGGCGCCGGGGCCGGACGGGCTTTCCGAAAACGATATATACGACGAAGGCTTTGAGGACGACGCGGATTTCTACGCTCCGCCCCTCGAAGCGCCGGACGGGCCGGAGACCCCGGAAGAGACCGGGGAGCCGGACGAAACGGCTTCTTCCGATAAAAGGAAAAGGGGCCTTGGCCGCGCGGCATATCGCGGGGGACGCGGCCGGACGCCGGGGCTTTGGGGCAGGCTCGTGGGCCTTCTCGCCGCGGCGTCGATCCGCCGGGCGGACAATCTCTCCCAGCCCGACCCGGAGCCGGAGGACGTAACGCTCGAAATGCCGCCGCAGCGCGCGGCGAAGCATTATGCCGCGCAGATGCCGAGCCTGCGCCTGCGCTTCATTGCGGCGGCGGCGGTCTGCGTGCTGCTCGCATGGATCACTCTTGCGTATGACTTCGGCCTGCCGCTGCCCGGCAGTCTCGGCACGAACGCGAGAACGACGTCGCTCGTGTGCCTCATCGGGATGCTCGCGGTGATGCTCATCGGGCTGGACGTTGTCACGGCGGGCGTCATGGGGCTTGCCCGCGGCCGCGCCGGCGCCGAATCGATGATCGTTCTCGCCGCGATTGCCGCGGCGGCGGACGTGATCTATATCGCCGCGAGCGGCGACGGCTCGCATGGCGTCACCTTCGCGGTGATCCCCGCGGCGGCGGTCGCGTTTGCGCTGCGCGGCGCGTGGCACAGCTGCCGGGCGTACGCCGATTCGTTCCTTGCGATCTACCACGCAAAGGACCCCTATGCCGTCACCTCCGAGGTACTGCCGGGGAAAAAGGAGCGCATCCTCATCAAGTCCCGCCGCTCGGCGGACGGGCTTGTCCGCCGCAGCGAGGAGCCGAGCGGCGCGGAGGCGCTCGCGGTGTCGGCGTTCGTGCCGATGACGGCAGGCTCGCTTGCGCTCGCGCTGGCCCTGTCGTTCGGCGCGCAGGACATGAAGGCGTTTTTCCATCTCTTCTCGCTTATGACGGCGCTTTGCGTTTCATTCAACTGGACGCTCTCGTTCCCGCTCCTCTTTTCCCGCACGGCGCGCCATCTTATGATGCGCGGCAGCGCTTTGGCCGGATGGCCCGGCGCGCGTGACGTCGGCCGCTCCCGCCAGCTCGTGCTCACCGATACCGACATTTTCCCCGAGGACGCCGTTGAGATCACGGGCGTGCGCTTTATGGACAAAAGCCGCGCCGCGCAGGTGCTCGGCATCACCGGCAGCATGCTGGACGCGGCGGGAACGGGACTTGCCGCGCCCTTTGCCGAACTGATGCGCCGGAAGAATGCCGCCATGCAGACCGTGGAGGATTTCTCCGTCGGCGAGGGCGGTGTGAAGGGTACGGTGCAGGGCGAGGAGGTTCGCATCGGCTCGCTTGCGTATATGCACCTGAGCGGCGTCAAGATCCCTGACAGGATCAAGGAGGAAAACGCGCTCTATACCGCCGTGTCCGGCGAGTTGGCGGCGGTGTTCCCGCTGCGCTACCGTCCTATGGCGAGCGTGCGGCGCGCCCTGGCCGACCTGCGCTATGAACACCGCAAGCCGATCTTTGCCGTGCGCGACTTCAACCTTGACCCGCTTCTTCTGCAGAAAACGTTCGGCATCTCCGCCGAGGGCTTCCAGTTTCCGTCCTCCTCCGAGCGGTACCGCATATCCGGCATCCCCGCCTCGGCGGGCAGCCCGGCCGCCGGCGTTATGGCGCAGGACGGTCTGGACACGCTTGTGGACTTTGCCGAATGCGGCACGAAGCTCCATTCCTATGGCCGCGCGTGCGCGTGGTGCGGCGTTGTATGCGCCGCGCTCGGCGCGTTTCTTGCGGTGCTCCCGGCGTGGCGGGGAATGTGGACGGCGATCGGCGCGGGGAGAGTATTCCTTTACATGTTGATATGGCTCATCGTGCCGCTGGCGCTGCGGACGCTGCTCCGAAAATAAATATTGCCAAAAAAATTGTCATAGTGTATAATTTATCTTCGTGGCGTTCCCTTGTTTTTTCGGAAGAATGACAAGGACAATAAATTTAAGTTTTTTAAGATAATTGCAAGGAGAGGACAACCCATGAGCTACACAACCAAGGACATCCGCAATGTCTGCCTGCTCGGTCACGGCGGCAGCGGCAAGACCACCCTTACCGAGAACATGCTCTACCTGACCGGCGCCATCGACCGCCAGGGCAAGGTCACCGACGGCAACACCGTCTGCGACTACGACGCGGAAGAAATCAAGCGCCAGGTAACGATTTCCGCGGCTCTCGCGCCCATTTCCTTCGGCGGCAAGAAGATCAACGTGATTGACTGCCCGGGCTTCCAGGACTTTGCCGGTGAAGTCGCCGCCGCGCTGCGCGCGGTCGAGGCGGGCGTCATTTTCTGCACCGCGAAGGACGGCCTTTCCGTTGGCGCGGAGCGCAGCTGGAAACTGCTCAAGGCCGCCGGAAAGCCGGCAGCGTTCTATATCTCCAAGCTCGACGAAGAGCATGGCGACTATTTCGGCGTGCTCGAAGCTCTTCAGGCCAAGTACGGCAGCATCGTATGCCCCGTGACGATCCCCGCCTCCGACGGCACCGGCGTCATCGATCTCGTGCACAACGTCGCATATGAGACCAAGGGGAACAAGACCGCAAAGGCAGCCGTTCCCGCCGCCGACGCGGGCAGGGTCGAAGAGCTGCGCGAGGCTCTCATGGAGTCCGCCGCGGGCGCTACCGAGGAGCTCATGGAGAAGTATTTCGAGGAAATGACCCTCTCCGAGGAAGAACTCGTCACCGGCATCAAGGCCGGTCTGAAGGATCGCAGCGTCGTTCCCGTGTTCTGCGGCGTCGGCACGACCGGCGTCGGCACGCAGGCTCTGCTCCAGGCCATTCTGGACTATGTCCCCGCGCCCGACGAGGTCGAGGGCATCGATCCCAACGGCCCGACCGCCGGTCTCGTATTCAAGACCGTGTCCGACCAGTTCGGCAAGTATAACTTCATCAAGCTCGTCAGCGGCAAGCTGACCGCCGATATGTCTCTGCGCAACATGCGCACCGGCAGCACCGACAAGCTCGGCCGTCTGTATACCATGTGCGGCAAAAAGACCGCCGAGGTCAAGGAAGCCTGCTGCGGCGATATCGTCGCCATCGGCAAGATGGACTGGAAGACCGGCGACACCGTGTGCGACCCGAAGGCCGAGATCGAGCTTCCCGCCATCGAAATTGCGGAGCCCTGCTACTCCATGTGTATCTCCCCCAAGACGAAGGGCCAGGACGACAAGATCGCCAACGGTCTCGCCCGTCTGAACGAGGAGGACATCTCCTTTACGGTCGTCAACAACGCCGAGACGCACCAGATGGTCCTCTCCGGCGCCGGCGATATCCAGCTCGACGTTCTCTGCGCCAAGCTGAAGAGCCGCTTCGGTGTCGAGAGTGAGCTCAAGCCCGCCCGTGTGCCTTACCGCGAGAAGATCAAGGCGAAGGTCGAAGCCCACGGCCGCCACAAAAAGCAGACCGGCGGCAGCGGTCAGTTCGGCGACGTATGGATCCGCTTCGAGCCCCAGGAGGAGTCTGAGGAAATGATCTTCGCCGAGGAAGTGTTCGGCGGCAGCGTTCCCAAGAACTTCTTCCCCGCGGTCGAAAAGGGCCTGCGCGACGCCGTCAACAAAGGCGTTCTGGCCGGTTACCCGCTCGTCAACCTCAAGGCCACGCTGTACGACGGCTCCTACCATCCCGTTGACTCCAACGAAATGGCGTTCAAGACGGCGGCGCAGCTCGCCTACAAGGACGGCATCCCCCGCGCGAAGCCGACCATTCTCGAGCCCATCGGCCTGCTGAAGGTCACCATTCCCGACGCGAATCTCGGCGATATCATGTCCGATATCTCCTCCAAGCGCCGCGGCACGGTGCTCGGCATGACTGCCGAGGACGGCATGCAGATCGTTGAGGCCGAGGTCCCCATGGCCGAGATGAGCTCGTACACGATCGACCTGCGCTCCATGACGCAGGGACGCGGCTCCTTCACCTGCAAGTTCGTGCGCTATGAGGAAGCCCCCGGCAACGTCCAGCAGAAGGTCATCGAAGAGGCCAAGGCCCTTGCCGACGCCGAATAATTTCAAAGCATAAAGACCGCAAAGAGGCGGCTCCGTCGGAGCCGCCTCCTTTTTTAATAATATGCAAAAATATGCAGAAGCTCGCTTTTCGCGGCGCTTCTCTGCGCAAGGGCGGCTTTCCGTATTTGCGGATTAAGCAAATCTTAAAGAAATCTCATCTTTATTATTAAGCGCGGGGATGCTATGCTGTAGCTGTAGCGCCGGTTAACAAGGGCACACGCGGTCCTGCCGGGCGGAAATGCCGTTATACCGCGTCAGGATCCCCGAGAATACACAAAGCATTCTCCGCGGTCTTTTTCTTGTCATCGGCGGTGAACGGGAGAGGGGAAGAGCCATGTACAAAATACTCATCTGCGACGACGAGCGCGACATCCGAAACGCGCTGCGCATTTACCTTACAAGCGAGGGCTACGCCGTCTGTGAGGCCGACAGCGGCATAGCGGCGCTCGAGATCGTGCGGCGCGAGGAGGTGCAGCTCGTGCTCATGGACATTATGATGCCCGGCATGGACGGCATGACCGCGACGGCCCGCCTGCGCGAGCAGAGCAACGTTCCGGTCATCCTCATCACCGCCAAGGGCGAGGACAACGATAAGATCCTCGGTCTCACCGTCGGCGCGGACGATTATATCACCAAGCCCTTCAACCCTCTGGAAGTCCTCGCCCGGGTCAAGGCGCAGCTCCGGCGGTATGCGCTGCTCGGCGGCATGCCGGAGAGAAACACCGCGCTTACGCTCGGCGGCATCGCCATGGACGATGAGCGCAAGAGCGTCACGCTCGACGGCAAAGAGGTAACGCTCACCCCGACGGAATACGACATTCTCCGTCTCCTGCTCGAAAACCCCGGCAAGGTATTTTCGAGCGCGGAGATCTACCGCCGCGTATGGAAGGACGAACCGTTTTCCGCCGAGGGAACGGTGCCGGTGCACATCCGCCATCTGCGCGAAAAGCTGGAGATCGACCCTACCAATCCCCGCTATCTGAAAGTCGTCTGGGGCAAAGGCTATAAGCTGGAGGAAATGAAAAAATGAAAAAGCTCACCCACAGCGCGGCGGCGCGCACCGCCGCCTTTATCCTGTGTCTGCTCTGCGGCCTTACGGCCGTGCTCGGCGCGGCGGGATATATTTTCACCAAGATCAACAGAGACAACACTCTCCCGGAGCCGGACGGCGTTCTGGTCTACCGGGAGACCATTCACAGACTCCTTTTGGATGCGGTAAACCAGAAATACTACACCGGGGAATATCCTGATCTGCCCTCCGGCTACTCCTACACGGTAACGGAGTACTCAGTGAAAACAGACAAGGAAACCGTTCTTTTTGATTCCCGGACAAAGAACGCTCTGCCGCTGGGGGTATCCTTCTCCATGGAGCAAAACGGCCGGCTGACGGAAGCGCAGGCGTATCTCGAGCCGACGCAGACGCCCGGCGAGGAGCTTTCGCAGCTCCGTTCCTCGGTAAACACCCTGCTGCGCTTCCAGAACGTCTATCTCCCCGTCGGGATCGCGGCGGCGGTGCTGTGTCTGGCGCTGTTCCTGTTTCTCATGGCGTCCATGGGAAAAACGCCGGACGGCGTGAAGCTGCGCGGCGTCCACCGTGTGCCGCTCGATCTCTTCCTTGCGGCGGCGGTGCTTGCGGCGGTTCTCACGGAGAATTTCTGTTCCGTCTGGTCGGTGAATACGCTGCTGTATGATCCGCTGTGGACATGGGTGCTGCCCGGCGCGCTCGTCGTCCTCTGGCTCGGGTTCGCGGCGCTGCTGACCTGCTGCACGGTCTCGGCGCGGCTGCGCGCCGGGAAGTGGTGGAGAAATACCGTTGTTTATATCGTCTGCCGCTTCCTTTACCGCGCCGTGCGCGGCCTTGTCCGCGCGCTGCCGGATGCGTGGAAGGGGATCCTCGTCTATGCCGCCGTTGTGCTGGTCAACTTTTTCGGCACGCTCTTCACATGGCTTTCGGGCAGCGTTTTCATTTTTCTGCTGGTGATCGTGCTGGACGCTGCCGGGCTGTACTTCGTCATCCGCACCGTGCGCCAGCTCAAGACGCTGCAAACGGCGGGGCGGAAGCTCGCCGCGGGCGATCTCACCTACACGGTGGATACGGAGAAAATGTACCCGGTGCTCAAAGAGCACGGCGACGACCTCAACGCCGTGAGCGTCGGCATGAACCGCGCCGTGAACGAGCGCATGAAGTCCGAGCGGTTCAAAACCGAACTCATCACAAACGTCAGCCACGATCTCAAAACGCCGCTCACGAGCATTGTGAGCTATGTCGACCTGCTCAAAAAGGAGCCGACCGAAAGCGAGGCGGCGAGAGAATATATCGAAGTTTTAGACCGCCAGAGCCAGAAGCTCAAAAAGCTCACGACCGATCTCGTGGACGCGAGCAAGGCGAGCAGCGGCGCGCTGCCGGTGAATTTGGAGAAGATCGATCTCGGCGAGCTGCTGCGCCAGAGCGCGGGGGAGTATGCCGAAAAATTCGCCGCGGCGGGCATCGCGCCGGTGCTGCTCGTGCCGGAGGGGGAAACGTATGTCACGGCGGACGGACGGCTGCTCTGGCGCGTGCTGGATAATCTTCTGGGGAATGCGGTAAAATACGCGCAGAGCGGCACGCGGCTGTATCTGGAGCTTGTGCAGAACGAGACGGAAACGGTGCTCACGCTCAAGAACATCTCCCGCGAGCCGCTGAACATCCCGGCGGAGGAGCTGATGGAGCGCTTTGTCCGCGGCGACGGCTCCCGCCACACGGACGGCAGCGGGCTGGGGCTCTCGATCGCCAAATCCCTCATGGAGCTCATGGGCGGGAAGCTCGTTCTGGCGCTCGACGGCGACCTTTTCAAAGCGGCTCTTGTATTCTCACGGAAAACCGTATAATATTTTTGCCGGACGGGGAACCGAATGACTCCGTCCGGCGTCTATATTTCCGGAAAGCCTTGAAGGGAAATCCGCAGAGCAGAAAGGAAACAGAACTATGAAGGCAAAGAAATTTGTGACGGTTTTTTTGACGCTTGCCGTATGTACGGCGCTGCTGGCCGGCTGCACACCGCCGCCGGCGCAGCCTGCGGCAACTTCCGGCAATGCAACGGCGGCGCCGACCGCCACGCCGGAAGCCACGCCGGAATCCACGGCGGAACCCACCGCTGCCGCCGAGCCGGCAGGCGGCGACAGCTCTCCGCTGCCGGCCGATACAGGCGTCCCGGCAACGGCGGAGAAAAACGGCATGTACGACGCGCTGTGCGATCTTTTCCAAAACTACCACCCCGGCACGGCGGGCAGCTCGCTCACGGGCGCGCGCATTGCCGCGACCATCGTGGACTTCTCGCTCACCAACGGCCCGGATGCCGTGCGATCCGGCGCGCAGGCGTTTGATCTCGGCGAGGAGACCGAATTCGGCGAAAAGTTCACCGACAAGCTCGCCATGATGTATGAGACCGCCATGGGCCTCTATGGCGAGAGCGGGAAAAGCCTTTTGACCGACGGCGGCTATACGCCGGCGCATTACCCGTACACCGCGAAGGATGTGCGCGACGCCTATATCGCGATCTTTGACGCGCGCGGCTATGAACTCCCCGCCGTGGTGCGCGTTTACCGCATCAACGCGAATGCGGACGGCTTCCTTGCCGTCGGCTTCCGGCTGGACGCGGAAGAGATCACGGCGGATGCACTGAATACCGCAATGAACGGGCTGCTCTTTGAAAACGGGGCGGCACTTAATACCGTCGAGGTCGACGAAGCCGGACATATCAAAGCCGATCTCAACGACGCCTTTGCCGCGCAGGTTCGCTCCTTCGGTACAAGCGGGGAGTACTACATTGTCGGCGGCGTTGTCAACACGCTGCTCGACGTCTATGACGGCGCGGACGTCACGCTCACGGTGAACGGCGCGCCGCTCGAGAGCGGGCACGCGGTCTACGACACGGCGCTCACGCGCTTTGAGGGGTAAATGACGCTATGAGTATGAGAAAGAAAGCCGTATCCCTGCTGCTCTGCGCGGCGCTTGCCCTCTCGCTCGCGGCGTGCGGCCCGCGGCCGGAGACCCCGGTGCAGCCTGCGGCAGCCCCTGCGACCGCCGCGCCGGAGACGACCGCCGCGCCGGAGACAGCCGCCGCGCCGGAGACGACCGCCGCGCCGGACCCGGCCGTGGAAAACCTCAGTGCGCCGGTCGTGTCCGTCCGGCGCGAGAGCGAGACATTCTATTCGGATGATAATACCACGCGCCTGTTTATCTATGCCTGCGCCGAGCCGAGCGTCACTTTGAACGGGAACGCCGCGTCCGCCGCCGCGATCAATGAAGCGCTGCATAAGCAGTACACGGACTTTTCCGTTGGCGTCGGGGCGGGCGACGAATACAGCATTTCCGGCAAGGAAAACTATCTCGCAGACGCGAAAGCGTTCTTCGCCGAGTATCTTGCCGCGGGAAACGCAGCGAGCTTTGCCCCCTACGCGCTTGAGCGCGAGACAAGCGTCCGCCGCGCCGACCGGCATCTGCTGAGTCTTACCTACGACGATACGTCGTATCTTGGCGGCGCGCACGGCTACACCGGCCGCTACGGCCACACCTTCGATCTCCGCACCGGCAAAGAACTGACGCTCGCGGATCTTACGGACGACTATGACGCCTTTCTCTCCGCGGCCGTGGAGCAGCTCAAGGACATCAGCTACGGCGCGGAATACGCCGCCTACAGCCTGAACGAGGGCTACGAGGACCAGCTCGCCGGCCTCTTCCGCGACGGCAACTGGTACTTCAACGATGAGGGCCTTGTCCTTATGGCGAACCCCTATGAGCTCGCGAGCTACGCCGCGGGTCTTATCGAGTTCACGCTGCCGTATGCCTGGCTCGCGTATCAGATCAGGGCGGACTACCTTCCTGCCGAGAGCGCGGCGGACGGCTCGCTTACCGGCGAAATACGCGACACCTCCGAGGGCGCGGCGTATGTCTACGACGACGGAACGAACGGCACGGGCGCGTGCGTCACGTTCACCGCCTCCGGCGCGGTTGAGGACGTTGAGCTCAACGCCGTGACGTATCTTGAATACTCTAATGCCTGCCGCATTGACGGCACGCTCTGGTACGCCGGACATCTCTCGGACGGCGAGAGCTTCTGCGTGCAGACGTGGATCCCCGACGTGGTACCGAATCTTGCGCTCTCCTGGCGCGACGCCGGGGGCGAGCACATGAAATATATCTTCCAGAGCGGGATGGACGGCTCCCTGATTCTCATGGACGGCGAGGAATATGCCGAGAACCCGCTGAACATTTCCGGCAAGAGCGTCTATCGCTATGACATCAACGGCGACTATGCCGCCGAGGAGATCACCGTGACGGCGGCGGATGCCGGCGGTATCAATGAGTATACGATCGCTGTGAACGGCACGGCGCTCGACCGCACGAACATGCCCGCGGGCGACCGGTACGATCTCTGGATCTGCGATCTGGACGGCGACGGCATCTGTGAAATCCTGTTTGCCGCCGATTCCGGCAGCGACGATTACCGCACCTGCGGCTGGCACGGCGACACGCTCAAACCCATCGGGTTCACCGGCGACGCGCGCTACGGCGCGGACCCGAACGCTCTTACCGGCAGTCTTGCCGGGCGCGTCGTGTTCAGCGGCGGCATTCCGGTGCTCGAGGCGTGGTACTACCAGCTCGGCACCTACCGCGCGGTCATCGGCATGCACGGGACGTCCGACGGCGTTGTGACGCTGGACCCGACGTATAAGTGGGAGTACCGCGGAAGCAGCTACTATCTGACCGTGACGAAGATCCTGCCGGTATATCTCGATGAGAGCGGCGCCGCCGTGCTGACGCCGGGCGAGAAGCTCGTGCTGACCGGCACGGACGGGCAGAATACCTTCTTCCGCACCGAGGACGGCCGCACCGGATCGATCCGGCCCGAATACAGCGGAGAAGGCTGGACCATCAACGGCGAGAGCGAAGAGAACTTCTTTGAAATGCTGCCGTACGTCGGCTGACGCATTCAAGCCGTACCCGCTTCGCCGCGCCCTCGTCCGAGAGGACAGCGGCTCGCCGCCGCGCGCTCGTCCGGCGCCTGCGCGTTTGCGAGAGCGGGGGTTTCTCTCATTTGCTCCTGCAGGAGCAAGCGCAGTGAGCCCTTTTTTATCGCGTTTATTGACCGGAGCACAGAAAAGATGCTGTGCTCCGGCCTTTTTATAAAAACCGGTTGCAGTACAGGAAAAAAACGGTTATAATGCAGCACAGGGCCTTGGAATCGTTTCCATGGCGCTATTCAAGAACGGAAAGGACAGAGAACAATGATCTATTCCCCGCAGAATCTTCTGGATACTACGGAATCTCTGCTGAAATATGATGAGGACGAGCGTTTGAGCGAGGCGTCGCCCCAGCATCTGCACAACGCCCTTGGCCGGGCGGTGATGATCGCGGTGGGGGACAACTGGGCCAAGTCCCGCGCCCGCCGCGCCGGGAAGCGCAAGGCGTTTTATCTCTCCGCCGAATATCTTGTCGGGCGGCTCGTATACAATAACCTCTTCAATCTCGGCATTCTCGACGAGATGCGCCGGGCGTTCGCCGAGCGCGGCATCGATCTTGCCTGCCTGGAGGAAATCGAGGACGCGGCTCTCGGCAACGGCGGCCTTGGCCGTCTCGCCGCGTGCTATATGGACAGCGCCGCCACCTGCGGCGTGCCGCTGAGCGGCTACGGCCTGCGCTACCGCTTCGGCCTTTTCAAGCAGAGCTTTGAAAACGGCGCACAGAAGGAATCCGCCGACGACTGGGAGAAGCACGGCGATCCCTGGAGCTTCCGCCGCGAGAAGCACACCGTAAAGGTGCGCTTTGCCGATCAGACGGTGCTTGCCGTGCCGTACGATACGCCGGTCATCGGCTACCATACCGACAATATCGCCACGCTGCGTCTCTGGCAGTGCGAGGCCGAGCAGGAGCTCGACTTTGACGCCTTCAACTCGCAGGACTATGAGCGCGCGCTTACCGAGAAAAACCGCGCCGAGGACATCACCCGCGTCCTCTACCCGAACGACAGCACCGTCGAGGGCAAGCGCCTTCGCATCAAGCAGCAGTATTTTCTCTCCAGCGCCTCATTGCAGGACATTCTGCGTGCCTACAAGACCTACGGCAACGGCGATCTGAACCGCCTCGGCGAATTTATCGCCGTGCAGCTCAACGACACGCACCCCGCCATGTCCATTCCCGAGCTCATCCGCCTGCTCACGGCCGAGGGCATCGGCTTTGACCGTGCCTTTGATATCACGCGCGGCGTGTTCTCCTATACGAACCACACCGTTATGAGCGAAGCGCTCGAGCGCTGGGATATGGACCTTCTGCGCAGCGTCGTGCCGGAGATCTGCGATATTCTCGTGAAGATCGAGGAGCGGCTGCAAAAGGAGTTCCCCGGCGAAAATCTCCATGTCGTCTGCGATAATCAGGCGCGCATGGCCGATCTTTCGGTGTATATGTCCCGCAAGGTGAACGGCGTTGCGGAGATCCACAGCCAGATCCTCCGGGACGATCTTTTCCGCGCGTGGAACGGGAAATACCCGGGCCGCATCGTAAACGTCACGAACGGCATCACGCCGCGCCGCTGGCTGGGGCTCTGCAACCCGGAGCTTACCGAGCTCATCCGCGCCGAGATCGGCGAAGGGTTCCTGCGTGATCTTGACCGCATCGGGTATCTGCGCGAGCACGTGAACGACGAGCTCGCCATGCTCTTCAACGCCGTCAAGCTGCAGAAAAAGAGCCAGCTCGCCGCGCACATCCGCGCCGCCGAGGGCGTGGACATCCCCGAGGAGTTCGTGTTCGACGTGCAGGTCAAGCGCGCGCATGAGTATAAGCGTCAGCTTATGAACGCCCTGTGCCTTGCCGACTTCTATTTTGAGATCAAAAACGGCGGTCTCGCCGATATGCCGCCCACGGCGTTCCTTTTCGGTGCGAAGGCCGCGCCCGGCTACCGCCGCGCGAAAGCCGTCATCCGTTACATCAACCGCCTGGCCGAGCTTGTGAACAACGACCCCGACGTGAACGGGAAAATGCGCATCGTGTTCGTGCAGAACTACAACTGCTCCTATGCCGAAAAGATCATCCCTGCGGCGGATATCTCCGAGCAGATCTCCCCGGCGGGTACGGAGGCCTCCGGCACGGGCAACATGAAGCTCATGCTCAACGGCGCGGTGACGCTCGGCACGATGGACGGCGCGAACGTCGAGATCGTCCGTCAGGCCGGACGGGAGAACAACTACATCTTCGGCGGCACCGTCGAGGAGAACAGCGCCGCGCGCGATACCTACGACCCGAAAGCGCTCTACGATTCCGACGAGCGCATCCGCCGCGCGATGGATACGCTTGTGGACGGCACCGTGCCGACCGACGACGATCAGAAGGAGCTTTTCGACGCGATTCTCCATGGCGCAAGCTGGCACCGCCCGGACAACTATTTCATCCTGCGCGATTTTGAAAGCTACCGCGAAGCGCGCCTGCACGCGCTCACGGACTGGAAGGACCGCGTGGCGTTTGGCAAAAAGTGCCTTTACAACATCGCCGCGGCGGGCATGTTCTCTTCCGACCGCGCCGTCCGCCAGTACGCGGAAAATATCTGGGAACTCCACTGAAGCGGCATATAAAACGCAAAACATCCTCTGCGCAAGAATGTGCGCAGAGGATGTTTTTCTGTCCCCCTTATTCTGCCTCGCCCGTCAGGAACGGCGCGAGCGGCTTTTGCATCAGCCAGAGATCGGTGTAGTACGTCACCGCCGAGAGCAGCAGCAGCCACAGGATGCTCACGCCGTAAAACGCCGCCGGAGAGACAGCGAAAAGGATCACCGGCAGCAGATGGATCACCGCCATGAGGATCGTCCGCGGCAGATACCCGACGCTGAGCAGCACGGCGTTTTTGAGCGTGTTCCCGAGCGTGTTTTCAAAGATCGCCGTGAGCGGAAACACCCAGATGCACACCATCAGCCACAGTGCAAAGCAGATGCCCGGCATCGCCAGCCAGAGGATCTGATCCGGAAACAGGCGGCGCAGCAGAAATACGTCCGCGCCGATGAGCACGAGCGCCGCGAGCAGAATAAGCCAGAGCAGCGTGGATTTTTTGAAATTATCACGGAACGCGCGGAAAAACGCCGCGGCGTTCCAACGGCCCCTGTCGCGGATCATGTTCCGCACCGCGGTGCAGAGCGCCGCCGTCGAAGCGCCAAACGTGACGACCGGCAGGGAACAGACGACCCACAGAACGTTCAGCCACGCAAGCTCCGCCGCCTGCGTAAGAAAACGCATGATGGGGGAGTCCGGATCAAAAAGCTTTTTCATATCGCCACCTCCGGGAGAATAAGACTATTATACAGGAACAAATGACCGCCTGGCAACACCATTCATACAAAAATTTGACGCAGTATTTGTATAAATGACATAAAGTTAAGCGTTTTCGCCGAAACGCTCTTGCAATATTTTTACAAAGGCGATAAAATACAGACAAGCTTAATTGGAAACGATTCCAATTCAACGCTTTACTTAAGGAAACCCATTATTTTTAGGAGGAAACAAACAATGAAGAAGCTTTTCGCAGTTCTTCTGGCTCTGGTCATGGTTCTGAGCCTCGCTGCCTGCGGCGCTGCCCCGGCCGAGACCCCGAATACTCCGGCTGAGCCCGAAACCCCCGCGACGGAACCCGCTGCGGAACCCGAAACCCCGGCCGCGACCGGCAGCGTGTACTACCTCAACTTCAAGCCGGAAGCGGACAAAGCGTGGCAGGAACTCGCCGCGACTTACACCGCCCTGACCGGCGTTGAAGTGAAGGTTCGCACCGCGGCTTCCGGCACCTATGAAGAGGCGCTCGTTTCCGAAATGGACAAGAGCGCGGCTCCGACCCTGTTCCAGTGCAACGAGGGCGGCGTCGCCTCCTGGGGCGAGTACTGCTACGACCTGTCCGGCACCAAGCTCTATGGAGAGCTGGCCTCTCAGGACTACGCCATCAAGACGGCTGACGGCGAAGTGATCTCCATTGGCTACTGCCTCGAGACCTTCGGCATCATCACGAACGTTGCTCTGCTGGAAGAAGCGGGCCACTCTCTCGATGAGATCACCGACTTTGCATCCCTCAAGGCTGTTGCGGACGATATCCACGCCCGCGCCGACGAGCTCGGCTTTGATGCTTTCTCCGACGCTGCCATGAAGAACGGTGAGTCCTGGCGTTATACCGGCCACCTCTCCAACATGCCTCTCTACTACGAGTTCCGTGATGACAGCATCAGCGAAAAGCCTGCCACCATCAAGGGCACCTATCTCGAGAACTACAAGAACATCTGGGATCTCTACACCACCGATACTGCCGTGACCGGTGCGGAAGTTTCCACCAAGGCCGTGGACGATTCCCGCAACACGTTCACCAGCGGCAAGGCCGTGTTCTACCAGAACGGCTCCTGGGAGGAATCCTCTCTGCGTGATGCCGGCATGGATATGGACAAGATCACCATGATCCCCATCTACTGCGGCGTGGAAGGCGAAGAGAAGGCCGGCCTCTGCACCGGTACCGAGAACTACTGGTCCGTCAACAAGTACGCCTCCGAGGAAGACATCAACGCCACGCTGGACTTCCTGTACTGGGTCGTTACTTCGGAAGAGGGCACCACGATGATGTCCGAGCAGTTCGGTCCCTGCCCGTTCAAGATGAGCAAGGAGCCCACCAACATCTTTGCACAGAAGGCGAACGAGATGGTCGCCGCCGGTTGCTATCCTGTGACCTGGGCGTTCAACTACACTCCGGCCGTCAACGACTGGCGCACCGGCGTTGAGAGCGCACTGCAGCAGTACACCGCCGGCACCGGCGATTGGTCCGCGGTCGAGACTGCGTTTGTTCAGGGCTGGGCGCTGCAGTATGCGGCGGAGAATGCGGGCTGAGTCTGCTTCCTCTCTGATTAACGCGTAAGAATCCATGAATTAGATGCTGCCGGGGCGAGCATTCCGCTCGTCCCGGTATCGTATATCACGGCGGCTTCTGCACGAGGGAGCGCCGTGTCGGATCGAAAGCCAGATTTCGGGAGGGAAATAAATGAAAAAAAGACGGGCAAACCGCGACACGGCGGCGCTCAACTCGGAGTTGATCCGGCGTCCGATTCAGCGCTGGTTTCCACTCTTTCTTCTGCCTACGTTTGCGGCATTCTGCGTTGGGTTTCTGTATCCGTTCTGCAAGGGACTGTTTTTGTCTTTCTGCAAGTTTAAGCTGACCAGCCACTGGACGTGGGTCGGCTTTGACAATTATCTGCGCATTTTCAAGGACGGCGGCTTCATCCATGCTTTCTGGTATACGGCGCTTTTCGCGCTTGTGTCGCTGGTGATCATCAACGTTTTTGCGTTTATGGTCGCCTATGCGCTCACGCAGGGCATCAAAGGCTCCAATCTTTTCCGCACGATCTTCTTTATGCCGAACCTGATCGGCGGTATCGTGCTTGGATATATCTGGAGCACGCTGATTGACGGCGTACTGATCCGCTTCGGAACGGCGCTTGCGCTTAACACCAAAGCGGGCTTCTGGGGTCTTATTATCCTTTTGAGCTGGCAGCAGATCGGGTATATGATGATTATTTACATTGCAGGACTGCAGGCCGTGCCGGAGGATATGCTCGAAGCGGCCCGCATCGATGGCGCGACCCGCTGGCAGACGCTGTGGAAAATCACCATTCCGAACGTGATGCCGTCCTTTACGATCTGCACGTTCCTTTCTCTGACGAATGGCTTTAAGCTCTATGACCAGAACCTTGCGCTTACGAACGGACTGCCGCTCATACAGAATGCGGACGGCTCCGTTATCAAGACAACGGAGATGCTCGCACTCAACATAGTGAACTCCTATACATCCAACGCCACCAACCGCGGCCCGGGTCAGGCAAAGGCTGTGGTATTCTTCGTTCTTGTGGCGATCATCAGTCTTGTCCAGCTTCGCGCAACACGGAAAAAGGAGGTGCAGCAATGAACAGTCCGCAGGAGACCCGCCGGAAAAATGCGCTTACGGCGATTTTTACCGTGGTCGCGCTGATCTATGTTTTCCCTGTCATCCTTGTTGTTATCAACTCCTTTAAAGCATCGTCCTATGTTACGTCCGAAACGTTCCGTTTGCCTACGGAAGAGTCTTTCATGGGCTGGGCAAACTTTGTCAAGGGAATGACGTTCGGCAACTATCCCTTTGCCAAATCGGTATTCTACAGCTTTTTCATTACGATTGCCTCCTCCGCACTCATTCTGATTTGCACGTCGATGGCGGCGTGGTACGTTGCGCGTGTGGGCAGCTTTTTCAGCAACGTTGTTTACTATCTCTGCGTGTTTTCCATGGTCGTTCCGTTCCAGATGGTCATGTTCACGCTTACGAAAACGGCGGATGTGCTTCATCTGAACACGCCGTGGACGATTCCGGTCGTATATCTTGGTTTCGGCGCGGGACTCGCGGTGTTCATGTTTGTTGGCTTTGTCAAATCTCTCCCTCTGGAAATCGAGGAAGCAGCGGCTATCGATGGCTGCGGGCCGGTGCGTACCTTCTTCTCCGTCGTGTTGCCGATGCTCAAGCCGACGCTCATTTCCGTGGGCGTGCTGGAGATCATGTGGGTCTGGAACGACTATCTTCTGCCGTATCTTGTGCTTGACAGCACAAAATATATGACGATCCCCATCCATATTCAGTACCTTCAGGGAAGCTACGGCCAGAAGGATATGGGCGCGATCATGGCGCTGATCCTTCTGAGCATTATTCCGGTCATTATCTTCTATCTCTGCTGCCAGAAGCACATTATCAAGGGCGTGGCAGCCGGTGCGGTGAAGGGCTGATGACGATCAAGGATCTGGCGGCTCTGTCCGGGTATTCGCTCGGCACGGTCTCGCGCGTGCTCAACAATCAGCCGCACGTCAGCGAAAAGGCGCGCGAGCAGATCATGGCGATCGTGAAGGCGCACGGCTTTGAGCTGAATATGAACGCCCGCAGTCTAAAGCAGGCCCACAGCAACAACATTCTCGTCGTCGTCCGCGGAACGCACAACGAGCTGTTTGCCGCATTGGTCGAACGGCTGCAGACCGTGGCGACGGGCGGGGAGTACCAGCTCGTGGTGGATTATATCGGCGAACTGGACGATGAGGTGCGCCGCGCCGTGAAGCGCGTGCGCGAGGTAAAACCGCAGGGCATTCTCTTCCTCGGCGGCAGCAGCCAGGATTTTTCGGAGTCCTTTGCCGGGATCGACCTTCCCGCGGTGCTCGTCACGAACTCCGCCGCGGAGCTGCAATTCAAAAACCTTTCGAGCGTCACGACCGACGATACCGCCGCGGCAGCGGCGGCCGTCGGATACCTGGCGGATATGGGCCATAAAAGGATCGCCGTTATCGGCGGCGAACGCGAATACTCCGATACGGGCCGTCTGCGCTATGCGGGCGTTCTGCGCGCGCTCACGCAGCGCGGCATCGTATTCGATGCGGACCGGTATTATAAAACCGCACACTACTGCTTTGACGAGGGCTATACGGCCATGGCGGAGCTTCTGCGCGATGTGCCGGAGATCACGGCGGTGTTCGCCATGGCGGACGTCATGGCCATCGGCGCGGCCCGCGCCGTACGCGACGCCGGAAAGCGTATCCCGGAGGATATTTCCCTCATCGGCTTTGACGGTCTGCCCATCTGCCGGTTCTATGAGCCGCGGCTGTCCACCGTGACGCAGCAGGTCGCATTCATGGCGGAGAAGAGCTATGCCGTGCTGCTCGATATGATCGAAAACGGCGCCGGCGCGCAGCATGTCCTCGCGCCGTACACGCTCGAAAAGACGGACAGCATCCGTATAATCTGACAGCATCCGGAAATTCTTACAGACGAAAGAGGCTTTTGCCATGCGAGCAAGCGGAATTATTCTGCATATCACGTCGCTCCCGTCGCCGCACGGCGTCGGAACGCTGGGAAAGGAAGCGAGAGAGTTTGCTGACTTTCTCCGGAAAGCCGGACAGAAATACTGGCAGATCCTGCCGCTCGGCCCAACCGGCTACGGCGACTCGCCGTACCAGACCGACTCGGCCTTTGCCGGGAACCCGTATCTCATCGACCTTGAGCAGCTTATCGATGACGGCCTTCTCACGCGCGAGGAAGTCAATGCCGTATCCTTCGGCAGCGACCCGGCGCGAACGGATTACGGCGCGCTCTATGCCGGAAGAGCCGGCCTCCTGCGCCGCGCCTGCGAGCGCGGCTGGGAGCGCGAGCGCGGGAACATAGAGACGTTCTACCGTGAAAACGAAAGCTGGCTGCGCAGCTATGCGCTCTATACCGCCGCGAAGCGTCACTTCGGTATGCGGCCGTGGATCGAGTGGGAGGACGAGGAGCTCCGTCTCCGCCGCAGCGAGGACGTGCTGCGCCGGTATGAGCAGCTTCTCTCGGACGATATCCGCTTCTGCGTTTTCACGCAGTATCTGTTCTTCCGCCAGTGGAATGCGCTGCGCGCGTACATCCGCGGGCAGGGCATCCGGATCATCGGCGACGTACCGATCTATGTTCCGCTTGACAGCGCGGACGTGTGGGCGGAGGGCGAGTACTTCCAGCTCGACGATCAGTGCCGCCCGACGGAGGTCGCCGGCGTGCCG
>SFFV01000027.1 GCA_004557735.1 Clostridiales bacterium
GCCGGCAGCCCTGCGGTGTTCCTGTGCGCCGCAAATTTATTTTAGGAGGGCAACCATGGAGGACACCAGACGAAGAGACCAGATCAACCGAATTATCAGAAAATATCAGCTACTGCCGCCGGAAGACCGGGAGAGGGTGCTCACTCTCCTTGCGTTTTTAACAGAAGATCAATATAGTCCTCCATGCGCTGCAAGTTCTCATCGTTGAGCAGCTCCAGCTTGCGGTTAAGCCTGTCGTCTTTGACGACGGGCTTTTCTTTTTGCCCCAAGAGTTCATCTATTGAGCAGTTGAAGATGTCGGCCATTCGTTTCAAGGATTCAAAATCAGGCTCACGGCGACCGACTTCCCAGCCGCTCACAGTGGTCTGTTTTACGGACAGCACATCGGCGAGTTCTTGTTGCTTCATGCCGACTTGCTGCCTAAATTCCTTGATACGATTCATAGTTTATCACCTGATATCACAATACGCGATATTACAGCAATTTGCAAGCATTACGACAAAAAGGCGTGAAATTAAATATTTCCTCTTGACATACGGCAAATCGCGTTGTATATTGATAGTGCAATTTGAATTAGCACGGCGCAACGCCGTGAATCATAACGGAGGCGAGGGCAGGAAATGAAAGTGTTCGTCAGTATCTTCTTCGGAGCGGCGGTGATCCTCACGGCGTACTCAAATGTAGGCGCATGGCAGAGCGCAATCGTGCTCTGGAAGTACGGCAGCCGCTGGCCGGTCACGGGCGTAGCCCTGATGACGCTGTTCACGCTGTTCGCCTGGGCTGCGGGCTGCTACCTCATCAAGCATTACATATTTTAGTTTTCTCCTTTTTCATCCTCTCTATCCCTCTCCCCGCGGTCTTTGCTCTTCTTTTCCCGCGGGGAGGCCTTAATGCAGCCGACGCCGGTCGCAAGCCCGGGAGCAAAACAGAAAGCAGGTGACGAAATGGACGAGCTCAAGAGGCTGCGCGAGGCCGCGGGACTATCCCAAGTTCAGCTTGCATTGAGACTGGGGGTGTCGCAGGGCACTGTCGCGAACTGGGAGCGAGGATTCCGCGTACCGCAGACAGGCAGTCTTATTAAGATCGCGAGCATCCTCGGCTGCGGCGTTGACGCGCTGCTCGGACTGAACACCCAGGGCGCGGACGCAGCCCATGACAATACAATACCTGACAGGGAGGTGCGCGTCAATGGATAAGGACGCCCGGAACATCTATAAAAACGCGCGGCAGACTGCCGGTCTGACGCAGGAGCGCTGGGCGGAGCTGCTGGGGATATCCCCGGACAGTGTCCGACGGTACGAGGCCGGGGCGATGCTGCCCAGCGACGAGACGGTGCTGATGATGGCGGAGACGACGGGCATCCTCGTGCTGCCGCTCTGGCACCTCAGGGCTAAGAGCGCGATAGCGCAGGACATGCTCCCGGATGTGCCGGACGTGCCGCTGCCGCAGGCGGTGCTGAAACTGCTGACATCGGTCAAGGCCGTGAGCGGCAGCATCGACAACCTGATGATACAGATCGCGTCTGACGGCATTGTCGATAACCGCGAGGAGGCGCTCTTCGAGGAGATCGCGGGCGATCTCGACGACGTTATCGAGGCGGCGATCGCCGTCAAGTGCGCGGGAGGTGCGAGACATGCAGAGTGACAGATATCAGGGACGCTTCCCCGGCTACACCGGGAAAAAGCTTTTCGAGGTCGAGCACCCGGTATTCGGGAGCTGCACCGTGGCCGCCCCAGATGAGAACGCGGCGTTACTGCCCGCGGCGACCTTCTGGCACACGTTCTGGGGAGCGGCGGAGTTCTACGCATACGCGAAGGTAACACGCGCCGGGCTGCTGGAGAGGAGCTCCAATGGCTGAGCTTACGATGATGGTACGCGCCGCGCTGTTCTTCGGCGTGGTCGGGACTGTACTCAGCGCGCTTGCGCTGGCGCTGTATTGGAGGAGACACTGATGGACGACAAGCTTATATCGAAGCTGGACGCCGCCGATATGCTCGGGGTCTCCGTCTCGACCGTCGAGCGGCTGATCGCCGACGGCGACCTGCCTATGTACAAGATACGCGGGCAGTGCAGGCTGATGACGTCGGACGTCAAGACGTACATAGCGGGCTGCCGCAGAATTGCGGCTAAGGCAGCCCCCGTCCCCGCGCGCAGGCAGCCCGCCCGACGCGGCTCGAAGCTCGTCGGCTGCGGGTACTACCCGGGGATGAAAGTGGTATAACGGGCGCTTTGGAACCTGCGGCATCGGGAACGGTGCCGCATATCGAGAGCACTCGCGTCTCGAAAAAATTAAAGGAGGGAAACGCAATGGGTGAATATAAAAGCCGCGTATACACGGACCGTCCGGCTTATGCTGACTACGACAGCGCAGCTAAGTTTCAGGCTATACAGTCTATCATCGCGAAGCGCTTAAAGGAGCACCCTCACGCTATTTGCTCGTATTCCGGAGGAGCTGATAGCGACATTATGATTGACCTGATAGAACGGACACGCGAGATATTTAATCTGCCGCCGGTTGACTATGTGTTCTTCAACACCGGCCTTGAAATGAAAGCGACAAAGGATCACGTCAAGGCGACCTCCGAGAAGTACGGCGTCAAGATTCGGGAGTGCAGACCGAAGACAAACATTGTCACTGCATCGAGAAAATACGGGTTGCCGTTTGTCTCGAAAATTATGTCTGCTGGGCTTGAGGGCTGGCAGAAAAAAAACATCCCGCTGAGCATAGCGGAAGAGTACGACAACGCCGAGGATAAAGAAGCGAAGCGCGCAGAACTGAAAGCGCGCTATCCCGGATGTGAAACGACGATCAACTTCCTCTGCTGCTGCAACAGCAAGGGCGAGCCTCGTCCGAACATCCAGCTCGTCATCAACTCAAGCAAATATATGCGCGATTTCATCGAGGAGTTTCCACCAGACTTTCAGATATCCGCAAAGTGCTGCGACTACTGCAAGAAGCAGGTCGCGCATCAGGTACAGAAAGATTATGACATGATCATCACCGGCGAGCGCCGCGACGAAGGCGGGATGCGCTCAGTGCCGCGCAAGGATAACACTACGCTGTGCTTCACGGAGACCAGCAGCGGGCAGTACCGGCTTCGCCCTCTGTATTACGTCAGCGATAAGGACAAGGCTTGGTATAAGGAAAAGTACAACATCAGGTATTCCGACGCTTATGAAGTCTACGGTCTCACGCGTACGGGCTGCTGCGGCTGCCCGATTAGTTATAAGGCTGTTGACGATCTTGAGCTGATTCGCCCCTATGAACCGACGCTTGTAAAGGCCGCATGGAACGTGTTCGGTAAGAGCTACCGTTACCGGCAGCAGTACAATGAGTATAAGGCTCGACGTAGAGAGACGGAGCTCTGAGCGCTTTGGAACCTGCGGCATCGGGAACGGTGCCGCATATCGAGAGCACTCTAAAAAGAGGAGGAGAGACTATGGCTACAGGCGCATTATGCCGAAAGCCCGGATACTGGGCAGTTCTGCCCGCACGGGTACGGTATGACGAAGATCTGCGCCCCAATGCGAAGCTCATCTATGCAGAGATCACGGCGCTTGCGGACAGTACCGGTTTTTGCTGGGCAACAAACAAGTACCTGAGCGAGCTTTTCGGGCTGTCCAAGAAGACCGTCAGTGATCTGATCGGGACGCTTGAGAAGAAAGGCTACATACAGATCGAGGTCGTCCGCGACGAAAAAGGCGCGGTTTCAGACCGAAAAATCTACGTCGACCGCGTGAGTGTCGTAGTGCCTGACCCTATCCCTAAAAATGGGGATAGGTATCCCCAAAATAACGGATACCCTATCCCCAAAAATGGGGAAGAGAATAATATATATATTAACAATAACCCCCCTATATCCCCCCAGGGGGATGATGTGTGTGTTTCTGAGCCGAAGCACAAGCCGGAGCGCTTCACCAAGCTCTGGAATTTCTACCCGCACTCCAAGCGCGGCAGTAAGCAGCGGGCAATGAGGGCATGGGACAAGCTCAAGCCATCGGACGAGCTGATCGACACCATCGCCAAGGCGCTTATGAGGCAGCTCCGGACAGATGAATGGAGCCGCGGCATAGGGGTGCCGCACCTCAGCTCCTACCTTAACGGGCGGCTCTGGCTCGACGCTGAGGAAATCGACGAGGCCCCGGCCGCAGCGACCGGGATAAGCGACGACGGAGGGGAGCGCGAAGAATGGACCTGACCGGCTACTCAGCCTACTACGACGCTCAGACGGCGGTCCTCGGCTCGCTGCTGATAGAGCCGGAGAAACTCGCGGGACAGATCATGCACGTGGTCAGGCCGGAGGACTTCTCCGATCCCGTCAAGCGAAACCTCTTCACCGCGGCGCGGGAGATATTCCTCAAGCGCGAGACTCTCGACGCCGTGACGCTCGTGGAGCATGTCGGCGCTGCGTATTCGCAGCAGGTACGCGAGATACTCCAGCTGACGCCGACGGCGAACAACTGGCGCGAGTATGTGAATCTCCTCAAGGACGGCGCGATGCTGACACGCATCCGCGATCTTGGGCAGGCGCTCACAGAGGCGGCCAGCGCGGAGGACGGGCGGAGGCTCCTTGTCGAGGCTCAGGGGATGCTGAGTGTGAGGCCCGGGCGGCGAGTCCGGAACTACACGGAGATCCTCGCGGACTTCTTCGACCGCATGAACGACCCGACGCCGCCGGACTTCCTCAAATTCGGGATCGAGGCGCTGGACAAGAAGGTCAGGATCAGCCGCGGCAGCTTCGTCGTCATAGGCGCGGACAGTTCCGTCGGCAAGACGGCCTTTTCCTTGCAGCTCGCGTATAACATCGCAGCCGGCGGGAGCCGGGTCTGCTTCTTCAGCTACGAGACGAGCCTTGAGGCGTCGGCCGACCGCACGATCGCGAACACCGCAGATGCGCGGCTGTCGGACATCAAGGCAAAGAACATATCCGAGCACGTCGCCCGCCGGGCGATGGCCGAGGCGGAGCGTTCAGAACGCATCCCGCTGTACATACAGGAGTCCGCCGGGATGACGGTGGACGACCTCCGGGCGGAGACGCTCTGCGGACAGTACGACGTGATCTTCATCGACTACGTTCAGCTTGTCCCCGGGCGGAGCCGGGACAGCCGGTTCGAGACCGTGACGGCGACGTCAATGGCGCTGCACTCGATGGCTCAGGAGCTCGGGGTGACGGTGGTAGCGCTGTCGCAGGTGACGCCGCCGGAGCCCGGAAAGGACGGCAAGCGCCGTCAGCTGCGCAAGGAGGATCTCCGGGAGAGCCGGCAGCTCCTCCAGGACGCCGAGGCGATCCTGATGATGGACCTCGCCGACCCGAAGGATTACAAGAGCCAGCGCGTCCTGATTGTCGACAAGAACAAGGACGGCGCACTCGGCAGCGTCCGGCTCGACTTCGACCCGGAGCACATGAGATTCACGACCGCACAGCGCAGCGGCAAGACCCCGCCGCCGGATCAGGTGACGTTCAAAGAGCTGCCGGACAACGGCGACGAGCTCCCGTTTTAGGAGGTGAGGCACGACGAAGATCGGAGACAAGATTCGGTTCATCCCCTCAGCATGGACACAGTTCAGCGACGTGAGTTCCCTCAGCTCATACGGCGTCAATGGTGACGTCGAGGGCGAGATCGTCGAGATCAACTATGCGCACCGGTGGTACAGAGCACGGTACCAGGCGGGAGGCGCGACACTTTACGAGTCATTCAAATTTTAAGCAAAATCAGAGTCTGGAGGACCACAACGATGAGAACAACCGCGATTATTAACCTCAAGGGCGGCGTCGCAAAGACGACGACAGCCCTGAACATGGCCGCGATACTGGCCAAGGACTACAAGCAGCGCGTCCTGTTAGTGGACGCGGACAGTCAATGCAACTGCACCGAGTTTTTCCAGCGTGACGCGATGCATTCCGGCACCCTCGCCGATATGCTGCGCGGCCTTGCGCCGTGCATCGAGCACAGCCGGTTCGACGGCGTCGACCTCCTGCCGGGAGACGACAGCCTGATGGACCTTGATCTGACGAAGATCGAGACCGGCAGCGCCTCCGCTGTGTGCCTGCGTGAGCTGACCGCGGAGCTGGGCGACAGGTACGACCGGATGATCATCGACTGCCCGCCGGCGTTCAATGCGGCTTCTGCCGCGGCGCTGGTGGCGGCGGACGAGGTCATCATCCCGATCAAACTCGATGCGTTCAGCCTGCGCGGGATGGCGAACATCATGCAGCAGGTCAGCAACATGCGCAAGATCAACGACAGCCTCACCGTCGCCGGCATCCTGCCGACGATGTGGTATAAGTCAGATAACATCATCGAGGCCGAGAAGATGCTGCGCGAGTTCGGGCTCCCGGTGCTGCCCCATGTTCGGCGCACGAACAAGGTCGACGACATGACCTTTGCGCAGGAGCCGCTTGTTATCAGCTCGCCGAAGAGTGCGGCGGGCGTCGATTACCGCCGCGTCGTTGCGGCGCTGATGTGAGGAGGTGCGGTCATGGGATTTGATTTAGCATCGGTGCTCAAGAATGTGCCCGAATCGGGCACAAATGACGGCCGTGAGCGCATCGAGTACATAGGGCTCGACAAGCTGCACGACGACCCGAACAACTTCTACTCCCTCGACGGCATCAAGGAGCTCGCCGAGAACATCGAGTTTGCAGGGCTACAGCAGCCCGTCCGCGTCCGCCGCGATGCGGAGCACAGCGGCGAGTACATCATCGTCAGCGGCCACCGCCGCACGGCGGCGATGCGCAAGATCGTCGAGGACGGCAACAAGGCCTTTGAGACGGTGCCCTGCATCGTCGAGGCTGACGGCGGCAGCGAGGCACTGCGCGAGCTGCGCCTGATCTACGCCAACTCCGACACTCGCCGGATGTCCTCCGCGGATATCTCGAAGCAGGCCGAGCGCGTCGAGGCACTGCTCTACCAGCTCAAGGAGGAGGGCGTCGAGTTCCCCGGCAGGATGCGCGACCACGTCGCCGAGGCCTGCAAGGTGAGCAAGTCGAAGCTGTCCCGCCTGAAGGTCATACGCGACAAGCTCGCGCCGGATATCTACGCCGGGTACTATGAAAAGGGCAAGCTCCCGGAGGACACGGCCTATGAGCTCGCCAAGCTGCCGGTCGACACCCAGCGTGTCATCGTTGACCGCGCGACGCGGAAAGACAGAGACGACATCAGGTACCTTTATTCGAGCAGGGTCAAAGATCAGGGCGCGGATATCCAGCGTTTCAGCAAAATGGCCTGCCGCTGCGAGCAGGGCGGAACCTGCGCCAATGTTCTGAATATGGTGGATAAGCTCTACTCCAACGGATGGCGAGGCTATACGCACTGCGGCTCCGGCTGCTGCTACGACTGCGACGAGCTTGCGACCTGCTCAAAGTGCTGCTCCCGCATGGCGGAAGTCAAGGCGCAGAAAAAGGCTGAGAACAAAGAGGCCAAGGCCGCGAAAGCTGCGGCGCAGGCCGAACGCGACAGGCCGGCAGTCGACGCGCTGCGGCTGATGTGGAGCCGCATGGGAGAGGCCTGCAAGAGGGCGGGCGTCGATTACAACGAGGTCTGCGACGAGGCCGATATCTACGCCGCCCTGCCTCCCAAGGACGCGGCAAAACTGCTCGATGGAGACGGTAAACTCACGGCAGATACGCGGACTCCGTTCGGCTACGTCGTCGGCCGTGACACCATAGCGCGCCTCGTCAAGCTGGCCGATCTTCTCGGCTGCTCGCTGGATTATCTCTTCGGCCGCGATGTGCCCGAATCGGGCACCGGCACGGCGGAGCCGAAGTGGCAGACCGGGGAGCCGCCGGAGGACGGGGAGTATTTAGTCAGATACCGCGCAGCAGACGACGCTGAAACAGAATGCCCGGATCTTTCAGACGTCCGGACATTCTGCGGCGGAGTCTGGAGTCTATTCCCCGACGCTGTAGTCACTGCATGGTACCGCGTGCCGCGGAAACGGTGAAGGGAGGAAATGATGGCAAACTGTCCTAACTGCGGCGCACCGCTGCCGTTGTCGAGTTCAGCTCGATGCGAATACTGCGGATCCTCGGTGCTGCCGGACGCTTCGGTTTCGGCTGATGCTGTAAGGATCCAGCTCCTTGCTATAGAAGTCGCCCGCATGAGGTCTGCCGACGCACAGGCTAAACTTCTCCAAGATATCTTGAGTCGCCCAAGGAGGAATACCTTTGAGTAAAAGCGGATTACTCGCCCGGCAGAAGGCCGAACGCGAGCTATGGACGATCAAAGTGATCGCCTACACCGAGCAGCAGACTCTTGATGCGGTGTGCCTCGCACTCGCCGAGGGGTTTGGGTTCGGCGAAGAGCGGTTAAAGCGTTTCCACGACGCTTTCAACGCCAAGTACGCGGAGATCCGCGAGCTGGAAAAGGGCGACACCAAGGATAACGAGTATGCCATCGCCAAGCAGGAGGCCGCGCTCAAGGCGGCCTGCGGTAAGTATTACTCGCCTCGCGAAGTGCGGTATGATATCAAGATCATCACGCGAGACGGTAAGCAGCACAAACTGTAAATAACAATTTCCCGCCGGGTGAGCCAGACTCCACGGGCTATGATTTCAGGAGGTAAAACATGCCCGAGAGCATAGCCCTTAATTGTGACTGCATGGAGTATATGCGGTCACTGCCCGACAAAGCGTTTGACCTTGCCGTGGTTGACCCGCCGTATGGTGGCGGATGTTCACAGTCTGTTAAAGCAGAGAGAGAGAGAGCCGGGCTCCACGGCGGATCTGCTGACTACGAAAGCAAACCCCGGTCGCGGTTCGGCGGCATCTTCGACCGCTACTATATCGGCAGCCCGGACAGGTGGGACATGGGCGGCGAAGTACCGCCAACGAACACTGGGGCTGATATCCGTCATTGGGATATCGCCCCGCCGCCGGAATACTTCAATGAGCTTGCCCGCGTAAGCAAGAATCAGATAATCTGGGGTGGGAATTATTTCGATCTCCCGCCGACACGCTGCTTTCTGGTATGGCGCAAACTGAATATCCCGCTTGAGGGGTTCAGCATGGCTCCTGTGGAGTATGCGTGGACGTCTTTCAATCTCAACGCCGCAATGTGCGAGTTCTTCTCCTCCGGCGGCAGCGGCCGCGGGGAGCGGTTCCATCCGACCCAAAAGCCCGTAGATCTGTATACATGGATCTTCAAGCACTACGCCAAGCCCGGCGACCGAATCCTCGACACGCACCTCGGCTCTGGCAGTAGCCGCATCGCGGCGTACAGTCTCGGCTTTGACTTCGTCGGCTGCGAAATCGACAAAACATATTTTGAGCTTGAAGAGAAGCGTTTCGAGACATTCTCCTCACAGCAAAGCTTATTTTACTAATTAAACATCGCGGTCTATGGCCATGAGGCAAAGGACGTCAGGAGCATCATTCATGGCTTATCGCAAGAAGATCATATCGGCCGGGCCGCTGGTCAAGGAGATCATATACCCGTATCGCTCAGGCGGCAGCAGCTCAAACGGCCGGCGGCGCACCGGGACAAGCTCGGAAGCGCAGCGCCGGATGAACGCTATCTATTCGTGGCAGAAGCTTGAGCTGCTGCTCGCGGCAAACCTCGTCAAGGGCGACGTCGTCGGGTGCCTGACCTTCGACGACTATCACCTCCCGGAGACCCGCGAGCAGGTCCGGAATAAATTCAAGTGGTTTCTCGACAAACTCCGGGCAGCGCGTGAAGAACGAGGGCAGAACCTCGTCATGTTCTGGTCGATCGAGCATCTGCACGGCGAAGGGCGCTGGCACATTCACATAGCCTGCAACGCGACTGGCAGCGACTACGAGGAGATGCTCCGGCTATGGGGGCAAGGCGAGTGTGAGTTCAACGCGCTGCGCGTCGACAAGAAAAAGAACTATGAGACCCTGGCCCGGTACATGGCTAAGGAGGAACGGGACAAGGTCGGGCAGCGCTCTTGGAGCTACACCCGCAACGTCAAGAAGCCGGAAGTCGAGAGCTTCTCCGTGCGGGAGTTCACGCCGCTGCGCGTGCCGAAGGACACGACAGTGTTCGAGGACGTCCGCAGCCGCGGCGAGTGGCAGTACATCAAATATGCTTATAACAACGCGCTTAAGGTTCGGCGGCACCGCAGACGCCGGTCGTAGATTGAGCCCGATTCGGGCACCGGGAAATCTTTTTTATAAATTTTTTCTGGCTTGAAAACTATGTTATTAAAAGGAAAGGAGCTCTGAAAAGTATTGCAATCCCAAGGTTTTTCTGGTAAACTAACAGTGAAAGACGGGTTCCTCCAGTGCCCGACCTGCCGCGGCAATAAAAAGCTGCTCAAGATCGAGCCGGACACGACGGCGACCAACCTGATCGTCTTTTGCCGCTTCTGTAAAACCGAACATCGGATCGACATCAGTCGGGGCCAGTGCTTTGAGAGCCGGGGCCAGTGATAGACACATGAGTGTGTTTGTCGCTGGCCCCGGCTCTTTTGTTTACTCGGCGACGGAGGTGATAGCCCGTGGCGAGTAAACCGCTGAGACCGTGTAATCATCCGGGATGCGGTGTGCTGACGCGCGAGGGCTGGTGCGACAAGCACAAGCCCCGGCAGCAGCGCAAGGCGAGCGCAGTCTATCACGGGTGGTACATGCTGCCGATCTGGACAGACAGGCTCCGCCCTGCGCAGCTCCTGCGCGAGCCGTTCTGCCGTGAGTGCGCTCGGCTATATCCGCCAGGCGATCCGCGGCACCGCACACCGGCGATGGTCGTTGACCACATCGTCCCGCACTGCGGCGACTGGGATATGTTCACTGACGAGGGCAACTTACAGAGCCTTTGCAAGCGTCATCACGACATAAAAACCGCGAAAGAACAGCGCGAAAAGCGACGCGTTTGATGCGAAGTCGGACGCTGAGCCTACGTCCGCGCCCAGGCGTCGCAGCCGTGCGGACGCGAGCGCATCGCCCGCGCGATTCAAACACGCCCCCCACCCCGAAAAAGTTTTCGAGGGTGGTGCTCCTGACCGCCGGCCCCCTCGGATGTGCGAAAAAGTCCCCGAACAAAATTTGAGGAGGTGAGCCTCGTGCCGCCAAAAGCAAAGCGAATTGAAAACATGACGAAAAACATGACGCTTGCCGAGGAGCAGGCGCGCATCGTGGCCGAGGCCGCGACCATTCCCCAGCGAGAGACGCTGAACATCGAGCCTCCCCCGTACGTTGCGAAGGGCGACCGTGTCGCACTGCGTTACTGGACGCAGGTTCTCGACCGGCTTTCCTCCGCAAACGTAGATCTCCTGGATGACCTCGACAGTGAGGTGCTCGGGCTCTACTGCTCCATGCTTTCCCGCCGAGACCTTACCTGCAAGATGCGCAAGAAACTTGAACGTCAGGCGAGGTCGAAGGACGTTGATGCCAAAACCCTGCTCGGACTGACCGAGCAGATACAAGCGCTTGACAGCCAGCTCCGCAGTCAGGAACGGCTGATACTCCAGTATGCCGACCGGCTTGGACTGACCCCCGCGAGCCGCGCCGGGCTTGCCAAGAAGAAGGCCGCCGAGGCGGCTGACGATCCCGACGCGGATCTCTTCGGTTAATGCCAGCACGGAAGCAGAGCGGGCTGCACCATCCCGCAGCGGTCTACGCGAAGCAGGTGACACAAGGTAAACTCCGCGCCATGTGCTGCTTGGCAGAAATACAGGCGTGTGAGCGCTTCCTCCGTGACCTCAAGCGGCAGGACACCCCTGATTTCCCCTACATCTTCGACACGACCCGCGCCGACCGGATCATCCGCTGGTTCGGTCTGTGCCGCCAGGTACGCGGCGTTGAAAGCGGGCAGCCGATAGAGCTTCAGCCATGGCAGGTGTTTGACCTCAGCAACATATACGGCTGGGTCAGCGTTGACGACGGCGCGCGCCGGTTCTCCCGAACCTACAACAAACGCGCCCGCGGCAATTTCAAAAGCACTGAAAAGTCCGGACAATGCCTGTACCATATGTGCGCTGACGCTATGTATCCGCCATATCACCCGGAGCTCGCTCGCTTCGAAATGATGCCCGAGGTGGAGTGCGCGGCGGTCGACCGTACACAGGCGAAGCGCGTCTTTGACGACGCGAAGGCAATAGCCAGGGCGTCCCCCTCCATCGCCAAGCGGCTGAACATCCCGAAGGCGAACCCTGTGACGCATAAGACACGCGGCGGCAGGATGCGCGCGCTGTCCAAGGACACCAAGAACAAGGACTCCGGCGCGCCGACGTACATCGTCGTCGATGAATACCACGCGCACCCCACGTCTGACATCTACGACGTCGGCCTTAACTCGTTCGGCAAACGCCCTCAGGCGCTGCTGGACGTCATAACCACGGCTGGCGACGACGCCCAGAGTAAGCCGTGCTACCGCGAGGAAGAATACGCACGACTCGTGGTAAGCGGCGAGGTCGTCGATGAGACGTACTTCGTTATGATCCGCGAGCTGCCGGAGGGCGCAGACCCCCACGACAAAAGTCTCTGGAGCATGCCTAACCCCTGCCTGCGCTACCCCAATGAATACAGCAAATACCTCCTGAAGGAGATTGAAAGCGAATATAACGCGGCGTACGGATCGAAAGACCCGGACAAAATACGGCAGTTCCTGACGCGCCGTATGTGCCGCTGGCAGACCGGCAGCGTTAACCGCTATCTGAACGAAGAACAGATGCAGCTCGCCCGTGCGGCGCAGGTCTCCGCCGAGGAGTTCGCGGCACTGACGGACGGACGCGAGGGCTACGGCGGGTTTGACCTTGGCAAGCGCATCGACCTCACCGGAGCTGCTGCGGTGTTTCTCCTGGACGATGGCCGCATCGCCATTAAAGGCGAAGGCTTCATGCCCGAGAATCAGGCAGCTCGCCACATGAGAAGCGACCGCGTGCCTTATGAGGCCTGGGCAAAGGCCGGACACTGCACCCTCACTCCCGGCGACGTAACAGACAACAGCTATGTTGAAAACTGGTTCAGCGAGAACGAACGCGAGCACGGCTGGAAAATACAGCACATCGGTTATGACGGCCACAATGCGACCGACCTTGCGATCAAGATGTGCACGGACCGAAACAACGAGGATTTTACTGTCGAAATCAGGCAGACCTGCTCCGGTCAAAACCTCGCGGTAAAAGAATTTCGGACGATGCTGCTGCAAGGCCGAATCGTGATCGAAGAAAACCCGCTGTTTATGTGGTGTTTGGCAAACGCGAACGAAATACGCGATAACTACGGCGATATCAAGCTGTCGAAACGCCATAAGGACGATACCGAGCGCATTGACCCCGTGGCGGCAACAATGAACTCACTGGGGCTTGCACTGATTCGGCGTGACAGCCCGACTCTCGCCGACCGAATAGATGAAAATTGGACAATGTAAAATGTGCCCGAATCGGGCACAGGAGGCAAACATGATAACCATACTTGTGATCCTCGGCGCCGCGGCAATAACTGCCGGGGTCGCACTGCTGAGTATACCGGCAGCGTTTATCGTTGGCGGGCTTCTTCTCTTAGGCGCGGCCGCGCTGATATCAAAGGGAGGTGATGGCAACACATGAGTAATCCCCTTGAGCGCGGAATACGCGCAGTGCTGGGCGGCGCACCGCCTCACATCCGCAACGACACTACCGTGGCCACACTTGCGGCAGCGGGCTACCCAATCGGCGATAACGTGACGTCGTCCGCTGCGTCGAACGCGATGAAACTCTCCGCCGTCAACCGCTGCATTGAGGTGCTCTCGGACAGCATCGGCAAACTGCCAATATACGTGATGGACCGCGAAACTCGCGAACGCGTCGACCACCCGCTTAACGACCTGTTGTCGATCCGGCCGAACGAAGCTCAGACCCCGACCTCCATGAAAAAAATGGTGGAGGCCAATGTGGACTGCGGCGGCAACGGCTACATCTGGATAGATCGAAACGGCAGCACTCTTCGCCCGCGAGAGCTTCTCCCCGTGCCGCATGAGCTCGTCACCCCCTGGCTGGATACGGAAGGCCACGTCTGGTACACCGTGATCCATCCGTTTACCGGCGAGCCGATGACCGTCCACCGGATGGACATGATCCACATCATGGGATACTCCCGCAACGGATGGCAGGGTATCAGCACCCTCCAGCGGGCGAGCGAGACCATAGGCGCGGCGCGGGCAGCCCAGCAGTATAACCTTAATTACTACATCAACGGCGGTCAGCCGGCCGGCGTGCTGCAAACCTCTACAGACTTGAGCGGCGAGATCACCACGACGATCAACGGCGAGACCGTGAAGCTTTCAAAAAAAGAGCTTCTCCGCCGTGAATGGGAGAGGCGCCATTCCGGCCCGTCCAACGCCGCGCGGATCGCAATTCTGGACTACGGGCTTGAATATAAGCCCATCGCCATCAGCAACCGTGACGCGCAGTTTGTTGAACAAACCGAGCTGAGTGTGCAGGACATCGCGAGGTTCTTCGGCGTGCCCCTCTACAAGCTCCAGGCTGGTAAGCAGAGTTACAGCTCCAACGAGCAGAACGCCATCGAATACGTCGTCGGCACGCTGCATCCGAAGGTCACCGCCTATGAGGAGGAGCTCGTATATAAGCTCCTGCCGCCGAGCGAGGTCAGGCGTTACCGTGTACGCATGAACATGATGGCGGAGCTGCGCGGTGACTATGACAGCCGCGGTACGTGGTACCGTGTGATGCGCGAGATCGGCGCATACAGCGTCAACGACATCCGCGCGCTGGAGGATCTCTCTGACGTAGAGGGCGGCGACGATCGTTATGCATCGCTTAACTATGTACCGCTTGCCGCATGGGAGCGGCTGAGCGAAAACCGAAACCAAGGAGGCGATAACAATAATACTGACACTCAACGGGACAGTGGTCGCGGACGATGATCTGTGGGTCTATGACTGGTTCGGTATCAGTGCATTTTCCCCGCGCATCGTGCGCGAGGCCATAAGGGACAACGTCGACGATAAACTCGTCGTTGAGGTCAATAGCGGCGGCGGCAGCGTGTTTGCGGGCTTTGAAATCTTCAGCCTGCTGCGCGGTGCGGAGTGCCGCACTGTGGCCGTCGTGCAGTCGCTCGCGGCGAGCGCGGCAAGCACTATAATTTCCGGATGCGACACGGTGCAGGTATCGCCTGTGGCTCAGATCATGCTGCACCTGCCCGCCATCGTGACCGAAGGCAACCGCGAGGACCACCGCGACAGCATTAAGCTGCTAGACAGTATCACGGAGTCCATCCTCAACGGCTATGAGAGCAAATGCCGCGGGAAGGCGACGCGTGACAAACTCGCGCAGCTGATGCGCGCAGAGACCTGGATACCGGCGCAGGAGGCCGTCGAAATGGGTCTTGCAGACGAAATCCTGTACCAGGACGACACAACCGGCATAATCCCCGGCAATATCGTTAACGCCGTCGGAAGCAGCATCCGCGGACTTATCAACGGAGCAACGCAGCCCAGCGCAGCAGAGCTGCGCGCCCGGTATGACGAGCTCATTGCAAAAGGAGCGACCCCGGCCGCCGGCCACCCCGCACCTCCCCCGATCCCATCCATGCCATGGCAGGCGAAAGCCCGCCTTGAAATTGAAAAGAACAGATATTAAGGAGTGTGAACAATGAATCTTAAGCAGAAACTTATTGATCTCGCGGCAACCAGGACCGCCGCCCTAGACCGTGCGTCTGCTGCCTATCAGGCAAACGACGAGGCAGCCTATTCCTCCGCAATGGATGAAGTCACGAACATCAACACTGAGGTTGAGCGCGTCCAGAACCTCCTCCGTGAGCAGGAGCGCCGTGTTATTGAGAACGCGCCGACCGGCGCAGAAGCACGCGACATCGCCGAGGAGCGCGCCAACGCGCTGCGCAATCATGAGACCGTGCATTTCTCGACAGCGGAAGTGCTCCGCGGGCTCCGCGATGCGACTACCCTCGCCACCGGCACGATCGTCGAGCCGTCCGGTGCGGGCTCCGAAATCCGCGACCTCATCGGCAACAACCCCAGCTCTATTGTCAATCAGGTCTATGTACAGAATCTGGCCGGCACTGGCGGCTTCAGCGAGCCTTATGTCATCAGTGAGCTCGACGCAAAAACCGGCAAGGTCACGACCAATGCCGGCAAGGAGCGCACGGCCTCCACGGACCCGACCTTCGGCGTTGCGAAGATCAATCCGTATGAAATGAACGTGACGACCTACGTTGACCGCAACATAAGCCGTCTCAGCCCGGCGAACTACTACGCCAAGATCTACAGCATGGCAATGAACGCGATGTACCGCAAGCTTGCCGAGCTCATCGTTAACGGCGACGGTCAGTCGACGCCGGACATGTTCGGCATTAAGACCGCGAAGAACGCGGCCGGTGAGGCGATCTATGCGACCGAGAATGTCAGCGCCATCGACGAGAATCTGCTCGATACGCTGTACTATGCATACGGCAGCGACAGTGAGATCGGCTCGGGCGCTTGCCTGTATCTCGCCAAGGCCGATCTGAAGGCCATAGGCAAGATACGCAACAGCAACAAGGAGCGCGTATTCAGGGTCATTCCGGATGCAGCCAATCCCAACATCGGGCGTATCGAAGACGGCGGAACCAGCGTCCCCTACTGCATCGTATCCGCCCTGACTCCCCTCTCCGGTTCGACCGCATCTTCCTCCGCCGCTATTCAGACAATGCTCTACGGTGACCCCATGAACTACGAGCTTGGCCTGTTCGGCGATTACTCCATACGCGTCGACGAGAGCATTAAGGGCGTTGAGCGTATGCTGACGATCCTCGGTGATGCGATGGTCGGCGGCAACATCATCCGTCACAAGGGCTTCGTTGTTGCGACCCTGCCCAAGACCACCGGCGGCGGTTGATAATGACGACCATCTGCCCGGAAAGCCTCGCTGCCTGCAAGGCGTATATGCGCGTTGACGGCAGCGAGGAGGACACTCTCATTTCCTCGCTTCTCGCGAGCGCGTTTGAGTATCTGACAAGCGCCGGCATTTTTCGCACAGCGGACAACTCCGCGCGGTATGACATCGTAGCATACAGCCTGACGTTGTATTACTACGACCACCGCGACGCTGTCAGCACCGAGACAGAAATGCCGCGCGGCCTGCGCCCAGTTATAAACCAGCTCAAACTTGACGCTACGGCGCAGGCCGTAGCGGACAGCTATGAGGAGGGCTCAGATGGAAGATCTTAATGTCGATGCAGGCGCGCTCGACAAGCGCATTGAGATCGTCGAGCGCGTTAAGACCTACGACGCGGCGCGATATGAAACCATCAAAGACAAGCTTATCCGCCGGTGCTGGGCACAGTTCACGCGTCAGAGCGGGACGGAGAGCCTACGACAGGGGGCAGACCTGGGTACCATCAAGGTCCGTTTCCTTATCCGCGCATCCCCGGTGACAATCAGCCGACTGTACCACGTCAAGTACAACGGCGAATACTACGCCATAACCTACGTCAATCACTACGGCGACCGCGGCGGGTTCACGGAGATCCTCGCGGAGCTACGTGAGCTTGGAGGTGCGGAATGAGCCTTAACGAGATACTTGTGGCGGCGGTTGAGCCGATCGTGCCGACCGTCCGCCCCGACAGGTACCAGCCTGCCCCCGGCGAAGAGCCGAACGAATATTGCACCTATAACCGCACGGAGTTCCCCCGGCTGCATGCCGGCGGCGCGCCCCGGCGCATGGTCTACCTCTACCAGCTGCATTATTACCTGCCGCTCGGGGTCAACCCCGAAGCGACGCTGACTGCTATAAGCAAAGCGATATTCTACGCAGGGTTCACGTACCCCGATACGGTCCCCGCGAGCGATGCGGACGGGCAGCACTGGGTGTTTGAGTTCGAGGGCAAGGAGGCTCTGGGGGATGGCTAAGTTCTCCTCCGACGTCGGTCAGCTCATGCTGGACATGCAGCAGATCGCAGAGATCCCGGAGGACGTGATCGACGAGATGCTTCAGGCCGGCAGCAAGGTCGGCGTTGAAGCGATGCGCCGGTCGCTGCGCCGGATGGGGCTCGTCAAGACCGGGCAGCTGATGAACAGCATCGTTGCAGTGCGCAAGACCGGGAAGGACGGGCGCATCTACTATCTGGCCTACCCTAAGGGGAGACGCAAGGCCGAGCCGCACGTGCTCTCGGTCTCAAACGTTAACCGGGTAAATCCGCTGCACACCTACGCCAAGCCGCCGACCAACAACGACGTCGGCTTTGTGTTCGAGTTCGGAGCCCCAAAGCGCGGCATACAGCCGCGGCAGTGGATGCGCACGGCTAACGAAGAAAGCGCGGACGACGTAGTCGCCGCGGAGTTCAAAGTTTATGATGATTGGCTCAAATCCAAGGGATTCTGAGCCGGAAAGGAAAAATTATGAGCGATGCTCTCAGCAGTAAAAACCTCGTTCCTTTCGGTCTGCGTGACATTCTCTTCGGAGAATACCAGTACAACGACCAGACCGGCGCGATCACCTACGCAAACCAGACGGTACTCGGCCGCGGCATCACCGCTAACTTTGACCTGAAGTTTGCTGAAGGCCGCCTCTATTCTTCCGGAGCATTGAGCCGCTACAAAAAGAAGCTTACCGGCGGCACGATCTCTCTGGCGGTCGAGGCGTTGTCGCTGGCCGTTCAGGCAAGCATATTCAAGGCCGACACATCGGAGGTCGACATCGGCACCACCGGCAGCGCAAAGAAGATAACCGGCATCGGCTACGGTGAGAACACCCGCGGGCGCTACGTCGGTATAGCTACATACGTCCCGGCCGACGACTCCGACGACTCGGACGCTTTTATCTGCATTTTCGTCCGCAAGGCGATGTTCGGTCCGCCGAGCATGGCCTACCAGACCGAGAACGATAGTATCCAGTGGACGACCCCGACCACGACTGGTGAATTTATCTCGCCAGACCGCAAGTCCGGCACGACCGCTCCGCTGATGATGGAGATCGCCGAGGTCGACACGGAGACCGACGCTCTCGCATGGTGCAAAAAGCAGCTCCAGTTTGCGACGTGAGGTGAGTTATGGATATCCGAAATTTAATCATGCCCAAGACGATTGACGGCAAGGTCTACCCCCTGACTGTCAATTACAACGTCATCGCCGATATACAGGCGGAGCTCGGCGATCTCCGGGAGCTGCTCAAGCCCTCGAATTACCTCAAGGTCGCAGCCGTCGCGCTGGCGGCAATGCTCAACGAGGCCGCTTATCAGATGAAGCGTCCCGAACGCTTCGACTCCCGCAGCGTCGCGCAGTATTTCCCGCCGATCACGGACATGGCAGCAGCGACCACCGAGGCCGTCGAGATCGTCAAGTTCGTGCTGGATGCGATGATCGACCCGGAAGAGGCCGGGGACGCGCCCGAAGGGAGCGCCGAAAAAAACTGAGCTCCGGCGCACTGCCGGAGCCGAAAATTGATTTTGCGCAGGCACTCGCGGTCTGGCTGATGCGGTTCAACGGCACGGAGGAAAGCTTCTGGCACGGGCTCTGCCCGCGCCGTCTGAACGCTCTGTGCAAGGCGCTGCTGCCGCAGCAGCGCCCCCAGCCGCTCCAGAGCCGCGATAAACCGTCAGCGCGCGAGTTCTTCCTCGGAGGTGATTAAGTGGCGACACGTAAAGTAAATACCGAGTTCACGGTCACCGGTGAAAAAGAGCTCAGACGGGCAATAACCGAGATCAACAACGGCGCAAAGGTGCTCAAGTCCGAGATGAATAAGCTCACTGCCGAATATGACGGCAACACCGACAGCGCCGAATTTTTAGCCGAGAAATACGACATTCTCGTACGTCAGATACTGACGCAACAGGACAAGGTCGAGGCTCTTAAGCAGGCCGTCGCAGGAGCCGCCGAGGCTTACGGCGAAGCTGACTCCCGGACGCAGAACTGGATAATCGAGCTCAATAACGCCAAGGCCGCTCTCGCCAACATATCCGGCGAGCTGGAGCGGACGGATACGGCCATTGAGGACATGAATAAGGCTTTCGACGGTGTGTCTGGTTCGACCGGTACAGCAACCGAGGACATGACTTCTCTCGGAGACGTGCTCGATACCGTCGCTGACAAACTCGGCATTAAGCTGCCGGACGGTATCTCTAAGTTTACCGGCAGGCTCGGCAAAATCCCGGCTTCCACTGCCGCAGCTGCCGCCGGCATCGCCGCAGTTGTAGCGATTGTCATTAAGCTTGAGAAGAAGCTTATAGACGTCACCAAGGAGACCGCAGCAGCTGCTAAGGAGCTTGAGGCGCTGTCCTTGCAGACTGGCGTCAGCACGACGGACTTGCAGGCTTTCCAGTATGCCGAGGATTTTATCGGCGTCAGTTCCGACCAGCTCGCCGATTCCCTTAAGGACTTAACCACAAGGGCAACCTCCGCAGCTCCTATGACGTATTTCTCGATGTGATAGACGGGCTCGGCGAGATGAGCAACCAGGCAGAGCGCGACGCGCTGGCCATGGGGCTCATCAACGAGAGCGCACAGCAGCTCAATCCGCTTATCGAGCAGGGCTCCGGTTCGCTGAAGAAGTACGCAGCCGAGGCCGAAAACGTCGGCTACATCCTCAGCAATGACCAGCTGAAGGCACTGACCGCCGTCGACGAAGCACAGAACCGGCTGCTAAAATCCCAGGAGGCCGTCAGCAAGCAGATAAGCGCTGAGTACGCGCCGTATATGTCCGACGCTCTCAATGAGACACGCGAGCTCATAGAGAAGGTCGGCAAGGCGCTTGTCGACTCCGGTGCAGTAGACGCTTTCGGTTCGATACTGGACAGCGCTGTCTCCCTGCTTGAGCCGCTGGGCGATCTTGTTTCCGACCTGCTGCCGCCGCTCGGCGTTCTTCTGCAAGGCGTCGCCGGGACTATCGCGTGGATCGCGGACACGATCAACCTGATTGTCGGCCTGCTGACGCTCAACGGCGACCGCATCAGCACCGCGCTCGGGCTCAACCCGAACAAGGCGTCGAACATCCAGAAGGCGCTCTACGGCGCGGACTATAAGACCGAGAGCTACTACGACTCGACCGGCAACTACTACGACCCGACGACCGGCCAGTGGACAGGCAACTACGGTCGGCGAGAACGGCCCGGAAACTGTATACCTGCCGCAGGGCACGGTCATCGCCAACGCGCAGGAGACGCGCGCTGACGGCGGCTACGACGCGCCTGTCAACGTCTACATTGAGGCGCGGACGATTCAGGAGTTCAACGACATTATCGAGATAGTGCGCGACGCCCAGCGTGTCCGCCGGATGAAGGGAGCGCCGAGATGAGCACGACACTGAGACTGACTGCGAATAAATCGGCGGCGGTGGCTAAAGTCTGGGGCGACAGCAATGTGCATACCGGTGACGTCTTCGACTTCCCGTGGTACTCGGATGACAGCACCTACCCGGACGCCAATTATTATATCTATCTCGGTTTTAACGACCCGGTGGAGGCGTACAAATACCGCCCCATTCTCTCGGCGATCTTCAAGTGCGGAGCCGGGAAGAGTCTTTCGTATTGTCAAACTTTCCTGAATGGTTTGTTGCAAAATTTTAACGAAGACAGCGTCAATTACTCGAATCAACCGGCCATAGATTCAACACTTCAGGGCTCTTTTCACGTTGGAGATTACACGACCATCGAATGGAATCAGGCTGATTTGAAACCGGATGGAGCCGCTCTTGCCGCAGTATACGGGCTCCGTTTGGATTGTCGAGTATCCCGAATGAGTGGTGCTTCTTCAGCAATTGCTCGCTTTGCAAGCTCAAGACATGCCGAGAAAGCCCCCGTTATCATTGCAACGCTCGGCGACTCGGACGTCACCGCTGTAGTATCTCCGGTTTCCCCCGCCGCAGGCAGCTTTGTTAACAGAGCTGAAAAGGTCTCGTTTATTGCCAGCGTTGGAAACAGTGCCATATCGTTCGCGGCGCTTTCCGCCCAGAGTGCCACTCTTGAATATCGCACCGCAGGCGCGACCGCTGTCACCAGCAAAACTGCCGTTGTTTCTTCTTCCGGCATAAGTTATACCGCCCCGGCCAACCTGTTCGCGTCCGGCAACTATGAATATCGGTTCAAAATAGTCGACAATTTAGGCCGCGCTGCATATTCGGCGTGGTCGGCGTTTACCACGCACGACACCATTCCTGTTGCGACGCCGCTCAGCCCCGACAGCTCCCTCGAAGACGGCACACAGGCAATCACATTCCGCTGGACTCACAGCAACGAGAGCGGCAGTGCGCAGACCAAGGCAGAGCTACAGAAGAGCGCTGACGGCAGTGCATGGACAACGCTCGGCACTGTGACAGGCGCAGCCAGCGAGTACAGCGCCCCCGCGGGGACATTTACTTCGGGGACATGGTACTGGAGAGTGCGCACCTACAACCTCGACGGCGCTGCCGGAGAGTGGAGCGACGCGCTGTCGTTCGTAGTCGTCGCAGGCCCGACCAAGCCCGTGATCGTAGTCAAGGACGCCTCCCCGCGGCCTCTCATAAACTGGCAGACCAGCGAACAGAGCGCCTATCAGCTACAGCTTGACGACATCATCGACATCACCGAGTACGGCAGTGAGAAGACGTGGCGCTGCCCGGTCTACCTCGACGACGGAGCGCATACCTTCCGCGTCCGCAGCCAGAACAGCTATGGACTGTGGAGCGAATGGGGCAGCGCGACATTTACCGTCAGCCACACCGCGAGCGGGGCCGTCGTGCTCACGGTCGACGCTGATCACCGCGCAGAGCTGTCATGGAGCTACGCCGGGAGCTGGACCGAGTTTGTTGTCTACCGCGACGGCGTCGCGATAGCTAAAACGACGGACTACAGCTATACGGACGATTACTCCGTCGGCACCGTGAGGTATCAGGTGCGCGCCTGCCCGTCATGCTGTCGGCTTTAGGCTCCGGAAACTGGCTGTTTTTAAGGCTCTCCACGGCACAGCACAGGACGAACACCATCAAGGCCTCGCGCACATTCAGCCTGACTCATCTGTCCGGGCGAAAATTCCCGGAGGCGGAGCTGACAGAGTTCTGCGACCGGTCGATATCCGTCAGCTATGCAACGGACGACGTGGCCGAAAAGGCCGCGCTGGAGGCGCTGATGGGCTCCCCGGTCTGCCTCAAGACGCCAGGCGGCAAAATGGTCATAGGCATTCTCGACACGCTCAGCGAGACGGAGAGCATGTTCTACAGCTCTTACAGCTTCGCCGTAAGCCAGATGCACTATTCGGAGGAGGTCGACCTCGATGCATGAGATGCGCTACAAGCTCAACGCCCTGCGCAATGGGGCGTTTCTTGCGGAGCTGCTCTTCTCCCCGGACGACGCGCCGAACATCAAGTTTGCCGCTGACGGTGAAATAAAGGGCAGCTTCTCCGGAGCTATTATCCCCGATGAGCGGTTCGATCTGCTGCGCGACGAGCTCCAGCCGATGATCTTCACCGGCACCGGCTGGAAGAGCCTGGGCATCTTCCGCCCCACAACTCCGACGCTGCAAGGCAGCACCACCGGAGAACGGCAGCAGATCACCGCCTACGACCGCGGCTGGATACTGAAAAATGACCGAATTGAAAGCCGCCTGTTCATCGCGGCCGGGACGAACTATATAACCGCAGCTGAGCAGCAGCTCGCGGCGGCAAACATAGCCCGGACGCGCATCATCCCCAACGCCTCCACGCTTCCGGCTGACCGTGAGTTTGAGCCGGGTACAACGAGGCTCGACATTATCAACACTCTGATGGGCGAGATCGTATACCGCGAGGTCTGGTTTGACGGCGACGGGCTGGCGCATCTTGAGCCTTATGCAGCGCCCGCCGTCGAGCGGATCAAGCACCGGTACAGTTCACGAAACATTCTGCGAGAGCCTATGGCCCCGGATTACAGCGCCGGGACGGACATCTTTTCCGCGCCCAACGTGTTTATCTGCACCTGCGCGAACGCCGACCGGAACGCGACTCTGACAGCGACCGCAGTCAACGACTCCCCGGTGTCTTCCAAAAGCACCATCCGGCGCGGGATGCGCATCTGCCAGCAGGTCAAGGTCAACGAGATCGCCGATCAGGCAGCGCTTGACGCTTACGCGAAGAGGCTCGTTACAGAGTCTCAGCTGAGCACACAGACGGTCGAGTTTTCCACACTGGCCGAGGCTGGACACGGCGTCGGGGACATTATCGCGATAGATCACCCGACCATCGGGGGAATTTATGAGGAGACCGGCTGGAGCCTCACGCTCCGCGCCGGTGAGCTCATGAAGCACACTGCGAAAAGGACGGTGCTGTAATGGATGAGTTCTTCAACCTGTCCGCCGCCGAGGCGGAGCGTCCGCAGTTCCTGATCGCCACTGTCGGCGCTGTTGCGTCCGACGGCGTGACGCTGATCTTCGCGGGCGAATCCGCACCGTCGACAAAAAAGTACAAAGGCAACGCCGCTCTTACGCTGAAGGCCGGGGATCGCGTGAAGCTGTCCTACGACAGCGGCACGTACCTGATCGACTACGTGATCGGCGTGCCGAAGTCCGGATAAGGAGGTACACTATGCTGACTATCCTTCAGGGGGACGCGCTGAGCGTCCCGATATCCATCAAACTCAACGGCATAGAAGTGACCACCGCCGACATACAGGCGGTCAAGGTCACGATGGGCGGCATTGAGAAGCGCTATCCCGGCGAGATCACATACGGCTCCGGCCGATTTCTCTTCCCGCTGACGCAGGAGGAGACGCTGGGCATGACGCCGGGCGTCAACGAGGCGATAATCCGCCCGAAGTTCTCCGCCGAAAGCCTCCGCGGGGCGAGGATAAAAACCGCCTTCAGCGTGATCGCCTCCCCCGACAAGGAGGTGCTGTGATGGGCTGCTGCGGGCTGACCGTCGAGCTGATAGACGAGGCCCTGACCGTTGAGCTCGGCCCCGCCATCGTCGGCAGCGGCGGGGGCATCTATGATTATTATGACGGCGCGTATGAAGTCGAGCCGCTCCGGACGGCACAGGTGCTGGAGACCGAGGGGCTCGTTATGCGCAAGGACGTGAACGTCCGGGGCGTCACCTTTCAGCAGACCACCAACGCCGCCGGAGGAAAGACCTGCAACATAGGAGGTGCAGATAACTAATGGGAAACAGTAAAATCATTTTTTACGGCGAGACCCTGATAGATCTCACCGGCGACACCGTAACCAAGGAGAAGCTGCTCAAGGGCATCACCGCGCACGACAAGGCCGGCGACCCCGTCATCGGCACGTGTGAGTTTGACAGCGACACGAGCGACGCTACCGCGAACGTGGACGACCTCCTCGCCGGGGAGACCGCTTACGCGCGCGGCACGAAGCTTACCGGTACCATGCCGAACCGCGGCGCTGCGGCCGGGGAGATTGCCTCCAAGGACGGCGAGTACACCATTGAGCTCGGCTACCACGACGGCAGCGGCAAGGTCGGCATAGCCGCTGCGGAAAAGCTGAAGCTCATTGCCGGGAATATCAAAAAAGATGTGACGATCCTCGGCGTCAAGGGTACCTATGGCGGCGAAAGCGTTAACGCACAGAGCAAGAACGCGACCCCGGCCAAGACGGCGCAGACGATCCTTCCCGACGAGGGCTACGACTACCTCTCAGAGGTCGTTATTGCCGCCGTGCCGTACACCAGCGCTGCGAACGCTGCCGGAGGCATGACCGTCACGATCGGAGCCTGAGCATGGGAAACAGCAAGATCGTCTACTATGGCGAGACGCTGATCGACCTCACCGGCGACACCGTCGAGGCTGCGAAGCTCCTCAAGGGCGTCACGGCACACGACAAGAAGGGCGAGAAGATCACCGGCACGTTTGAGGCGGCCGACCTCTACGCGGCCATCGGAGTAACATACCCCTCGGGGAGCGTCTGCACCTGCACGAACGGCACACTGACGCTGACGGCGAAAGACACGAGCGGCAAGGCGATATTCGTTATCCCCTCCGCCGGGACGTGGACGGTCACGGCGACAGACGGGACGAACACAAGATCCGAGAGCGTGGAGATAACAACAGAGGGGCAGATCGTTAGCGTAACACTGAGCTATGAGCTTCTTCTGTTCGATGGCGGCGTTGTAGAGCCGTGGAAGGTAATACAGGCAAAGCCGACCGCAACAATATCTGATACCATTTATCTCTATGCCAGCGACCCCACAACCCCTGTTGTATCGGCGGTAAGAACAACGAATAAAATCAATTTGAGCGGTTATTCGATGCTAAAATATACTGTAACTCAAAACGTAAACCCGGAAGCTGCTTTCATGTGCGTAACTTCTTCTACCTCCGCGCCCATAAGTGCGGGCCTTTCAAATGCTGTGACATCTGCGGTTACCGCATATGGGCAGCCAACGGCAACTGGCATATATAGCGTTGATGTGTCTACTATAAACGCTGAGTATTATATATCGCTCGCAGCAGGACACTATCCTAAAAGCGGCCTTAGAGTATCAAAAGTTTGGCTTGAATGAGGAGGTATGACATATAACAATCTACATAGACAGCGATTACAAGTGCCATACCGCCGATGATGGCACACGCAGAGCCTTTGAAGTATCATCCTTTGACGGCAAGTGCGCGGAGTTTGTTGAGGGATACAGATATGTACCGAGCGGCGAGACGTGGACACGCGCGGACGGCGAGGTGTTCAGCGGGGAGATGATAGCCCCGTGGAAACTATACACCCAGCTCTACAAAGTGCAGATAGAATATGAGGTAGCGCAATACGAAGCTGCCTTGTCAGAAATCGAGACTGCGCTGGAGGTACAGAAATGACGATAGAAGAGCGTAAGAACGCGATCCTTGCCAAAATCACGGAGATAAAGCAGGGCGGCAGCGATGAGGAAAAGCAGGACATGCGCGCCGCACTTGACTTGCTCGGCGTGACTAATGAGGAGGAGACGGCATGAGTTATCTTTCAAGCGCACAGAAGCTTCGCGCGGCGATGGACACCGCAGGGAATGCCCTCTCGGACGCGCAGGCGCGCACCTGCAAGCTTATCTATCAGCAGTGGTCTAATCTCATAGGCACGACCGCAACGCCGGGACAGCGCTTCCTGCACGGAGATACGCTATACAGAGTTCGCACCGACGCGTCGGAGCACACTTTCAGCGCCGAGTGGGTGCCGGGCGTGCCGACTGCTGCACTGTACGAAGTTATAGACGAAGAGCACAGCGGCACGCTCGACGATCCTATCCCGTTCACTCAGCCGATGGAAATTTTCAAGGACAAATATTACAGTCAGAACGGCAAGGTCTATCTCTGCACACGCGACAGCGGTAAGCCGCTCGCGTTCGACCTCGCCGAACTGGTGGGACTCTATGTAACGGAGGTGACAAGTGATGCCTGACGACGATAAGACCGACAGCGGTTTATTGACGGAAGACGCACGCGAGAGCGTAGACCCGACAGGGTGGCTGCTCTCAAGGTTCGTAACGGCAACATAAGGAGGGCACCATGGGAATCATTGACAATGCTGTGACCCGCGCACTGGAGATCGCGGCGGACGACAGCCACGGCTACGACCAGGCCAACCGCTGGGGGCCTGACTACGATTGCAGCAGTCTGGTGATCTCCGCGTTTAAGAAAGCCGGACTGCCCCTCAGCTGCACCTACACGGGCAACATGCGCGGGGACATGCTGCGCTGCGGCTTTGAGGACGTGACGGGCAGCGTCGACCTCTCGACCGGCGCGGGGCTTGAGCGCGGGGATGTGCTCCTGAACCGCATCCATCACACCGCCCTGTATATCGGCGGCGGGCAGCTCGTGCAGGCGAGCATCAACGAATATGGCACTACGACCGGAGGGCAGACCGGCGACCAGACCGGGCGCGAGATATACACGCGCGGTTACTACAACTATCCGTGGGACTGCGTGCTCAGATACTCAGGGGCAGACAGCGCGGACGATCCGGAGAGCACGCCGGCCGCCGCGTACTGGCCGCCCCGGCTGCTCCAGTACACGCCGGGGCTCCGGCTTATGGTCGGCCCGGACGTGCGTGCGGTGCAGGCGCTGCTCCTCTGCCGCGGGTACAACCTGGATGTCGACGGGGAGTACGGTCCTGCGACTGCTGCGGCGGTCGGGCGCTTCCAGACGGCCTCCGGGCTTGACACGGACAGCGAGTGCGGCCCCCGGACATGGGCGGCGCTGCTGACACTTCCGGGAGGCGATGCGGCATGAGATAGGATTACCGGGCAACCCCAAATATAGTACGGAGGACATCAGAAATGTCAGAAGCAATAGCGTGCGCCATTGTCGCCGGAATCTTCTCAGCGCTTGGTGCCTGGCTCGCGAATCGCAGGAGTCAGGCCGTCTTTCAGGCGGTCATTGAAACAAAATTCGAAGAACTCAGCAAGCACGTTGAGAAGCATAATCAGGTCATCGACAGAACCTATGCGCTGGAGACTCAAGCTGCCCTCATGGACGAGCAGATCCGGGTCGCCAACCACCGCATCGCCGACCTGGAGGCTTTTCACAAACCGTGAATGTGCCCGAATCGGGCACAAATCGAAAGGAGTCAAAACATGGAAATAGTAGGCATAGCGAGCGTGGCGGCGATCACCGTCATCGCATATCTTATCGGCGAGATCGTCAAGGCGACCGGCCTTGATAACAAGTGGATCCCCGTCATCTGCGGGGTCTGCGGCGGCGCGCTGGGAGTCGTGGGCATGATGATCATGCCGGAGTTTCCGGCGACGGACTACATAACCGCCGTCGCCGTCGGCATCGTGTCCGGCCTCGCAGCTACCGGCGCTAATCAGATCGTCAAGCAGCTGGGCAAGTCCGAATAACTATTAACAGGGTCTGACGCAAGCCGCGTCAGACCGCACAGGAGGAGCGTTGCCGCGCTCCGGGCTTGCCGGCCGGTATAATATGACGATATCGGCAGAGCTGCGCGAGCAGCTCACCACGCCCGGCAGGAGGGCGTCCTTGCAGTTTCCACGAGAGCTCAGAGAGCAGCTGGAACGGGACTGCGGATTTACCGACGAAGAGGTCGAGATCCTCCGGCTCCGCGGCCGGGGATGGAGCTACAAGCAGATAGCAGACGAGTGCCACGTCTGTGAAGAGACCGTCCGGAACCGCATCCGGAGGATCAAAAACAAAATAGCCACATTGATATGACAAGGGCAGCGCCGACCGCGCTGCCCTTGTTTTGCCGCTTACCTGCTGTTTACGTGCCGGTCTGGGAGGCGGTTTTAGATTAGAATATAAGCAGACAGGAGGTGTCTGTGTGTACGACAATTACAACCCCATGATGGGGAGACCACAGCCGCAGCCCATGACTCGGGGCGGCTTTGACAGTGGTGTGATCGTGTTCGTCCCGGCCGTGGAGGATATAGAGCGCGTCCCGGTCATGGCGGGCGAGAAAGTCTATGTCATGGCTATGAATGACGCCGTTATCGCCTGCCGCACCGGCGGGAACATGGGTACGGAAACGACCTTCTGCAAGATGGAGGAGTTCGTCCCCGCCCCGGCTCCGAAGCCGGAGGATTATATAACCAAGGCCGACCTTGAGGACATCCTGTCGCGTCTCCTCGCGCAGCAGTCAGCAGGTCAGGCCCCTGCGAAGGGAGGCAAGAAGAGTGAGTAATCCCTTTTTCAAAGGCTCGAAAAGCCCCGCTTCCGCGCCGTCCTCCTCGCCGCTCGCCCTGATAGCAGAGTTTAAGCGTTTCGCGAAAAACGTAACGCCGCAGCAGGCCGAGGCGGAGATCAACCGGCTCCTCTCCAGTGGGCAGATGAGTCAGCAGGAATTTGAGTATCTCAAGGGTGCGGCCAAGCAGTTTATAACTTTCCTGAAATAAGCCGGGTCGACACGGTTTATATAACTCTGAAGAAAGGAGGATCCTCATGGAGAACTTTTCTCTTTCGGACATCAAGAGCGTTCTCGGCGACGGCGACGGTTTCGGCGGCGGCTGGTTCCTGATCGTCGTGCTGTTCCTGTTCATGATCGGTTTCGGCCGTAATGGATTCGGCGGACAGAGCGACTTCGGCCAGTACGCGACCGCGGCCTCGCAGCAGCAGATACTGTTTAACCAGCAGTTTGAAGCGCTCAACCTGCGCCTCACGAATCTCGGTAACGGCATCTGTAATCTCGGCTACGAAATGCAGGGAAACATTAGCCAGCTCGGCAAGGAGATGGCCCTTGCGCAGAACGGCACGAACGCGACCATCACGCAGACCGGCAACTCTATTGAGCGCCAGATCTGTAACCTGGGCGCGAATATCGACGCCAAGTTCGCAGCGCTCGAAAAGTCGCAGCTTGAGCAGCGCATCTCCGAGCAGGCGGCGCAGATCGCGCGCCTTGAGATGGACAACCGTCTCTACGGCGTCGTGCGCTACCCGAACGGCTATACCTACAACGCGGGCAACTCCCCGTTTTGTGGGGGCGGCTGCGGCTGCTGCGCATGACCCCAGATAATCAACCGCTATTAACAGCGTCAGGCCCGGACGGCAGCCGCTGTCCGGGCATCACTTATGAAAGGAGAATATTATGTCTTGCAATCAGCGACTTAAAAACTCGCACTACAAGAGCGCTCAGAATGCTTATAATAATACGCCCCAGGCGTTCATCGCATCGGGCACGCCCGTCAATGTCCTCGGTATCCTTAACACCGATACCGGCTGCTCGCTGGAGACCGTGACGGGCGGTTTCGTTGTCAATAACGGCGGCCTTTACCGCATCAGCTACGACGTGATCTTCACCGCAAGCGGTGCCGGCGTCGCAGAGCTGAAGGCGCTCAAGGACACTGTCGCGCTCCCCTGCGCTGATGCGCAGATTACGACCGTGGCCGACAACGTCTACACTCTGCACATTGAGACGACCGTTTACATCCCGGTGTGCTGCAACGGCACTCCAACCATCAGCGCAGCGATCAGCGGCGTTGCCGGTACGATCAACCACGTCTGCGCCAGCATGGTCAAGCTGGCCTAAGTTGGGGGCTGAACCATGGGAATCACCTGTGAAGCCCTCGACAAGGAGATAAGCGTGCTCAAGGCCGGGAAGATGACTTGGGACACGGTCAAGCAGCTCAACCTGCTTTTAGACCTCCGCGCCAAGCTCGGCGACGACGCCGGTCACGGCGAGCGCCTGACCGACGATGAGCTGCGCGCATGGCTCCAGCGGATGGACAATGCCGACGGCATGAACATGATGTATTCGGATTACTACTCAGTCGGTGTCAAATACGGCGTCGACCGGCCGGAGTTTTACGCGGATCTCGCCAAGGCGTTCCTGTTCGACAAGGACAGTCCGGCACCTGCGGAGAAGCTCGCCGAGTACTATCATGAGGTCGTGAAATAGGGCGGTTCATGCCCCAAATTGACCCGCATTTTTGTGCTTGAAAATGTGCTTGAGTGTGCCCCTGTGCTTGAAAATGTGCTTGAAATTTTGGGGCATTTTGAGCAAATCTGACGTGGCTTGAGAAAAGAGAAAACCCTGTAGTTTCAACGACTACAGGTTTTTTCCCTTGGAGCTGCTACCCAGATTCGAACTGGGGACCTCATCCTTACCAA